>JBCBIE010000017.1:0-90755 GCA_038524995.1 Cyanobacteria bacterium J06621_8
AATTCAGGGAATACTAACTCCTGAGGAACTTTTGAATGTTTCTTACTTTTATAAATTTTGCTGCTATGAAAAGGTAAATTAAGAAAAGCTTGATTAGCCTCTTTGAATTTACCCATTTCAATTAATATTTCTTGCTTCTCTCGATAAACTTCTTTATAATTTGGAAAATTTTCTTCTATATAATTACAATATTCTAGGGCTTGCTTTAAATTTATTGAAATTCTTGCTATTTTTGCTAATCCTAACCAAGCATTAGAGTTATAAGGATACTTTTTAACTATGTCCTGAAAAATAGCTGTTGCTTCTTCTTGTCTTTCTAATTGGATTAAACAATTAGCTCGTTCAATTTTCACCCCAGTATTGGGAAGATGAGGAAATTGAGCAAGGCATAGATCCCAATATTCAAGAGCTTCTTTCCATTCCCTTTGTTTGGTCGCTAACTCCCCTAAACCTCTTAATCCGTGAGGTTTATCTGAATACTTAGTAGCTAATGTTCGCAATACTCCCTTAGCCTCGTCAATTTGACCCATGACATTTAAAGCCTTGGCTTTTTCTTCATATGCAATTATTTTATGGGGAAATTGTTCAATTAATTCTGTCC
The DNA here is from genome assembly GCA_038524995.1 of Cyanobacteria bacterium J06621_8. Classification (GTDB taxonomy): domain Bacteria; phylum Cyanobacteriota; class Cyanobacteriia; order Cyanobacteriales; family Xenococcaceae; genus Waterburya. The sequence continues at coordinate 602 of JBCBIE010000017.1, forward strand.
ATCGTTTGACTGCAAGATCAAATCGTTTAGTTCGCATTGCGACTCTAGCTAAACCCTCAAGCCCCAAGGGCTTATCAGGGTAGTCTTTGACTAATTGTTGTAATTTTATTTCTATGGATTCAATTTGCTCTAAATCCAAAAAAATCTTTTCTATTCTTTGAAATAACCAAGATTGGATCAATCCTAATTCTTGAGCTTGGTAATAATAATTTAGTGCTGTTTGGGGATACTCCTGAGAATAAAATATATCTCCCAAGATAATTAAGAATCCAGGATTATCAGAATATTGACGTGATAAATTAAGATAGCGATTAATATAGTTATCTATATCACCTTCCTTCTTAATTGAATTTAAGATTCTTCTATAAATTAGATCATTATAGTGATGAGGATTAATTAATATAGCTGCTTCAAATGCAACAAGTGCTTGATGTATATTGTTGAGTAAAAATTGTAACCGACCTAAGGTAAAATGTGCTTGATAACTCTGAGGCTTTAAGTCAATTATTTTTTGCGTAATTGCGATCGCAGCATCAAGCTTACCTTGTCTCTCGTAACATTCTACTAAGCTGAATTTCCAGTTTATTTTTTTTGGCTTTAACTGAATGGCTTTTTTATATAATTGAATTGCTTTTTCTAAATCTCCCTCTTTCTGATAAGCAATTCCTACGCGATAATATATCCATGGTGGAAGATTAACAGAATTATTTTTAATAATCTCTTCATAAAGCTCAATTGCTTCTTTAATCTCTCCTCGCCCCCATTTATTGGCACTTATTTCTATTAGTTCTTCAGTTTTGAGCATAATCTAAAATTAAAATTAACTATTTGAGCTATTCTGAAGTTTTTTAGCAGAACAATTAAAATTCTACTTTGATGAAAGCCCAAGTAATGTTAGCCCTTTAATTTTTAGTTGTCACTTTTGCTTAAGATATGATTACAATTGCTGTAAATGAAATTGTTTTGTTAGTGGTTAGTGGTTAGTAGTTAGTTATCATCTTTATTTTAGATCTAATTGAGATTTACTTTTCAGCAGATCATTAGCAAATTCCCCTTTGATTGATGAGCAGTCTGAGTTTTGCCAAATAAAAGTGGCTGTATCATGCGATCGCTCGATCTCAATTCCTCTACCTAATATTGATTCTACTGCTATCTGGCTCATCCCAATTTCCAGTCGTTCATATTCTGCACGACCATTATATTGCTGTATTAGTCATTTTTCAGCTGGAAATTCTTCGAGTTGCGATCGCATTAATTGCATTAGAAACCAGAGTTTTCAGAAAGTAGCGAGCAAATCCTAATAAATCCCATGCAATTACTAGATAGGCAACATATTTAAGATTACGATTTTTCCAGTAACTAATTTCCTCTTTCTGACATGATTTCTTGAAAATTTGAGTTTTTTCAATGATATCGGCAAATTTTAGAAGATTATTTCTGTGACTGCTAAATATTTTTGATAATGAAGTTTGAATAATTTTACGATAGAAGATATTTCTCTAATTATAATGAAAAATGTAAATAGATTTTTTGTAATTGCTCATTGCTTAATAGTTCCAATGATTCAGAGAAATGAACTGATTAGCTATAGGAACATTGGCATTTTCTAAATTGAATATCGCCTTCACAATTATTTTAAAGCTCATGTTTTTCCAAGAATTGGCTTCTTGGTAAACCGCTAAAATCCCAGGATGATTAGGATTAGCTTCATGAAGATCTTTGAAATCCTGACAGTTACGAGTTAATACGATGCGATTTTCATCCATACCATGGCAAAAAATCGTTGTATCTGGCTGATTCATTAAATCAGCTTCTTTGACTGTAATTACATCATGTCCTGCTTTTCGCAACAATCTAATTAATACTTTATCTTGGGAGTCCTCATCAATGAGTAATCTTAGGCTCAAGAATAACTCCTCTCTCTTCTAAATAAAGTCGTTCTGCTTTTGCTTCTTGTTCTAGCAGTTCTTTATTAGCTTCACAGTAGACGATCGCTTCTTTTACTGCTGCTATTGGTAAATATTTACTATTCGCTACCTCTTCAGGACTCATTTCATTAACAAGCATATCTGACCATACAGTAAAAGCAGTCAGCTTGCTACCCTTTATGTAAAGCTGCTTACGCCGTGATTCGGGGCGCATCTCCAAGTATTGCCATTGGGTTTTTGAAGCGTTGGTAGCCATATTAATATTGACTTGTCTGAACACTACACAATTATTACTATCCATCTACTTTTAGACTAGCATCTATTATCCAATATTGGATAATCAATATAAAATGTAGTGCAGTTCCACAGGTGCTATTGTCGGCTTGTGGCTTGTGATGTTGAATTATGGTAATAATGATTGACGCAATTGCTTTAAACTACTGGAATTTAATTACTTGAAGTTTAGATACATAGACTAAAATCAAGTTTCAAAAATTGTAAAAAAGCCAATGGCTAACGGCTAACGGCTAACGGCTAACGGCTACGAATAAGCCAATTTTAAGAGTAGTCTATTCAATTCAAAGCGACTGTAAGTGGTATTATTAGCAATCCTAAGTTAAAACTGAGTTGCCAGCAGTTGAGGCTTATGGGAGACAATAATGAGATTGATTGTATTAGGGGGAACAGGCTCAGGGAAAGGAACACAGACCGCTAAATTATGCGATCGCCTTAAGATTCCGAATATTGCCACAGGAGATATCCTGCGAGCCAGCATTGCCTCAGAAACAGAATTAGGAACAGAAGCTAAAGCCTACGTTGAGCAAGGGGAACTAGTCCCCGATCAGCTAATGATTCAGCTCATCCAACAGCGACTACAGCAGCCAGATGTCAGTCAGGGATGGATTTTAGAAGGATATCCCCGCACAGCATTTCAGGCAGAAGAATTAGACTTTCTGCTCAAAAAAATCAAGCAAACCCTAGACTGGGCGATCTATCTTCAGGTTAGTGAAGCAACTATGACCCACAGAGCTTTAAATCGCAATTTAGCAGAAGATAACTCCGAAGTTATTCAGCGTCGACTACAAAACTTCCGTAACTCCACGCTGCCAATCCTAGAATATTACGAATACCGCCAGAAACTATTAAAGATAAATGGTGAACTCTCCCCAGACAAAGTTTTTCAGCAACTTATAAGCCAATTACAACCATCTTCAGTAAGATAAAACTCACATAGAGCTTTTATTACTCATTACTTATTACTTACGAGCCGTTTAATTAACACAACCCGAAGATACACTAACTACGATCTCTAAGCTCCAATTTCCGCCAGATAACGGTGGACAAACATGATGGCGATTGAACCTTCTCCCACCGCCGAAGCCACTCGCTTAACGGAGTTGTAGCGAATATCCCCCGCCACAAAGATTCCTGGCACGTTAGTCTCCAACAAAAACGGGTCGCGATCGCGATTCCAGCTTTTTAACTTGGCACATTTTTTAAGGTCTGTCCCCGCATAAATATAGCCCGACTGATCCCTAGCTACTAACCCCTCCAGCCAATCGCTCATTGGCTTTGCCCCAATAAAGATAAACAGATAATTAGCTTTGACCTGTTCAGTTTCTCCTGACTTATTGCAAAGTATAGTTAATTCCTGAAGACTTTTCTCCCCGTGGGTTTCCACCACCTCAGCATGAGTACGCACTTCAATATTACTCGTCGCCTCAATTTGTTCAATCAAATATTGCGACATGCTTTTAGTGAGCGATTCCCCTCGCACCAGCATCGTCACTTTAGCCGCATACTGGGAAAAATACATTGCCGCCTGTCCTGCGGAATTTGCCCCACCAATCAGATAAATATGCTCATTTTTACAGGAGATTGCCTCAGTCTTAGCGGCTCCATAGTACACTCCTCTCCCCGTCAGGCGACTACATCCAGGCAGACTCAACTTGCGCCAATTAACCCCCGTAGCAATCAAAATAGCGTGACAGCTAATCTCACTTCCGTCAGCTAGAGTAACCGTCCGATAGGGTTCATTTAAGGCTACGTTGACAACTTCTTGGGGAGTCAAAATTTCCACGCCAAAACGCTTCGCCTGAGTAACCCCTCTTCGTGCCAAATCATCTCCACTCAAGCCTACAGGAAACCCCAGATAGTTCTCAATGCGGGAGCTTGAACCTGCCTGTCCCCCAGGTGCGGAACGCTCGATCATCACCGTACTCAAACCTTCTGAAGCACCATAGACTGCCGCTGCTAACCCCGCAGGACCTCCCCCAATAATTACTAGATCATAAAAAGGCTTTTCAGCCTGAGTTTGTAGTCCTATCTTGCTAGCTACCTCTAGAGTAGTAGGTTCTTCTAGGCGATCGCCATCAGGAAACAATACCAGCGGTAATTTTAGCTTATCTTTTTTAGAGATATATTCAACTAAATGCTCTGCTTCTGCTTCAGTTTCCACATCTAGCCACTGATAGGGGACTTGATTCCGCGTCAAAAAATCCTTAACGTTATGGGAACAGGGCGACCAGCGATCGCCAATCACTCTAATCCCCTTAAAGGCAGGACGGTACAGCGCTAACCAATCCTCCAAAAGATCGTCCAAAACAGGGTAAAGCTTTTCTTCTGGTGGGTCCCAAGGCTTGAGGAGATAATAATCCAGACGGGCAGTATTAATAGCTTTAATGGCGGCATTAGTATCAGCATATGCCGTTAACAACACTCGCTTGGCTTGGGGAAACAGCGGCGCAGCATTTTCAATAAAGTCAACCCCGTTCATCCCAGGCATCCGCTGATCCGTTAGTAATAATGCTACCGACTCGTTACGCACTTTGAGCTGTTCTAGGGTATCAATTGCCGATGCCCCAGAGTTGGCGCGAACAATGCGAAAGCGATCGCCATAGCGATTGCGGAGGTCACGAGTAATTGCCTGTAATACTGCTAGGTCATCATCGACGGTCAAGATTGTTGGTTTAGCCATAATTCAATTAAGAATTAATCAATGAATAATAAATAGTTGGCAACTTGTTAGATGAACTTCTGATAAAAGCATCGCTGGGATTGAAGCTATTTAAACTCTGAAGCATCACTCTGCCAGTCCCTAATGGTTCGCAGAATTTGCGGTATAAACCACTTCATAAAGATGGTATTCATTTTCAGCGATGCCTGACCAATAGGGCTGTTCTTTGCCAAATCCTGGCTGTTGAGTAAGATTGGCGATCGCTTCGGAGTTATCCCATTGTCCATAGTTAATGACTCTTGTCCCATCAAGACTACGATGAAATGTAGCTGAAATTAATCCTGGTTGTTCCATTGCGGGGGATAAATGTTCTTTAGCCAACTCAACCATTCGCGGTTGATTAGCAGAAGGCATCTTAAATTCAGCAAAGTGTGTTAAATATCCTCCCTCTCTAATTTCTGGCGTACCTACTTTAGAAGCAGAGGTGACTATTTCATATACGTGAGAATCGGGCTGATCAAATTCAAACAGCCTTGCTGCCTGTTGCTGAACTGCTTTGTTGTTCCGAAAGGCTTCAAAGTCAGACTTGCTTGACCACTGAGCATAATTAGCAACTTTAACTCCATCAGTACTCCGATGTAAATTAGCAGAAACGAAGCCTGGCTGTTGAGTTACCGTGGATAAAAACTCTTTAATAGCATCAATTAACTCTTGCTGTTGTTGAGGTTCGACGCGGAAAATAATTATGACAGTAAGCAAACTATTATCCAAAGACAGAGTAGCCATAAGATTGAAACATCACAATAAACATTAAATGCCCTGATTAGATATTGCAGGGAAGCAGACTACCGAAGAAAGCTAGTTAATTTTTGAGACATACTATAAGACTTCCAGCAGCAAAAAGAATTAAAGTCAATAGTTGCTTTGAGACTAACAATTTAATTTTAATTATTACTCATCCGTGATTTCACTTAGACTCTAATAAAAGGGTAACACTATTATTCATAAGTCTTTAATTGCTAAGTAGGTTGTTACCAATAAAATTAATTAGTCAACCTAGATATTTTGATGCTTTGACACTTAAAATAATGCAAAATTCAACCTGGTCAGATTCCACACTATCAGCACCGATCAAGCTAGATCAGTTCCTTAAACTGCAAGGGGTGGCACAAACTGGTGGCGAGGCAAAAATTATGATTAAACAAGGACTAGTAGAGGTAAATGGAGAACCAGAACTGAGGCGGGGGCGTAAGCTAGTTACAGGCGATCGCGTTACCGTAGCCAGCCAGACTTACGAAGTAAATATCAATTAGCGATCGCGACGTTTGATGCGTGGATTAGGCTGGCGGCGGATGCGCTGGGGGGTAATTCCTCCTAGCTGGCGACTAACTTCCAGAAAAACATCCCGTTGCAGATAGGGGTATTGTCCCACCCAGAGGTTCTTGGCGGGGATAAAAGCATCGGAAATTTTATTAATCTGGCTGAGATCAAGAGTATTTGACAAGACCAATAATTCCGCAGTTTGTCCAGGTTTAATTCCTTTGTAAATTCGCTGTAGGGGAGCCTGAACCTCAACCTCAAAGCCTGTGCGATCTCCCAACACTAGATTAAGCCACCGCTCACGGTTTTCAATAATTACCAACTCTCCCTGCTGGTTGACGGTTTCTGTTTCCCCAATCAACTCTTCCGTCAGAAACACATCTAACACTCGACCACGCCAAAAACCTGAGTACTTAAAACGACGATTAGCAGCATTGCGCCGACTTGCCTGATAAACGGGGAACCATAGCCAGTAAAGAGAAACAATGCCCCCTAAAATTAAGACGAGAGCATCACCCTGACCACCAATTATTACCTCCAGAATCAAAGCCACGACAATTCCCACGACAGAAACCAACAGCCGATTTAAAACATCTGACCATTTACCCCAGTAATAGGAATATTGTTGACCTGTGGCAATTAGGGGGATTAATTGCTCCATTTTTTCTCTGGTTAGGGGGGTCAGCATTGGAAAATAAGTTTTTAGTTCTTAGTTTTTGGTTCTCAGTCTATAGTATTTTTTCTAAACCATAAACTAAAGAGGTCAAGTCAGTTACCTTACGAATTGCCAGTAAAACTCCAGGCATATAGCAAGAGCGATCGCTGGTGTCGTGGCGCAGGGTATAAAGCTGTCCTGGTGCGCCAAAAAGAACCTCTTGATGAGCAAGTAAGCCAGGTAGTCGTACGCTGTGAATGGGAATATTGCTGTCGGCATTAGCCCCCCTCGCACCCTGCATCGTCTCTTGAGAAGCCACCTTGGGGGGATTGAAGGATTTACCCATTTCTGCCAGCATTTGCGCCGTTTTAATTGCCGTACCGCTGGGAGCATCCGCTTTGCGATCGTGATGTAGCTCAATAATCTCTACATGGTCAAAGTACTGGGAGGCGGTAATTGCTGCCTGCTGTAGTAAAATCACGCCAATAGAAAAATTAGGAATAATTAGCGTCCCAGTGCTAGCTTTTTCCGCAAAATCTCTCAAATCCTGTAACTGTTCATCATTTAAGCCCGTTGTCCCTACCACAGGGCGGACTCCATAGGCGATCGCACTGCGAGTGTTTTCGTATACGCTATCAGGATGGGTAAAATCTACCATGACCCCCTGTACTTTTTCCTGAGTCGCCAATACTAGTACACTCTGCAAATCATTGAGTATCGGTGCTTCCAACGGACCAATTCCGATCACCTCGCCGATATCTTGACCTAGGTATTCAGTGTTAAGATCCACGGCACCAACTAACATCATGTCCTCGGCTTGGGATACAGCTTTGATCACTTCACGACCCATCTGACCCAAAGCACCATTAACTACTACGGGAATCGGTGATTTATCTGTCATTTTTAGCTATTTTTACAAAAGTCTTTAGAGGAGCTATTTTAAAACATATTGAGATTTGGAGAAAGCTAGTATTGCCGATTTTCGTGAAAAAAAACCCGCTCTTAGATGTCAAATTAGCTGGCGAAAATATTTCTTAGCTATTAACTCATAGCTAATGCTAATCTTGCTGCTTTATTTGGGTAACTTAAAACTGGAGAGGATTTTCCAAAAGTTAACAATCAATAATATGCGATTAAATTTTAATTATCCATTGACAATTATCAATAGTCATACCCACTCATCAACTCCCAGGTTAGCTATCAAATAATAGATATATCCTCAAGATAGGTTCTCTTCCATGAATAATCCTTCTAATTCTGGTAACTTCAAAACAGCAGTGTTTGCTGATTGTCTTGCTAATAGTAAAGAAATTTTTCAGCTTATAGATCAAGTTTTTCCCCTTGATTCCTGTCAGCATTACGAAGTTTTACCATTAAAGTTAGTTGGCAATAATTTGGCGATAGGAATGCTAGACCCTAGTAATCAAGAATCCCTAAAGTTTATCAATTCAATCGCCAAGGTATTTAAATATGAGCTAGAAATTCAGCTGATTGATCCTCAAACTCATCTGATAATTCTTGCTAACTATCCTCAGAAATCCAGCAAATCTGCGCCTAAGGACAGAAATCATAACCCAACAATCATCGATCCTAACTTCCCTCCTGTCCAAAGCAATAATCGTCGCCGCTTATCTGATGCTGCCCCCACAATTATTTCCCCAGGAAGAGAATCTTCAGGGGTGCAGCCTGCTGCCCCAGAACTACCGCCAGACTTAGACTTTCTCAAAGATTTAGAGTTAACTCCCCCTACTACTCCGAAGACAGCAAACACAAACAAGGATGCTACTCCAACTGTATTTGAAATTCCTCCTGAATTTCTTAATCAACAGAAGCCTCGTCATCTTGATGATAAGCCCACTATTATTGACGGCAATCCAGCGGAACTCTTGGCACAATCAACAGCAGAAGAACCCGAAATTGCCTTTGGGGAAGCACAAATATCGGAATTAATTGCCGAAACCCTGAATAAGGAACCATCAGAGACTGTTGAAAATACAGATTTTTTACCCGAAATAGCGCCTCAATTATCATGGCACAAGCTTTTAGAGCACGCATTTCGCCATCATACTGATTATATTTGTTTGAGTCGCTACAGCGATCGCGGCAGCATAATTGCCTATCAAGATGAATCAACTCAGTCTGCTACAGAAGAAGTTCCCCTCCCGATTTTTTGTTCATTGATTGATGAAATCAAAAGGATGGCTAGGCTTCCCCAAGCTACTGCATCTCACCCTAAAAAAGTAGTTTTGGAAAGGTTTTATCTACAGGAGCGCATTTTACTCCGATTAGAATTTAGCGTTAAAGAAGGAATTGAAACTGTAGGGGTTCAAATTTTACGTGGTCGAGGATTGGTAAGTTATGAACAACAGCAGATGGATAAAGTTAGTGAACAGGCTCTACAGCTCGCTAAACAGCTGGAAAAAACCCTCCGTCGCATTCAAGCCAGCTTTAACTCAGCAAAATTAACCAACCTTAGAGAACTACAAACTATTCACTCTCGTATTAGTCATCAATTAAGACTTTTGGATAAGTAATCATAATAAATTTAGCCAGCCTCAAATTAAGCAGCCTGGCTACTAAATGAGTAACCAGGCTGCTCTAAAACTATAAGAAAATTATTGAGTTGACTTTTATTTGACTTTTACGCCACGGTAGACCAGGCGCTCACCTGACGACTTGAGAGTAACCGACTGCTGCAAGTTATGATTAGTCCACTTTTGACCTCTGAATTTACCTTTAACTTGACCGTTGGTTACTGGCAGTGCTGCTGAGGTTTGCTCGTAACTGATGCCGCGATATTGTAATTTCATAGTTTCGCCTCTAATGTAATTAAATAATTAGTTAGACGCGTTCCTTCGGGTTGCCCCTACTTCCGTTCTTCAGGTTGAAGAATGAACGAATGTTTTTTATTTCTGTATCTATAGTTACACTTTTTTCCAAAAAAGTCAATCACCCACTAAAAATTTGGCAGCATTGGCAGCATGCGACGCTACTTTTGATTAAAGCTAGATTCTCTCAAAGCATAGCCCACACTACGTACAGTATAGATTAGGCGTTTGCCGTTATATTTTTCCAGCTTAAGGCGCAGATAGCGAACATAAACTTCAATAATATTAGAATCTCCCGTATAGTCATAACCCCAAACGCTCTCGATAATTTGAGTACGGGTTAAAACCTGTCGAGGATGGGTCAGCAAGTATTCTAGAAGGTTAAATTCAGTGGTAGTCAAATATATATAGTGTTCACCACGATAGACTTCCCTGGTTGAAGAATTGAGCCATAGATCTTCAAACATCAATATTTTAGGCTTGTGAGTCCCATGCTTACGAAATTTAGCGCGGATTCTAGCCAGAAACTCGCTCATAGCAAAGGGAGTGGCAATAGAATCATCAGCGCCAGTATCCAAAGCCGCCACACAATCGTTAACATTTTGACCATCAGTAATCACTAAAATTGATGCCTGATGATCACTAGAACAGATTCGATAACAGATGTCAGATGCTGAAAAGCTAGAGATCGCCCAGTCTAAAATAACTAGCTGCGGTTTAATTTCTCTGAATTTAACCAATCCCGACATACCATCAGAAGCCAGCTCAATTTCATATCCTTCATGGGATAATTCCAACTTAATCAAGTCAACCAATTTACTTGGTCGAACAATCAACAAAATTTTATACTTTTGAGCTGAAATATCCTTATGGATGGCAATTTGCTGTTTCCTATTAAGCATAATTTTAGAGTGGCAATAATGACAGAGAGCGTTAATGTCGAGAAATAGGAGGCAAATGTGACCAAGAACATCAAATATTTAATATGAGCGTTGCTGGTTCAAGGTCTTAAACTAATAAAAACAGATAGTTAAATTCAGTCTTAAAAAATTGACAAAGCTAATTTTTGAGCCTTGAGTGCCGCAAAATCTTAACCTTAAAGTTCCAAGATCAAATTAAACCCAGTAGCAATTTCCCATCGAAACACTTACTGGGTTAAAACCACTAATAATCCGACTTAATTAGTCAAACTGTTCTCTAGCTAGCTACGGCAATTTCCGCCCCAGCGGCTTCATCCAAGAGCATCAATAATTCCCCTGCGTGTGGTTGCACTAAGCGAGCAGGATATGTCATAGCATCTGCCGTGGGGGCTAATATCTGATCTAGCGCCTGGCGTTTATCTGCTCCTGCTACCAAGAAAATCACGCTACGGGCATTATTAATTAAAGGAACCGTGAAAGTGATACGTGGTTCACCATCCTTATTACCCACCGTTACCAGGCGATCGCCTACTTTTAAAGCCTCAGTGTGGGGAAATAGGGAAGCCGTGTGTCCATCACTACCGATTCCCAGCAAAATCAGATCAAAGCGCGGCTGCTCGGTACCAAATGCCCGCTGCAATTCCTCTTCATATGCTGAAGCATCCAGAACAGGATTTTCTGCGGCTGTAGGAATGGGATGGATGTTAGCTTTGGGAAAATCTACCTGATTCAGCCAAGCTTCAACCGCCATTTTTTGATTGCTTTGGAGGTTATCAGGGTCCACGTACCGTTCGTCGCCCCAAAAAATATGAATCTTTGACCAGGGAAGATTCTGCTGTGATAGCGCGGCATAAAGCGGTTTAGGAGTACTACCTCCAGCAAGAGCGATCGCGCAGCCGCCGCGCTCTTGAACAGCCGCTTCTATCCTTTGGGTAACTATCGTCAGTGCTTTCGCGATCAGAGCTTCTTTACTGGACAAAACTTCCAGAGATTTTTTCATTGCTTTAACCTTACACCTAATTTACAGACGTTATCAGTTGAATAGACTTCGTTTCATCTGATAACGCAGTATGTAAACAACTAGAATTAAATCCAGCAAGAAATAGCATTCATTAATTGACTTCACTGTTTATTCAGCTAAAGCTGTCTTACTCTCTTCTAAAGACGCAAAACCCATTGTTTTATTAGCCATACGACAATGGACAACTACCGACTTTTGATCAGCCAGATTAACCGAGTCAGGAATAGGGTATCGTTGCTCCCCCATCGTATTCTGAAGGCTGCCTAAGTTGACATATCTACCTGAGTTAGAAGAATCATACTCTTCAGGTGGTTGGCTGACGGTATCCAGCAGAACATGGAGATCTGGAGCCTGTTCAGTTGTGCTAAAGCTGGAACTAATTTCCAGATAGCGCACTCCATTTTCTTCAATAATTTTCGCCTTACCCGAAGTTGGTGCTGCTGTGGTTTCAAAAGTCCCAGTCATTGTTACTTTCTGAGAACCTTTTCCCTTGATGGTTAGCTGCTGAGTAACATTTTCATCCAACTCCTGCAATGGAGAAGACGATACCTGGGAGCTAGACACCCCAATTACTACCAGAGAACTCACTAGTGATATAGCCAGACTGGAGCGGAATGACCGCTTGCACCTATGTAATTTAGATAACATTTTCTTTGGTAAGAGTATTCTTACCCGATAACATTTTTCTCGATACTCGGTAAACGTAAATCTTTGATGCTTTTACTCAATGAATGCTTTGTGCCAACGTGATGCATACTTACGAAATCATTATTAATCTTCCTAAAATTTTTGCCAGGTAATTTTAGGAATTTAAGCTAAAAAATAGTAAAGTAGCTAGGGTGAGCAATCTCTCTCTATTTATTAGCCAGCCTGGTTTTAGGCAATTGATCTGAGGCAAAATGTATCAAAAGCCCAAATTTAAAATCGTATTCTAGTTAACATGAATCCTAATTTGCCCGATCAAACTTTTCAATATCCGCCTCAAACTATCCGCAGAGCGCAGATTGCTTTGGCTTGTTCTCCCTTTCGGCTGAAACTATTTCAACAGATGCGAAATCAAAGCGTACCGATTCAACAGATTGCTGAAGAGCGAGGCATTGAAATGGGGTTTGCTCGGCTAGCGATGAGGGAACCACAAACAGAAGCAGAATTAGTCTGGTTAATTAATGTGGGGCTGCTGCGTCGTGAAGTTGATGGTCAAGGTTTAACCGACAGTTTTCGCCTAACTCCTCTGGGAAGACAAATTGTGGAGCAGTGGGAGCAGTCTGCTAACGAGATTCCTAGAGCTTCTGCGGTCAGTCAAATAGCTAACTGGCTTAATCGATGGTTAAAACTGTCCTTCAGCAGTGAACTACTGTTATAACAGTGTATGTATTCCACCACAGGAGCGAATGATGAAAGCGATTATGGTTGTCGGGACAACATCTCATGCAGGAAAATCCTTTCTGACTGCCGCATTATGCCGCATCTTAGCCAGACATGGCTGGCGTGTTACTCCTTTTAAAGGTCAGAATATGGCGCTTAATGCCTACGTTACCTCAACTGGGGGGGAGATTGGTCATGCCCAGGCAGTTCAAGCTTGGGCGGCGGGGGTTGTTCCACGGGTAGAAATGAATCCCATTTTGCTCAAGCCCCAGGGGAATATGACCTCGCAGATCATCATCAAGGGGAATGCGGTAGGTACAGTACAGGCTAGTGAATATTATGAAAAGTATTTTGACCTGGGCTGGGAAGTAGTTCAAGAATCTTTGTATCGTCTTTCTCTCGAATTTGACATGGTGGTTTGTGAGGGGGCTGGCAGTCCTGCGGAAATTAATCTTAAACATCGCGATTTGACTAATATGCGGGTAGCCAAGCACCTTAATGCCCCTACAATTTTAGTGGTTGATATTGAACGAGGCGGAGCATTTGCTCATGTGGTTGGTACTTTAGAATTATTAGATCCCAAAGAGCGATCGCTGGTCAAAGGAGTAGTAATCAACAAGTTTCGTGGAGACAAAGCACTGCTGGATTCGGGCATCCAATGGTTAGAAGAGAAGACCAAAGTTCCTGTATTAGGGGTAATTCCCTGGAGTCATCATCAGTTTCCCGCAGAAGATTCCCTCGATCTCCTGGAAAGAAATCGTCGCCGCAGTAGTCAAGATATTCAGATTAACGTCGTTAGACTGCCGAGAATTGCCAATTTTACTGATTTTGATCCTTTGGAGGCTGAGTCTAGCGTCAGCGTGAACTATATTGATATTCAAGATAGTTTAGGTCATCCTGATGCAGTAATTCTTCCTGGCACCAAAACTACAATTTCCGATTTACTAGCGATGGAACAAAGCGGAATGGCGGAACAAATCAAAAACTATGCTGCTGCGGGAGGTACTGTACTGGGGATTTGCGGCGGATATCAAATTTTGGGTCAACGAATTGTCGATCCAGAAGGATTTGAGGGACAGAGTGGAGAATTTAACGGTTTAAACCTCCTGCCTATTACGACAGTCCTCTCTCACAACAAAGTAGCACGGCAAAGACAGGTAACTTCCCAATTCCCTCAACCAGGATTACCCGTAGATGGCTATGAAATACATCAGGGGCGGAGTCGTTTGAGTCGTCGTCTCCGCGAAAATGCCGACGATTTTCAACCTATTTTTAAAGATCCTGGTTTGGGATTAGTCGATAAGAGTCAGTCGATCTGGGGTTGCTATATTCATGGCTTATTCGATAACGGTGCCTGGAGACGTTCTTGGATTAATCAGTTACGGAAGCAAAGGGGTATGGCTTCTCTGCCAACAGGGATTTCTAACTACCGCGATCAGAGGGAGTCTACTTTGAATATTGTGGCAGATATCGTAGAGCAGAATTTGGATCTTAAGGACTTTTTATCTAATTATTTTTAGAGGTTTATTATTTAATCGCCATTGCTCAAGATCATATATTGTCTTGATGATCAACATCCTGACCCGTTTGTGCTTAATAGGGATAAGTTGCAGTCCCGCACCTGGGATTAGTAGTTTAGCGGCTTTAAATTAGCTCTCGTTTTGCTGATCTTCGAGCTTACTCAATCTGGCGTAAATATCTCTTAGAGACATTTGAACATTGATAACATCTCCCGCCTGAGAAATAGAGTAGCCGATTAATTGCTGAATTCTTTTATCCTGTAACCTTCCCTGGTCAAGTAATTGCTGAATTTCTTCAGACTGTTTTGCTTGTATCTGTTGTAATTTAATTTGGGATTCTTGCAGTTCTTTTTGAACTTGCAACATTCCTTATTCTGAAATTATGAGTGGTATCTAATTCCAAGATGCGAAGTCTCTCTCACCTTTGTCAACTCTCTAATTCTTTGATTTACGATACTTCTAGACTTTTCTCTCTATCTTTTGTCAGTCAACCAGGCTTAAAGCTTATAGCTGGGGCAAAGCCCCTTTATTTCAATCTCAAACAGTTTCGACCAAAGCTTACCCGTGACAAATAATCGATCGCCCTCTTCATCGTAGGCAATTCCGTTGAGTACTGCACCAGTTTGAGTACTGGGTCGTGGATTAATAATGCCGCTGAGATCGAGCCATCCTAATACTTCTCCTGTCTCAGAAGAAATTCTAGCAATGCGATCGCTCATCCAGACATTAGCCAAGATTTCTCCCTGGACATACTCTAATTCATTAAGCTGATCAATTGGCTGTTGATGATCCTTAACCTGAATCCGCCTCGTTTCCGCAAAGGTTTCTGGATTGAGAAAATATAGTGTATCCGTACCATCGCTCATGATTAATTCCTGACCATTATGGGTTAAGCCCCAACCTTGAGTAGGATAGCGGAAAGTCCCTAGTTGTTGAAAGGTTTCGCGATCGTAAATAAACCCTGTCTGAGATGTCCAGGTAAGCTGAATTAAGCGGTCTTGCCACAGGGTTAGACCTTCGCCAAAATAGTGATCTGGCAATCTGCTAATCTGTAGGACTTGACCTGTGGCTAACTCCACCCGTCGTAAAGAAGATCTACCCCGCAATCCCGTACTTTCATAGAGTTCACCCTGATGGAAAATTAGACCCTGAGTAAAGGCTTGAGAGTCGTGGGGATAGGTTTGCACCACACGATAACCGCAGGTAGATGCTGACTCTTGTGCTTGAATCTTGAGTGAATGAGTGTTCTGGCTAATATAAAAACCCATGCTAATCAACAAGGTAGCAATTATATTAAACATAAATAGATTTTTGTTTTTCATCAAGATTTTTGCAATAAAAAACTATAATAAATGAGTATTTAAGGTAAAGTATTTTACCATTCCAGAATATTTTTTGCTAAGAGTACGTTATAAAGATATTAATTAATGATGGCAAAAATATTTGATCTATGGATATAGCTGATAAAACCCCAACTCCAGCACAAATCAAAGAATTAAATTTATTAGCCAACAATAATAATCCTAATTATTATCTCAAGGTATTTGAATTTACTGGAGACCGCTATGGATTACGTGCTTATGAGGCAGCTATCAATGATGGTATTGTTGGAATTATTGCCAATCTTAATTGGAAGATCAAAGTTAATCAATTAGGCAGAGAAATCAATTCAGAACTCTCCAAAGAGATTACATCCTCTTTAATTGCAGCAGATATTCAACACCGCAATCGTAACTGGAACACCCCTCTAGATAGAGATTTAATCGCGGCATATCATTACAATCTTTTTACCGAAAAATTTTCAATTGCTAAAATAGCCTGGACTAACGAATTTTGGGATACTTGGGCTGATGATGCTAATTTTTATGGAATTGACGAAATTATTGAAGCCAAGACCTTATCGCGATCGCAGTTGATGAGCTATATAATTGCTAATATACAAGCACTTGGCAGGCTAATTGATGAAGTAATTTTAGAAGATATTGCTAGCTTAGGAGAAATTCAGGCTCTTGATGATTTAATATGTATTATTGATAATTTTGACAAGTTATTAAACAATGAGCGTCTGCTCACTCTCCTCACTCGGAATTTTCGTGAAATTTTAGCTACTATTATTGATTTTGGTCAATCTCTCAAGAATGTAAACGCTACAGACCGAGAGTCGATCAGGAACATCATGGAAAATATCAGTAATAGTACTTTTTACTTTCGTTCTGATTATATCCCCCTCAATCCTTTTCGTTCTAATGCTGGGACATCAATTGTCATGAGTGATGGCACAGAAAAACCAATTAAAAACTTGGAAACTGGTGATGAGATACTCGCTTTTGATCAGCTAGGTAATTCAGTATCCAAAAAAGTTACCCGACTGTTCCACAATAACCATCAAAAATTAGGCATAAAAATTAAGTAGCTAGCATATAGCAATTTCATTTTGGTGAGATACATTTCGGTTTTTAGAAAGCCATTAGCCAATGGAGAAAAGTTAAGGTACTACCTTGTTTGTCCTAAAGGATTCCCTTCGGTCTCAATTGCTATTAGCCATTAGCCGTCAGCTCAAAACTAAGTACTTAGCGATATGGTGATTTCTAGTAACGCTATGTACGTACTTTGATGTTGCAATCATTGAAAATAGTGCTATGCTAATCCTATTTAACAAAATATATTAGCCAAGCCAGCTTAAAAATACAATATCCATTTACCAAATATTTACCAATAAAGTAATACAGATAACGTTTTATTCCAAAGACAGTTGTTTTTAGTCAAGTTTACTTGAAAATATTAAGATTGCAATCCTGTAAGAGCTGGTGATTTGGGTCATCGATCAAGCAAAAGTCAAGCACAATTTACACAAAAAACAGTTTAATAAAAATAAATTTAATAGAAATGAAAGTTGAGTCTCAAATAAGCCTGAGTTCTGCTTCTTTTTGGCAGGATCATCAAGTTGATAAAACTGCTATTTTCCCTGCAACTGGTTATATAAATTTGGCTTTAAATGCAGTCAAGAAATTATCTCAAACTAGGGAATTAGAGATAGAAAAATTTGTGGTTCATCAGTCATTAATTATTCCGCAAGATAGGGATATTGTGCTGTGGGTTGATTTTTTGCAGAGAGATGAAAAGGTATTTACATGGAAAATCTATAGCTCAGAAAGGGGTCTAGAGAAAGATCAAGCAGCAGTCCACCAGAGTACAAATAATTTATACGCTTCGGGAAAAATTGTCCTTAAGAAGTCTCGACAGCAGCCAATTCAGTTAATAACTGAGTCAAAAATTGCGCGATCGCAGCAGGTTTCTGTATCAGATTTTTATCAAGGCTGTAGTCGGCGCAATATACAGTATGGCGATCGCTTTCAAATAATAAAAAAGTTATATAAAGAAGGAACATCGGCTCTGGGTCAGGTTTATCTAGATTCAACTAAGCTTGATGAACCAAATAATTATTTATTACATCCAGTATTGTTGGATAGCTGTTTACAGGTTTTGTGGGGTGCTTTGCCAGAAGCTACAGGAGAAGATACCTATCTACCAGTAGCGATGGAACAGATAATTATTCACCGTTATCCAGAGATTAATCAAGCTTGCTGGAGCTATGCTGAAATTACTTCTGATTTGACAAAAGATAGCAGAATCTTACAGGCAAATCTATCTTTACTGGATGCTCAGGGTCACTGTTTAGTAGAACTAAAAGGGGTAGCCGTAGAGCGTGCGAGTCAGGAAGCGCTGCTATATTCGCTGCAACCCCAACAAAGAATTGCGATCGCCGCATCTTTTACTGCTGAACCAGTTGCCGATTCTCTCAATTTTTGGATGCAGAAGCTAGGAATCAAAAGCAAAATTAAGTTTGCTGACTATAATCAGATATTTCAGGAATTGCTGAATCCTAGCAGTCTTTTATCGCAGAATCGAGATGGGGTTAATTTAGTTTTATTGCGGCTAGAGGACTGGTTAACAGAGAGAAGCCAGCTCAAGCTACTAGTTGATAGTTCGGCAAAACAAAATATCTTAGGTGACTTGCCTGTTCATACTTTGCCCAACAAAATTGAGGTGGCTCACCTCAATCAATACGAAACAGAGTATCTTTATCAAGAATTATTTGTTGATCGGGTTTACGCCAGACACGGCATAGTATTTAGTGATGATGCCTGCGTGGTTGATATTGGAGCAAATATTGGACTATTTACCCTGTTTGTCCAGCAGCAGTGCCCTAACGCCACTATTTACTCCTTTGAACCATCTCCCCATGCTTTCGCTAGGTTGAAAAGTAATGCCGAGCTTTATTGTCAGAATGCTCACCTATTTAACTGCGGACTATCTGGAGAGGATAAATCAGAAACCTTTACCTTTTATCCCAACTCCTCGGTATTTTCTGGGTTTCATGCAGAGCGCGAGTCAGACGAACAGGCGATTCGTGCCGTAATCCTCAATATGTTACAGCAGGTTAATGCAGGGGAGGGAGAGGAATTAGAGCGGCTTGCCGATGAATTTATGCCAGGGAGGTTAGAGGTAGAAAGCTTCCAGGCGCAGTTACGAACCCTTTCTAGCATTATTGAAGAACATAATATTCAGCGGATCGACCTTCTTAAGCTGGATGCGGAAAAGAGTGAATTACCCGTCTTGCAGGGGATTAAAGAGCATCACTGGGAGTTAATTCAGCAGATGGTAGTGGAAGTCCACGATCAAGAAGGGAGTACCATCAACCAGGTTAAGCAAATGCTGCAAGATCGGGGTTTTCAATTAACCGTGGTGGAAGAAAATCTGCTCCAGGGTTCAGGGCTTTACAACATTTACGCGATTCGCCCTGAAAATGCAGCCAATCAGACTTCAGCAAACTTCCAGGCACGTTATGCTGGCATAGAGCAAAAGGTTAAAGAATTGGGACAGGCGTTAGTAACCGCTAGCGAATCTTCAGCGACACCTTATTTAGTCGGTTTATGCCCTCCTTCTCCTAAGATTAAAGAAGATCCCGAACTGAACAGCTTTTATCAGGCAACGGAAAACAGATTAGCAGACTATCTCAATGACTTGAGGGATGTTCATGTATTATTGAGGTCTGAGGAAATCACTGCTAAGTATCCCGTTGCTGATTATTACGACTATCGGGGAGATCTTACTGGGAGCGTGCCCTATACCCCAGAGTACTATACCGCTTTAGGAACGGCGATCGCCCGTAAGATACGGGCACTCAAAAGCACGCCTTATAAGGTTATTGTTCTTGATTGCGATCGCACTTTATGGAACGGTATCTGTGGTGAAGATGGGGCAGCAGGGGTTACTATCGATGCCCCCTTCCAGAAGTTACAGGAATTTATGGTGGCACAGTCAGCAGCAGGAATGTTGCTCTGTTTGTGCAGTAAGAATAATGAAGGGGATGTCTGGCAGGTATTTGACCATCATCAACAAATGCCCCTGCAAAAGAAGCATTTAGTACAGTGGCGCATCAACTGGCAGGCTAAATCAGAGAATATTAAGTCCCTGGCAGCAGAGCTTCAGCTAGGTTTAGACAGCTTTATCTTTATCGATGACAATCCCCTCGAATGTGCCGAGGTTAGGGTCAACTGCCCTCAAGTTCTCACCCTGCAACTGCCTGACAAGACGGAGCAAATCCCCCAATTTTTAGACCAGATTTGGGCATTAGATCAGCTACAGCAGACCGAGGAAGATAGCCAGAGAACAGCACTTTACCAGCAGAATGTGGAGCGGACTCGCTTCCGTCAGGAAACCCTAACTTTTAAGGATTTCTTGGCGGGGTTAAATCTCCAGGTGAAGATTGCTCCCCCAGTTGCAGCGCAGCTAGCTAGAGTAGCACAGCTTACTCAGCGCACCAATCAGTTTAATTTCACCACTATTAGACGGAGCGAGGGGGAAATTAAGCAATTACTAGATTCAGGTCAGTTAGAAAGTTTAGTGGTTGAAGTCAGCGATCGCTTTGGGGATTATGGTTTAGTAGGGGTGATACTATACGTGATACGAAAGAGCATACTCCAGGTTGATAGTTTCCTCCTTAGCTGTCGGGCGCTAGGTAAAGGTATTGAGCATCAAATGCTGGCTAAACTAGGTGCGATCGCTCAAAAGCTTGACTTAGAAGAGATTGAGCTAATTTATCAGGCTACGGCAAAAAATCAACCAGCCCTTAATTTCCTTGACAGCGTTGAAAATACTGCAAAAGAAAGAATAGACCAAGGCTGGGAATTTAAATTATCTGCTGATCAGGGGGCTAGGGTTACTTACAGTCCCGAAACAACAGCAGTTATCGAACAATCTTCCACAGGTAGTGCCGTCCTTAGCCGTAATCCCCAGCAGCTAAAGGGCATGATGCGAATTGCCACTGAGCTATATCAGCCCCGACAAATTCTAGAGTTGATTGAAGCTGGCAAACGTCGAGTTCGTCCTCCAGAATTAGCTTCTCAGTTTGTCGCCGCCAGCAATCAAGGAGAAGAGTGGCTGTTGCAAATCTGGCGCGAAGTATTAACCATGGAGCAAATCGGCATTCAGGATAACTTTTTTGAGTTGGGGGGTACTTCCCTACTAATGGTGCGGGTACTCAGTAAGCTACAGGAAAAATATAGTGAGCTTACCCTAGTGGATTTATATCAGTATCCGACGATTGAGACTCAGGCAAGATACCTCAACCAGGAAACAGAAGAGTCAATAGCTCAAGCATTGCAGGCTGTCTCAGAGCGGGCAAAACAGAAACAGAACGCCCGTAAACAGCGCCGACAACGCCGAGGAGGAAGAATTTAACATTGAGCATTGAACATTGACGAGCGACCCCGCGTACCACAAGGGCATAACATCGCCGACAGGCGCAAGGGAACGCGCGAGTTTAAGCATTGAGCATTTATAACCACTACCTACTAACCACTAACTACTAACCTCTAAAAACTGATAAATGATAAATGTTAAATGAAGTGAGTAACTATTTAGAAGAACAGGAGCTAGAAGGGGTCGCAATTATCGGCATGGATGGTCGTTTCCCTGGTGCTGATAACGTCGAGCAATTTTGGCACAATCTGCGCCAGGGGGTAGAGTCCATCAGCTTTTTTAGCGATCAAGAATTAATCGCTGCTGGGGTTTCGGAGGAGACTTTGGCAGATCCGAACTACGTCAAAGCTGGGGCGATACTGTCAGACGTGGCTCTCTTTGATGCAGGCTTTTTTGGCATTCCCCCACGGGAAGCTCAAGCAATGGATCCTCAACATCGTCTTTTACTGGAATGTGCCTGGGGAGCATTGGAAAGTTCAGGCAACGACACGGAACACTATGACGGTAGAGTGGGGGTTTACCTCGGTTCTAGTCTAAGCACTTACTTACACCATAACCTCTTAAAAAATCCTGGGTTCATTAAGTCTACGGGAGAGCTACAAATTGAGATTGCTAACGACAAAGATTTTGTCCCGACGCGGATTTCCTACAAGCTAAACTTAACAGGACCCTCTGTGTGTATTAATACCGCCTGTTCTACTTCCCTGGTTTCAGTACACATCGCCTGTCAGGGATTGCTAGACCGTGAGTGTGATCTGGCGTTAGCGGGAGGAGCCACCATTTCCATTCCCCAAACCGTCGGCTATTTCCACCAGGAAGACAGCATCGCTTCCCCAGATGGTCACTGTCGTCCCTTTGACGCTGAGGCACAGGGTACGATTTTTGGCAGTGGGGTTGGGGTCGTGGCGCTGAAACGTCTAGAAGATGCGATCGCCGCTCGCGACCCGATTCTGGCGGTAATTAGAGGTTCGGCAATCAACAACGACGGCGCAGCAAAGGTGGGCTACACTGCCCCCAGCGTCGATGGTCAGGTAGAGGCGATCGCCGAAGCACAGTCAATTGCCGAAATCGACCCTGAAACCATTACCTATATTGAAAATCACGGTACGGGGACGGCGGTGGGTGACCCGATCGAAATTGCAGCACTGACGAAGGTATTCCGCAACAGTACCGACCAGCGGGGATTTTGCGCCATTGGTTCGATCAAGGGTAATATTGGGCATCTCAATCGGGCTTCAGGGGTGATTGGTCTAATTAAAACCGTGCTGGCGCTAAAGCATCGGGAACTGCCCCCTAGCATTAATTACCAGCAGCCCAACCCTCAGATCGATTTTAATAATAGTCCTTTTTACGTCAATACTGAGCTTAAGCCCTGGAAAACCAACGGCATATCACGCAGGGCGGGCGTTAGCTCCTTCGGTATCGGCGGTACTAACGCCCACGTAGTTTTAGAAGAAGCCCCAAACCTAGAGCCAGCCAGCCCAACACGTCCCTGGCAGCTATTGCTGCTTTCAGCAAAAAATGATGCGGCTTTAACCGCTGCGACAGAAAATTTGGCACAGCACCTTACCCAGCATCCCGATTTAAACTTAGCGGACGTAGCGTACACCCTACAGGTAGGTCGGCGGGATTTTAATCTGCGGCGGATGGTAGTCTGTCAAAACACCTCTGAGGCGATCGCCGAATTAGAAAGTCAGGATTTTTCTGAACCTCTACCCTGTAAAAAGCGAACGGTGACGTTTATGTTTTCGGGACAAGGGTCGCAGTACCCCAACATGGGGAGAGAACTCTATCAGTCAGAACCTTTATTTAGGGAGCAGATCGACTACTGCTGTGAGGTGCTTAAACTCAAATTAGGCTTATATTTGCGGGATATAATCTATCCCCAAACAGAACAGCTAGATACAGCCACGCAACAGCTAACAGAAACCCGCTTAACCCAGCCAGCATTATTTGTCATTGAATACGCCCTGGCTCGTCTCTGGATGTCCTGGGGCATCCAGCCAGAAGCAGCTATCGGTCATAGTATTGGTGAATATGTAGCGGCATGTCTAGGGGGTGTATTTAGCCTAGAGGATGCCCTAATGCTGGTTGCCGAAAGGGGCAGACTAATGCAGGAACTGCCCAAGGGTTCAATGCTGGCGGTGTTCTTACCCGAAGCTGAAGTTAAAGCCCTGCTGCCTAACCAGCTTGATTTAGCGGTGGTTAACGCTCCCGATAGCTGTGTCGTCTCAGGCACCTCTGAAGCAGTTGAGGCATTTAAGCAACAGCTAACCAGCAAAGAAATCGATTGTCGTCCCCTCCACACCTCCCACGCCTTCCATTCCTCAATGATGGAGCCGATCTTAGAAGCCTTTAGGGAGCAAGTTAGTCAGGTTACCCTAAATCCACCACAGCTACCCTATATCTCCAACGTTAGCGGTACCTGGATTACTGCTGAAGCGGCAACTAGCCCCGACTACTGGGTTATGCATCTCCGCTCGACAGTGCAGTTTGCGGAGGGGGTCAAAGAATTATTAGAAAAAAGCGATCGCATTTTATTAGAAGTAGGGGCAGGAAGAATGCTTAAGTCCTTGGCACTGAAACAGGCAGAGGGGCAAATTGTCCTTTCCTCCATCCGCCATCCTAAAGAGCAAACCTCAGATCTGGCATTCCTGCTCAATACCCTGGGGCAGCTTTGGCAGGCAGGGGTAGCAGTAGACTGGTCAGGCTTCTATCAGCAGGAAAAACGCGATCGCCTGGCACTACCCACCTATCCCTGGCAGAGAGAGAGATACTGGGTTGAACCGCAAAACAGCCTTAGCCAGCTAGGGTTGGAAGATCCCGCTACTTTAGTTAGGAAGCTCGAAAAAACTGGTAAGTTTTCTCTCGAAGAGCTGGAATTACTACCCAAGCTGTTGGCAAAATTAGGGAAGCTAGAAACCAAGGAAGCTGAGAATATTGACGATTGGTTTTACAAGATTCAATGGCAGCGGCAGCCGTTAAATACTCAGGATAATCAGCTAAAAGCAGATAAATGGCTTATTTTTGCTGATGGTCAAGGAATAGGGCACAATTTAGCAATGAGACTGCTAAATCAGGGTAAAACTACCACTTTAGTCTTTCCTGGTCAGCAATATCAGCAAATATCCCCGTCAGAGTTTCAGATTAACCCCAATACTCCCGAAGACTTTAAACAACTGCTGCAACAGCTAGACGTAAAAAGTTCGGACAGGATAGGCATCGTTCATCTCTGGAGTTTAGATGCAGTAGCAACATCGGTAATGAGCCTCCAAGATTTAACCGATGCTTCTATCTTGGGCTGTCGCAGTACTCTAAATTTACTCCAATATCTAGTGCCTGCTGGTCTGTCTGATGCTTGCTCTCTGTGGCTAGTAACCAGGGGCACCCAGGGGGCAGTTCCAGGAGATAGCCTACCAGGATTATCCCAAGCGCCCCTGTGGGGTATGGGAAAGGCAATTAGCCTAGAGCACCCTGAGCTAAATTGCGTTCTAATGGATCTAGCTCATGAATCAATTAATGATTCCGCTTCAGCTATTTTTGCCGAAATCTGCGCCAATAGTCCTGAAAATCAGATAGCCTGGCGCGATCGCCAGCGTTATGTTCCGAGGTTAGTAAATAAGGAACTGCCCGCAGCTAAGAATCAGACCCATAATCTTGTACAAGCAGAGCGGACATACTTAGTTACGGGAGGCTTGAAGGGTTTAGGTTTAGCTGTCGCTGGTTGGCTAGTGGAGAAAGGAGCCAAACATCTAGTATTGTTGGGGCGGAGCCAACCCGTAGCCCCTACCAAGCAAAAAATTGCCGAGCTTGAGGCGGCTGGAGTTCAGGTTATGGTAGCCCAAGCAGATGTAACTGATGCTGATGCGATCGCCAGAGTCCTTAAAGAAATTGAATCTACGATGCCCCCCTTAGCTGGAATCGTTCATGCCGCAGGGGTGTTAGATGACGGGGCTTTACAAAAGCTTTCTTGGTCGCCCATGGCGCAGGTTATGGCACCTAAAGTTCAGGGAGCCTGGAACCTACACACCTTGACTTTAGATAAGTCTCTAGATTTCTTGATCATGTTTTCTTCTGTGGCTTCCTTACTCGGTTCTTTAGGACAAACTAACTATATTGCCGCTAATAGCTTTCTTGATGCTCTAACCCACTATCGTCATAGTTTAGGACTGACTGGATTAACCATCAACTGGAGTGGCTGGCGCAATATCGGCATGACCGCCAATCTGCAAATCGACATCCCAGGAATAAAATCTATCGAACCTAGTTTGGCATTAGATGCCCTGGAGCGCTTATGGACTCAATCGGAGTCCCAAGTAGGGGTCGTACCAATTGACTGGAGAGAGTATTGCCAAGGATTTTTATTAAATAACGTAACGCCCTTTTTAGAGCAGTTAGCCAGTCCCGTAGAAGCTGCGACAGAAACACAAAATCTGGTTCAAGAAATTAAGCAGGCGACTGTAGGTGAGCTTGATCCACTACTGCTGACTTATATCAGAGAGCGAGTTGCCAAAGCTTTAGGAATTAAGGTAAAAAAGCTAGATCCTCAACAAGAACTCACTAATATAGGGCTGGATTCCCTAATGGCTGTTCAGTTGAGAAATTTATTTAAAACCGATTTGGGAGTCAACATACTTATTAGCCAGTTTGTGGAGAAGGGTTCGGTCAATAGTTTACAGCAGCTCTTTAACCAACAATTAAACCAGAAATTAAACCAGACTGATGTTTTGCCAGACGATGATTCCGACGTGATTGAAGGAGAAATCTAACTAATTAGTAACTCTAAGAGAGTTACTCAAGCATTATAAAAAGCTAGCCATATCTAAAATTTTTTAATAATTCAAAGGCAATTAAATCATGATGAATACAGTTGATAATCAACATATCAAGGATTTTCTGCAAAACCTGCGTAGTCAGGAAATTGAATTGTGGGTAGAAGGAGAAAAACTCCGCTATCGGGGCAAGAAAGAGGTCTTAACGCCAGAAATTCTTGGTCAAATTAAGCAGTATAAATCAGAGATTTTAGACTTCCTAGGGCAAAATAGCGAGCCAGATCAACCGTACCCCCTTTCCGTGGGACAGCAGGCTTTATGGTTTTTGTACCAACTGGCACCAGAAAGCACGGCATATAATCTTGAGTATGCGGTGCGACTCCAGCCTGATACCGATATTTCCCTCCTACGACAGGCGTTTAGTAAACTGGTTGCTCGTCATCCCAGTCTCCACACTGTTTACCGCACGGAGCAAGGGCAAACCGTACAGGAAGTCTGTCAAGATGTGCCAGTGCAGTTTCAGGTAACTCAAACCTCAGACCTGAGCCAGGAATATTTAGACCAGTGGCTAGCCGAAAATGCCGATCTTCCTTTTAAGCTGGAACAGGGAGATATTATTAGAGCCCATGTACTAGAGCGGAATGCCCCAACAGATTCACCAGAGGAGCGCGAATGTATTTTGCTGTTGGTAGCACACCATATCGCCGTTGATTTTTGGTCTTTCGATATTTTGATGGATGAGCTTTGTTTAATTTATCAAAGTATCCAGGGAGGAAATCCAGTTGCTCTACCTACCCTAACTAAAAACTATCAACACTTTGTTGAGCAGGAGCAGGAGCAACTTAACAGCCCTGAGATTGAAAAACATTGGGAATATTGGCAACAGGAATTGGCAGGTAACTTGCCAGTAATCAACCTGCCTCTAGACCAGCCCCGCCCCCCAGTGCAAACCTATAATGGTGCCTGTCACTACTTTAGCTTTAGCCCCGAAATATCCCAAGGCATTAGAAATCTAGCCAAACAAATGGGGGCAACTCCTTATACCTTTGTTTTAACAGCTTTTCAGATTTTCTTATCTCGCTATACAGCCCAGTCAGAAATATTACTAGGCTGTCCCATGGCGGGAAGGAACGACCCTGAGCTAGAGAAAATTGTCGGCTACTTTGTTAACTCCGTGGTTATCCGAGGCAATTTGGGCGGAAATCCCACCTTTGCCGAGCTGTTGCCCCAGGTTCGCCGCACTCTCCTAGAAGCCTTAGATCATCAGGACTTGCCGTTTCCCCTCTTAGTAGAAAAATTGCAGCCTAAGCGAGATCCCAGCAGATCTCCAATCTTTCAGGTAGACCTGATTTGGGATCGCTCTCGCCCCAGTGAATCTGGAGCGGCAGACATAGCTCGGAAGCAGTTAATTCTGGACGATATTGCCATTGAGCAGCGGGGAGCCGACTTAGACCTAATTTTAACCATCCTTGATCGGGAAAACTCCTTAGACTGCACCTGGAGATACAACACTGATATGTTCTATGGTGACACCATTGAGGGCATGGCGGCTAACTTTGAAGCTTTACTGGGTGACATTATAACTGCCCCTGAGCGACCTATTGGCGAACTATCGATTTTAAGTGCCCAGGAAAAACACCAGCTATTAGAGGAATGGAATGATACCGAGGTAGATTATCCCGCTGATAAGTGTCTGCATCAGCTATTTGAAGAGCAGGTGGCACGTACCCCCAACGCCGTAGCAATTATTTTTGAGGAGCAGAAGCTAACCTATCGCCAGGTAAATGCTCGGGCTAACCAGCTAGCAAGTCAGCTAGTTGAACTGGGAGTCAAGCCTGAAACCTTAGTGGGAGTCTGCATCGAGCGATCGCCAGAAATGATGATTGCGCTACTGGGAATTCTTAAAGCAGGGGGGGCATATCTGCCCATTGACCCCAACTATCCCCAGTCCAGAATCTCTCTAGTGCTGGAAGACTCTCAGGTTAAGTTCCTAGTTTCTCAACAGGCGATCGCATCTGGGCTACCGCAACACAAGGCTAATGTGATCTATCTCGAAGGTAATGAGCAAGCTAATAGCCCTGAGACAGAGGAAATCCCCTTGAGCAACATTGAGGTTAAGCCTGATAACTTAGCCTACATTATTTATACTTCTGGCTCCACAGGAAGACCCAAGGGGGTACAAATCTGCCATCGAAACGTAGTCAATTTAGTCAGCTCTTTTCAACGTGATCCTGGGGTAACCCCTGAAGACACTATCCTCTCGGCTACCAATATCTCTTTCGACATGTCGGTGTTAGAAATATTTATTCCCCTAATCGCTGGGGCAAAATTGCTAATCGTAAGTCGTCAAGCTGCTGCTAATGGAGCTGAACTTCTAGAAAATATCAATAAGCATCAGGTTACCTTAATGCAGGGAACTCCCGTAACCTGGAGGTTATTGCTAGCTGCTGGATGGCAAAAAAGCGAACAGCTCAGAGTATTCTGTGGCGGAGAATCCTGGGACAGGGAGTTAGCAGATCAATTACAGGATAAGTGCGGCTCTTTATGGAATCCCTATGGACCAACGGAAACTACCGTTTGGTCAACCAAAAGCAGGGTTAAACCTAGCGATGTTCCCATCAAAATCGGTCGTCCCATCGCCAACACTCAGGTGTACGTCTTAGATCAAAATAATCAGCCAGTCCCCATCGGAGTTCCAGGAGAACTCCACATCGGTGGCGCTGGCGTTGCTAGGGGCTACTTTAATCGACCAGAATTAACTGCCGAGAAATTTATTTGGCATGAAACCCTTAATGCCCGTCTCTATAAGACAGGAGATTTAGTCCGTTATCTGAGGGACGGCAATTTAGAGTGTTTAGGCAGAATCGATAATCAAGTCAAGATTCGTGGCTTTCGTATCGAATTAGGAGAAATTGAATCTCTTCTATCTTCCTTCGAGAAAGTCCAACAAGCAGTGGTCATTGCGCGGGAAGACTCCCCAGGAGATAAGCGAATCGTCGCCTACCTAGTGCCTGCATCTGATTCCCTAACAGAAGCTCCCCTGCGCCAATCACTAAGGGAAAAGCTGCCAGAATATATGGTGCCCTCGGCTTTTGTATTGCTAGATAATCTTCCCCTAACCCCTAACGGGAAAGTTGATCGCCGCAGTCTACCAGCCCCCAGTCAATCCAAGGTAGAGGCAGGAGAGAGCTTTATAGCTCCTCAAGATGAATTAGAGCTTCAGCTAAAGCAGGTTTGGGAAAAGGTTTTAGGCATCCATCCCATAGGAGTGCAGGATAACTTCTTTGCCCTGGGAGGACATTCCTTACTGGCAATTCTCCTCTTTGCCCAAATCGAGCAGCTAACTAGCAAAAAGCTTCCCCTCGCTGCTCTTTTCCAAGCTCCCACCATTAAACAACTTGCCAGCCTGATTCGCGACGATGGCTGGGCACCTTCTTGGTCTTCCCTAGTACCAATCCAGCCAGGGGGTTCTAAACGACCTTTCTTCTGTGTTCATGGTGCTGGTGGTCATGTTCTCAACTACTATTCTTTATCTCAACACCTGAGTCCTGAACGACCATTTTATGCCCTACAGGCTCAAGGGCTGGACGGCGAACTACCTTTCCACACCTCCATTGAGGAAATGGCAGCTCACTACATCAAGGAAATGCGAGAAC
Source organism: Cyanobacteria bacterium J06621_8 (assembly GCA_038524995.1). Taxonomy (GTDB): domain Bacteria; phylum Cyanobacteriota; class Cyanobacteriia; order Cyanobacteriales; family Xenococcaceae; genus Waterburya. The sequence continues at coordinate 30,308 of JBCBIE010000017.1, forward strand.
TTCAGCCCGAAGGACCCTACTGTATCGGTGGCTACTGTGGCGGAGGTAATATTGCTTGGGAAATGGCGCAACAGCTCCAAGCACAGGGTCAGGAAGTAGGGGTACTGGCATTGTTTAATACCTTCAATTGGGCAGTTAGCAAACATCCCTTTGCCGTTAACTCATTACCAGAAAAGCTTTATGCTAAAGCTAAATTTATCATCCTAGATATTGGCTATCACTGGGGCAATCTCTCCCTACTCAAACCCCAAGACAAGCTAACCTTTATGCGAGAAAGGCTGAGATGGGCGCAGCGTCGGCTGCAAACACGATTCAAAGCTGAGGGGCAGATGCTTCCCCTAGCATCCCTTCATGAGCTACACGATCGCCTGATTATGGAACATGTTCCTCAAGAATACTCTGGGCGTTTGACCATCTTTCAGACTCGTAAACTTAATGATTCTGACTACGATAGCCGTATTGGTTGGTCAGGTCTGGCGAAGGGAGGCATCGAATTTCATGAGATTCCCGCATATTTCCGAGGCATCCTGGTAGAGCCATTTGTTCAAAGTCTGGCTCAACAGCTAGAAGCTTCCCTAGATCGTGCGGAGGAAAAATAATATACTTAGCAAATTACTGAATCGACTGATGGCTTTGCCTGAATCTGGATCTACATTTTTATCGGGGGAAAACGACAAAAAATTGCCAACTTTAACCAGATTGATTAACAAATTCTTAACTAAGATATAGTATTTTCAATTAAGTTTTGAGGGTATAGTTAACGCCCCCACATACAGTGAGTGTACAAAAGGACTCAATTTTTATTTACAACTACTATAATTTCTACTTAACTTGATTAATAAATTAAACAGCTCAAATTAAATGGTGGTAAATGACTTGAAACGGAGGTGGATTAATAGTAAAAATCCACTGCAAACCGATGGCTTTGGCTTTATCGAGTTTGCAACCAAATCACCACAGAAAGTCCTTGATATTTTTATTAAGTTTGGATTTATATTAATCGGTCGTCATCATAGTAAAAGTATATTTTTACTACAGCAGGGGGAGGTAAAATTTATAGTCAATGCAGCAGCAGAGACTGATGCCTCATCTTTTGAGCATATTCATGGCTCTATCGTGTGTGGTGTTTGCTTTAGAGTCGAAGATTCTAATTTTGCTGTCCAAGAAGCAGTAAGACGAGGAGCCAAAGCGGTTATCTGTTCTGACTATGAATTACCTGCAATTGAGGGAATCGGCGGCTCTAAAATCTATCTGCTAGACTCCCATACTTCTAAGCAGTTTTTTGCCAGCTTTTTTAATGCTAGGTCAGAAATTCAGGCACTTAAATCCCAAGTGACCTGTATCGACCATATTACCCATAATGTGTCTAGGGGCAACATGGAATTCTGGGCTAAATTCTATGGGGATATTTTTAATTTTCAAGAAATTCGTTTTTTCGATATCAAAGGTCAACAAACAGGGTTACGCAGTAAAGCTTTAGTTAGCCCCTGTGGCAAAATTCGGATTCCCATCAATGAATCTCAAGATGATGTTTCACAAGTTGCTGAATTTCTCCAAAGATATAATGGCGAAGGTATTCAACATATTGCCTTGGGATGTCAGAATATTTATTCCGTGGTAGGTAAAATCAAACACCAGGGAATTAAGTTTCAAGATACTCCCAATACCTATTACGATTTGCTCGATAAACGTATTCCTAACCACCAAGAAAATGTAGCTAAACTTAAAAGTTTAAAAATTTTAATCGATAGTGAACCACAGCAGGATAAGATACTACTTCAAATTTTTACCAAGGAGAGTATTGGACCAATCTTTTTTGAATTTATCGAAAGAAAGGGCAATCAAGGCTTTGGAGAAGGTAATTTTCAGGCTTTATTTGAATCAATTGAACTGGATCAAGTTCGCCGTGGTGTTCTCACTGAGTTGATTAAGACAGAAAGCTTTACTGCCATATCTTTAGACGAGTTGGCGAGCTATGCTAACCCCTCCCTTTCCAGGGTGGCTTTTGGGGAAGAAAAGGAAGCAAATAACATTATTAAATTTCCTGTTGAACATGGTCTGTTTCAATTTATCAAGAGATTTTCGACTTCAGAAATTGCTGGAGTTGCCTTAAGTTTATTCAGCATTTTACTCTATAAATACACTAGTCAAGAACAGTTTAAGCTCTGTCAATATCAGATAGATGAAAAAATATATCGGCTTAATCTAGCTTGTAATTTAACTGAGAAAAGCTACTTTAGTGAATTGTTGGCATCTGCCAGTAAATTAGCCGACTATAAATTTAATTATGACCATAATTTTGTCAACTGTATCCAAAACGCTAATGCTAGTTATGGATTGGCATATTTTGTTAGAGAAATTTCTCCTGAAAGTAGAGCATATCTAACTCAAAACTATCTAATAACTAGTGAAATGTGCTTATTGCTTGATGGTAAAAGTAATGCCTATCTTGCTTATGACAAGACCTTATTTAATAAAAACTTTATTACTGATTTTATACGCCATTTCGATATTTTAATCCAGAATATTCACGGCAACCATAACAGCAATTTAGGACTTTTGAGTCTTACCTCCGATGCAGATGTAACATTACAGCATAATACCTGGCAAACTCCCAGGAGGGATTACGGTACTCTTCCTGTACATGGTCATTTTGAACGGTATGCCGAGAAGTCGCCAGATTCAATAGCTATTACTTTTGGGACACAGCAAATCAGTTATGATGAGCTTAATTGTAGAGCTAATCAGCTAGCCCGTTATCTGATCGAACAAAATGTGCGATCGCAAGACTGTGTGGGAGTATTTGTTGAGGCGGGAACGGAAATTCTGATTTCTATCCTGGCAATTCATAAAATCAATGCTGTTTATGTGCCGATAGATATCGAGTATCCTTTAGGCAGAATTACCGCTCTGGTGCAGCAGCTTGACCCCGCAGCTATTCTTGGTACGAGCGATCGCCTGATGGAAATTAATAATAACCTTAAGACTAATATCATCGACCTATCGGCGATCAACCTATCTAAATTTAAAAGCTCAAATCTTAACTATTCTGCCTCTCCCGACAGCATTTCCCACATATTTTTTACTTCTGGCACCACGGGAACTCCAAAAGGAGTAGTTTCCTCCCATGGCAATCTGATTCACTATATTTTTACAGCTCAAGAGAAATATCGTTTTGGTGCCGATGATAGTTTTCTCTCGGCTACCAGACATACCTTTAGTATTAGTCTCTTAATGCTCTTGATGCCTCTGGTTTGCGGTGGACAGGTAAACATGATCACCCTTGAGCAGTTACTAGAGCCAAAATTATTGGCAGAAGCCATAGAGAGGACAAACTTTTTTCATCTTGTTCCCAGCGTTTTAAAGGTCTTACTGGATTTTCTAGAGCAGGAAAACTACAGCTCAGATAGATTTAGTCATGTAAAGCACGCTGCTACTGGTGGAGACATGATTCCTGCCCCCATACTTAACCGCCTAAATCGCATCTTCACTCAGGCAGAGGTGTATGCAGTTTATGGCTCAAGTGAAATTAGCTGCATGGGCTGCACTTATTTAGTGCCCAAAGATACCGAGATTGAGCAAACCCTGGTGGGAAAACCTTTTAATAATGTTCAGTTAAGGGTTTTAGATCGGTATCAAAGAGCTGTTCCTGTGGGAGTGAAAGGTGAAATTTATTTTTCTGGGTCAGGAATTAGCCAAGGCTATTTAAATTTACCCTATCGTACCCAAGCTAGTTATATTTTGCTTGATGGCGATCGTTTTTATCGCACAGGAGATATTGGTCGCCTGACGCCTCAAGGCAATCTACAAATGCTGGGAAGGGATGATAATCAAGTCCAAATTCGCGGTATGCGAATTGAGCTGGGTGAGATTGAGTCCAGCTTAAATCTACATCTAGCAATAGCTGCTTGTGTAGTAATAGCTAAAGAAAATACCTCAACAGAAAAACAATTAGTTGCCTATTTAATCTCCCAAAATCAATCCCCCACATCCAAAGAACTACGAGGCTTTTTGGAGCAAACTTTGCCTCAATACATGATTCCTAACCGTTTTATCTTTGTTGAGCAGTTTCCCCTCAACCCAAACGGAAAAGTAGACCGTCGTGCCTTATCTTTGCGAGAGCTTAAGCCAGATAGTCAACCCTTATCTCAGGCTCGAACTGTTACCGAAAAGCAGCTAGCCACAATCTGGAGTGAAGTACTAAAGCTAGAGACAGTGAGCGTCACAGATAACTTCTTTGATTTAGGAGGACATTCCCTACTAGCCACCAAAGTTATGTCTCGTATTCGAGAAACCCTGGAAGTTGAATTATCAATCTCCAGTTTGTTTGCCTTCCCAACGATTGCAGCCCTAGCTAAACAGATTGAAATTACCAGTCCTGATCATGCAGCAACTCCGATACTACCGACCCCTCGTCAGTCAAAAATCCCCCTATCCCTGACTCAAAAACGGCTTTGGTTTTTATATCAACTAGAACCAAATAGCTCTGCCTACAACATTCCTCTAGCTTTAGAAATTAAGGGAGAATTGCAGATCAAGGCTCTAAAAGGAGCCATTGTCGAAATTGTTCGCCGTCATCAAATATTGCGGACTAATTTTCAGCTAATCGATAATATCCCCACCCAGGTTGTTCACCCTACCAGAGACATTTCCCTAAAAGTAATTGATTTACGTTCTTTGTCTACATCCCAACGCTCCAATGAGTTGTCAGACTTGATGCAGACAGAAATCAAGCGTCCTTTTGAGCTAACTCAAGAGGCTCTGTTACGTACTACTCTATTCCAGCAAACTACCAGCACTCAGATACTGCTGGTTACTATCCACCATATAGTTGCTGATGCTTGGTCATTAGAAATTTTTACCAAGGAACTGTCTAGTATTTATACTGCCATTGTCAACGGACAACCATCTCCACTACCAGAACTATCAATTCAATACTGTGATTTTGCCCATTGGCAACGGGAGTATTTAAAGGGAGAAATTTATCAGACCCAGTTAGATTACTGGCAGAAACAGCTAGCGGGACTGCCTCCCTTATTAGAATTACCCACGGATCAATCCCGTCCAGCAGTCCAAAGCTTCCATGGGGGTGTTGAGAGATTTAATCTCGATTCAGAGTTAACCGCCAAACTGCAAATTCTGAGCCAGAAGTCTGGGGTAACTTTATTTATGACCCTGCTGGCTTGCTTTGCAATTTTATTATCTCGCTATAGCAATGCTCAAGATATTGCCATTGGCTCCCCCATCGCTAACCGTAACCGCAGGGAGATTGAGCCTTTGATCGGCTTTTTCGTTAACACCTTGGTCTTAAGGACTAACCTAGAGGGGAACCCCAGTTTTGAGGAATTGTTGCAGCGGGTAAGACAAACTACCCTAGACGCTTATACTCACTCAGAACTCCAGTTCGATCAGCTGGTGGAAGTACTCCAGCCAGAACGTAGTCTGAGCTATAACCCCCTGTTCCAGGTGATGTTAATTCTCCAGAATGGAACGGTCACTACCCAAGAAACCTCTCATCTCAGGATTAATCCCTTACCTTTGGAGCAAATTACAGCTCAATTTGATTTGACCCTCTCCCTGGAAGAAACGGAACAAGGATTGGGGGGTTTTTGGCAATACAACAGCGACTTGTTTGCGGCTGACACTATTAAAAGGATGACGATTCATTTTGAAACTTTGTTAGCAGGGATTATCCCCCATCCTGAAAGACCCATTTCAGAACTGCCTTTATTAACAGCAGCGGAATCACAGCAGTTATTAGTCAAGTGGAATAATACTAAGGCAGATTATCCTCAGGATAAATGTATCCACCAGCTATTTGAATCACAGGCAGCAAAAACCCCAGATGCCCTAGCCATAGTCTTTGAAGCCCAACAGTTAACTTATCGAGAATTAAATATCCATGCTAATCGATTGGCACATTACTTACAAAAATTAGGGGTAAAACCTGAAACTCTGGTGGCAATTTGCGTCGAGCGATCGCTAGAAATGGTAATTGGCTTACTGGGAATTCTTAAGGCTGGGGGTGCCTATATTCCATTAGATCCTAGTTATGAGCAAGAGCGACTATCCCAGGTATTATCAGATTCTCAAGCATCGATACTGTTGACTCAACCAGAGTTAGTGAGAAAAATCCCTCAATCTTCGGCGCAGGTAGTATCTCTTGCCAGTATCCTCAAAACAATTGAGTCAGAAGATCGAGAAAATCCAGCCAGTGATTTACAGCCCGATAATCTAGCTTACGTTATCTATACCTCTGGTTCCACTGGCAAGCCCAAAGGAGTCCAAATTTCTCATCGTAACGTAGTTAACTTCTTAAGCTCTATTAGTCTTGAGCTGGAGATCAACCCCCTAGATACTCTGCTGTCAGTGACAACTATCTCCTTTGATATCTCTGTCTTAGAAATATTCGCCCCCCTGACAGCTGGGGCACGGTTGAAGCTAGTGAGTCAAAGAGTTGCTGCCGATGGAGCTCAATTATTAAAAGCACTCCAGCTATCTCAGGCAACTATTATGCAGGGAACGCCCATAACTTGGAGGCTGCTATTAGCAGCAGGATGGACACAAAGCCCTCAGCTAAAAATACTCTGTGGGGGTGAAACTTTGCCCCTAGAACTCGCTCATCAGTTAAGTCCCAGAGGTCGTGACTTTTGGAACCTTTATGGTCCCACGGAGACCACTATCTGGTCATCAATATTTAAGGTTGAATTAGCTGGTGGGTCAATCTCTATAGGTCGTCCCATTGCCAATACCCAGTTTTATGTCTTAGACCGTCATCTTCAGCCTGTGCCCGTGGGGGTTACTGGAGAACTCCATATCGGCGGTGCTGGGGTAGCCAGGGGCTATCTTAATCGACCAGAATTTACCGCTGAGAAATTTATTTCAATCCCCCCTCAATCCCCCCTCAGTAAAGAGAGAAATGGCGATCGCCTTTATAAAACAGGAGATTTAGGGCGCTACCTACCCGATGGCAACATTGAATATTTAGGGCGGATTGACAGCCAGGTAAAGGTGCGGGGATTTAGGATTGAGTTGGGGGAAATCGAATCGGTTCTCGATTCCCATCCCGAAATTAAACAGGCTGTAGTTATTGCCACCGATGATATTTCAGGTACTAAGAGCTTAGTGGCATACCTCACAGCTGATTCGGCATCAATTTCTACTGCTGAGGTTCGTCAATTCCTCAAGCAAAAGCTCCCCGAATACATGGTGCCCTCCGTCTTGATGGTGCTGGAGGATTTACCCCTGACTTCCAACGGAAAAATAGACCGTCGTAGTTTACCCGCCCCAGAACAGCCCCAGGATAAAACAGCAAGCTTTGTGGCTCCTCAAGATGAACTGGAATTGCAGCTAACAAAGATTTGGGAAAAAGTGTTGGGGATTCGTGCTATCAGCATTAATGATAATTTCTTTGAACTGGGGGGACATTCCCTGCTGGCGGTGATGCTGTTTGCCGAAATTGAAAAGCTCACGGGCAAGAATCTACCCCTATCAACTTTATTTCAGGCACCAAGGATTAGAGAACTAGCAAATATAATCCGCGATGAAGGGTGGTCATCTCCCTGGACATCACTGGTGCCCATTAAGCCTGGTGGTTCCAAGCGTCCGTTCTTCTGCGTTCATGGTGCTGGGGGGCATGTCCTCAATTACTACTCCTTATCCCGTCATCTGAGTCCCCAACAGCCATTCTACGCCCTGCAAGCTCAGGGACTTGATGGTCAACAGCCGATTCACGACAATTTTCCCGATATGGCGGCTCATTACATCAAGGAAATGAGGGAGCTACAGCCAGAAGGACCTTATTTCTTGGGGGGCTATTGTGGAGGAGGGAAGATCGCGTACGAGATGGCGCAGCAGCTATACCAACAGGGACAGGAGGTAGGAGTGCTGGCGTTGTTTAATACTTTTAATTTCCCCCAGAATTCCCAGGAAAATTCAGGACAGCTAGCTGCCAAGGTTGATTTTTTAATTAGAGATATTGGCTACCACTGGGGCAATCTTTCACTGCTCAAGCCCAGGGATAAGCTAACCTTCCTCAGGGAGAGAATCAGATGGGCACAAAGACGTTTTCAAACCAGATTTAAAGCTTCAGGACAAATGCTGCCCCTTGCTTCCCTGCTGAAGCTACACGATCGCCTGATTAGGGAATATGCTCCTGAAGTGTATCCAGGGCGGGTGACTATTTTTCAAACTCGAAAACTAAATGATCGGGACTACGATAGCCGCCTGGGGTGGGCAGGTTTGGCGCAGGGAGGCATTGAATTTCATGAGATTCCCGCCTATTTCCGAGGCATCCTGGTGGAGCCATTTGTTCAAAGTCTGGCTCAACAGCTAGAAGCTTGTTTAGACCGTGCGGAGGAAAATAAATAAGTCATGGGATTAATCTTCACTAGCCTTATTTACAGTGCATTTGTATTATTTATCAGTATCTTTTTGACCATTCCCTTCTCTAGCTGGTTAGCTCGTTTGGTGGGGGCGATGGATCTACCAGGGGAAATCAAAGTCCACAGTCAGCCTACCCCTAGATTGGGGGGATTAGGAATTTTATTGGCGTTTATTTTACCCCTTGCTGGACTATTCTGGTTTATCGATGTTCCCCCAGCAGTTCATCGTCAGCTAATAATATTACTGGGGCTACTAATTTCCCTAGCAATTTGCGCCTATTTAGATGATGTCTATAACCTGACACCTATTCTGAGGCTGGTGGTAGAAGGAGTAATTGGCAGCATTCTCGTCTTATCTATAATTGGCATGGGTCTAAATTGGCTGCTGCTGATAATCGCCTGGTTTTGGATTGTTGGGTTAATTAATGCTTATAATTTTCTCGATGGTTTAGATGGCTTGGCTGGCAGTGTCGCCACCGTGAACTTATGCGCTTTGACAATTCTATTACTGCTCTCTGGTAATGATTTTCTGGCGATCGTGGCGATTACTATGGCTCTGTCTACTTGTGGTTTCTTACGCTACAATCTGCCCCCCGCATCTATCTTTATGGGGGATATTGGTAGTCTTTCCTTGGGTTTTATTATTTCTACTTTGTCGTTAATCCTGGTGGTTAATGAAAACTTTTCTCTGAACTCTCTTGTAGCAGTTACCCTGGCGGCTGCGTTGCCTCTGGGAGACTTGGTTGTCTCGGTGATACGACGTTTTCTCCAGGGAAAATCTCTGTTTCAGGGCGATCGCGGACATTTTTATGACGTGATGGTGGATCGAGGGGGTCTTTCTAAGCCTCAAGCGACTTACTTTTCTTTAGCGATCGCTTTGGTACTATCCAGCCTCAGCGTGATCGCTTTTAGGTTTTCTTTCAGCAGCTTAATCCAGCTTTTTTATTAGTAACTAGTGTTACGCACTTAATTAAGTGGACAACGGCACAATTAGAGCAACCATTTGTCTACTGTGAAAACCTGACACAGCCTAACTTATTACTTATTACTTATTTAATTCTGCCTGTGTCTAACCAAAAATTATTGATGGTGACCACCATCCCCAATACTCTACGTTATTTTTTACTGCCCTTTGCGGAACACTTCCGCGCTCAAAATTGGCAGGTGGATGCTATGTCTCAAAAAGTTTCCGCTAGCCAGGAATGTGTAGCTGCTTTTAATCAGGTTTGGGATGTTGAGTGGTCGCGCAACCCTTTAGACCCACGCAATTTGCTCACCTTACCCAGAAAAATTTGCCGAATCATAGCTCAAGAACAATACGATATCGTTCACGTCCACACCCCAGTAGCTGCTTTTGTGACTCGCTATGCCTTGAGAGGGATGAACCCCAAGATCAAGCCGAAGATAATCTACACGGCTCATGGGTTTCATTTCTATAGGGGCGGATCAGCCTTTAAGAATGCCATCTTCTTGACTCTAGAAAAGCTGGCGGGAAAGTGGACAGATTATTTGGTCGTAATTAATCGAGAAGATGAGCAGGCGGCAAAATATCATCAAATTATTGCTCCCGAAAGAGTCTGCTACATGCCAGGAATTGGCGTGGACTTGGCATACTATAATTCTCAAGCAGTCACTGAGGCTGAGGCTAATCAGATCTATCAAGATTTGGGACTAGCACCAGAAACGCCTTTATTTCTTACCTTAGCTGAATTTAGCAGTCGTAAACGGCATCAAGATATTATCGCCGCATTAGCCAAACTAGGTCGTTCAGAAGTACATTTAGCTTTAGCTGGCGGTGGTTCCCTAGAGGCTAAAATAAAGCAGTTGGCGATCGCCCTAGGAGTAGAGAATCAGGTTCATTTTTTGGGAGTGCGTCAGGATGTACCAGCTTTGCTGCGTGCCTCAAGGGCAATTATTCTGGCTTCTCAACAGGAAGGCTTACCGAGGAGCATTATGGAATCTATGTGTCTGGAAACTCCTGCCATTGGTACGGAAATTCGCGGTACCCAGGATTTATTAGCCGACGGTAACGGTTTGCTGTTTCCCGTGGGGGATATTGATGCCTTGGCTCAAGCAATGGCATGGATCTTAGAGCATCCTCAAGAAGCGCAGCTCATGGCTCAAAAAGCCAGAAAAAGCATGGAAAAATACGATCTTAAGCAAATATTGGCTTTACACGAAACTCTGTATGCTGAAGCTTTAAGGATTAATTAATATCATTTCAGTTTTTGACTAAGACAAATCATTTATCGATTGTAGCTGTTAGCTGTTAGCCGTTAGCCATTAGCTCGAACTATCTGTCTAAACTAAAAAATAAAACGATATAAGACGCTTGATGTATAGTTGAAAATAATAGTTCCTAAGCTACAGGATCTAAGCCAATAATTTTTATAGCTTATGGCTTATAGCTGAATAGAAATCACACTGATTGTTAATTCACATTAGTAATCTAATATTGTATTTACCTGAGTGATTAAATCTAAAGCGGCTTGTCTAATGGTTTGCTGGTTAGAATCCGCACTACCATAAAGATGAGGGTACATAATGGCACGAGAACTGCTGACCACCGCACCCAAGCCATCAGAGTTAAAACAGGCTTTAATTCCCTGGCTGCCTCCTCCCTGTGCCCCAACTCCTGGAACCAGAAATAAACTGTGGGGCAATTGTTGCCGTAAACGCTGGGCTGCTTCAGGATAGGTGGCACCAACAACTGCACCAATGCCGCTATAGCCTGATGATCCAATACTTTGCTCTGAGGCAGGCTTAATCAAATCCGCTACAATTTCGTAGAGATATCTACCGTCGATGCTTTGTTCTTGAATGATCGCCGCACCAGGATTCGAGGTTTTAACACAGACTAAGATGCCCTTCCCCCAGGTAGTGGCAGTGGTAAAGAAAGGCTCAAGACAATCCTGCCCTAGATAAGGAACAATGGTGATGGCATCAGCCTCCAGAGGATGGGGCGGTTTGCTGGGTAAATAGCTTTGGGCATAGGCAGTGGCGGTGGAGGCAATATCCCCCCGCTTCACGTCTAAAATGACCAGTAAATTGCGATCGCGGGCGGCAGCAACGGTTTTTTCTAACGCTAGGATACCCGCAGAACCAAACAATTCATAGTAAGCACTCTGGGGTTTAACTCCAGGCACCAAGTCGGCGATCGCATCTAGCACCTGCAAATTATATTGATAGATAGCTTCAGCACATTCAGCAAGGCTACTTTCTTGGTTGATGCCCTGTTCTGCCAGCCAACGGGGGGGCATTCTCGATAAAGCAGGATCTAAACCGACGATACAGGGAGTCTTTTTAAGCTTAATTTGTGCAATCAGGCGATCAATAAATAATTTCACTCTTGCAATTAAATAGGTAGGCAAAATAATTTATAGGACTAAGTACTATAACTTTACTCTCAGTCCACGATCTAAAAAAGCCAAGGATTAGGAATAAACTGTGTCCAGTCTTTTAGATTTTGATTAATCTTTCTCGCTACCTGGATATGGGGCTCGTCGGGTTCAATAGGAATAATGTTAGCCTGATCACCGACTCCAAACTGTTTAATCACTAAATTAGCGGCTTCTAAGCCAGTGACATAGGCTTTTTCCTGTGACCAAGAACCATGATCCGTCACAATCCAATCTCCACTTAGGAATAAATTGGGAATATCAGTGGTAGCCGAGAGCAGATATTGGTAACTGCCCGGAAAGAAGTGAGTTACCCCTTCCTTAACGCGGATCACGCTACTGTCGATCACCTTGGCATCTTCAAATGCGGGAATGCAGGTAGTAAGGTCGCGATGTACTTTCTCAACTATTTGCTCATTGCTCATCGATAGTAGCTGATTGGCATGATAAAAGTCTGCTTCAACTACCGAATTAGGCTCATCATGATACTCATCATGTAGGTCGTTGAGGTCGAAGAATGTCCAGCCAGTGGTAGCATCAAAGCCAAAGCAGGCATTGGAAGGAAGCGGAATCTTAATTTTGCGATCAAACCAAAGTCGAGTGGCTAAGACATCAATACCCTTAAGATTAGACAGGTTACAAAATTGAGGATAATTATTTAAAGTCTGACTGCCCGCAACAATCTTTTTCAAGCCTGTAATGCTCACCCCAGAGATCACCGCATCGGCATCATAAACCTCATTGCCGCACTCTACCCCCTTCACCCTACCTGATTGATCGAGGACAATATCGCTGACTCGCTTATTAGTAAGTACCTTGCCCCCTGCCGCTTCAATCTGAGTAATCCAGGGTTGGAAAATTTGGGCACCGACGGTTCCGCGACACCACACCACGTCAAAATCGGGCTGGTGAGCCAGAATAAAGTAGTAGAGCATACCTAGTGCCGCTGCGGCAGAACACTGTTCTCCTGGGGCAAATAAGCCTACTAATAGCATTGGTTCAAAAGACTCTTTATATAGTCTTTCGCTAACCCCGTACTGTTTAAACAATTCCCTGGCGGTAATTTTGTCGTAGTCTTGCCAGGCTTGATCAGAATTATCAAAATCAATCACCGCATAGAGTAACGGTAACGCCGACAGGCGATCGCTCAATGGTAATCTTTTAAACCTAGTGTAGGCAAAGGTACCCCAGGGGGCAGGAAGACGGCGCTCATTTTGAAAGATTGGCGATTCTACTTCTAGTCCTGCGGGAGAGTATTGGGAAGAGCGGGTAAAACGGGTAAAGGGCTTGAGTCCTAGCTGCCGAACCTGATGGAAAATATTGCGATAGGGATACCAAAAACCATGAATGCCACCTTCAACGGAACGCCCCCCAGGGGTTTGCCAGCCAGCAACTAAACCTCCAGGATGAGGGGCTGCCTCTAACAGGGTGACATCATAGCCCTGGTTTGCTAAGTGGGAGGTGGCGGCTAAACCTGCCCAACCTGCGCCGATCACGATAATTTTCTTTGGTTCTGACATTGATTATCTTAAAGATTATTTTTAATACGATTGCTAAATTTATTGGTAAATATGAGCCAAACCAGTCCCGATAAGAATAATAATCCCATAATTCCTGCCAGGGGGTTGCCGTCGATCCCAGTGATCCAGGGGGGAATGCCCTGACTATATTCAATCAGCTGACCAACATTAACAATGTAGTAGCACCAGACTAATCCTCCATGAATCCCGATAGAAAATCCCAGGCGATCGCCATGTTTATATTTAGCTCCCACTAAAGCCAGCCCCAATAATACTAGGGCAGGAAAGGTTACCGCAGTTCTGATAATCTCTGACAGTGGCTTAAGAAAATGGGCGACGGCAAAGGCGATCGCTGTTGCCCAAATGCAGGTTTTATAACCATAGTCTCGCTCTAATTCATCTAGTAACCAGCCTCGAAACAACAGTTCCTCGGCTAGGGCGATTCCCAAAGCGCTCAACCAGCCCTCAAGAGCAATTCTTAGCAGATTACCCTCGGAAGGGACAACTTTAATCCAGCCGCACACTGCTTCAGTGATAAACAGACTCAAACATAACCAAAAGCCAAAGGCTAAACCCTGACAAAATTCCCTAAAATTGGGGCTGCTTATTACTAGACCATAACTTTTAATAATATTGTTTTCCTGGTGGATCAACTTACCCCAAAGCTGCCACAGGACTAATAGTTCAACAAATAAGATTGCCATCGTGATGATGCTGGCAAGGTTGCTATTATCAGCCAACTGCCAGTAAATCGGTAATGCAAGAGGAAGCCACAAAAAAGCTAAAACACAGATAAAGACTACAATCCTTGAGAGTGCCGACAATCGTGCTATGGTCTCCAATGGAATAAGCTTAGACAATTAAATCGCCAGTGCTAAATTGTGCTACATGTAAGTCTACAAGCTTCATCCAGAGAAAGTATATTGGGCAAAAAGACTGGAGTAGCTTGATTGGCTAAAAACTAAAAACTAATGACTAACAGCCAGCAGCTTTTCAACGAAGCCGATTCACAATAAACGTAAACTGCTTACTCATCAGGCTCGATAGTACTAGTCAAACCGTGATTACGCAAACTTTCAGAGTAAAATTCAGCATGTTCTAGGGCGCAGGTAATAACCAAGCCGACTCCGCTGTTATGAGTTTCCATCATGATGTTAACGGCTTGAGGCTGAGTCATACCGCCAACCGTCTGCATCAAAACCTGTACAACAAACTCCATAGAGTTGAAGTCATCATTGTGCAGCAGAACTTTATAGCGGGGCGCATGCTTACGTACCGTTGAGGTTGACTTTTTTTCGATTACAGAAGTTCCTAAAGACACAACAATCTTCTCCTTCAAAAATTTTCTTAACTGTTATTTTTACTTTTATAAAACTGTTGCAATAGAGATATTTAGTAATTGATAATCTTGGTAAAATAAAGACACAATAGAGTGCAATATACACCACAGACTATGGTTTACCCATATGATGTTCAATGCTTTCCCTAACCATCATCAAAGCTACCCTAGCCTTAAACAAATAGCTTGATTAAAGTTCTAAACCTTTAATATTATATACAAACCATCCTCTCTGAACCAAAATGTCTCTACTCATTTAGATCTGATTGGATGTCAATAGGCACTGATTAAAATTTCTCATCAATAAGTTTTAATTTACTAAGGTGCATTTTAATGCAAATAGGTTTAACATAAATTAACATAAGTAATTAAGAAATATTTACTAACTCCATTAATGTCTACAACCTCTCTGACAAAGATGTCAACTGTTCCAGGAGTATACTGGCAGTGGCGTGGCAACTCCATATACTATGTTTGTGCAGGGGAACCAAGCTCTGGAAAGCCTCCTTTACTGCTGGTACATGGTTTTGGGGCATCTACCGATCATTGGCGCAAAAATATTGCTGAACTTCAGTCGGACTTTCAGGTATGGGCAATTGATTTATTGGGTTTTGGTCGTTCGGCTAAACCTAAGCAGGAGTATAGCGGTGTACTGTGGCGGGAACAGCTACATGACTTTATCCAGGAGGTTATTGGACAGCCAACGGTGCTGGCTGGTAATTCTCTTGGGGGTTATGCCTCCTTGACTGTCGCAGCGGAGTATCCCCAGTCCACTGCTGGCTTGATTTTACTTAATAGTGCAGGTCCTTTTTCTGACGCTGGCACGTCCAACTCTAATCCTGTTGGTAAATTAGTGAGGTCAGTTTTGTTACAACGGTGGGCTAGTTATCTACTGTTTCAATATATCCGCCGTCGCTCTATAATCAGGAAAACACTAAATCAAGTTTATTTTGATTCTCAGGCGGTAACCGCACAATTAGTCGAGGATATTTATCGACCCTCCTGCGATCGCGGTGCTGCTGATGTCTTCAATTCTGTCTTCAAAACTCCCCAAGGGGAAAAAGTTGACGTGTTGCTATCACAGATGCAGTGTTCACTGCTGCTAATCTGGGGCGAGAAAGACCCTTGGATGAATGCCCAGGAAAAAGGGGCGAAGTTTCGTCAATACTTTCCTCAACTGACAGAGCATTATCTCCAGGCTGGTCATTGTCCTCATGATGAAGTTCCCGAACAGGTTAATTCTCTAATTAAAAACTGGGTTTTAGCCCTTGGTGAGCTAAAATCTTAATTGCTGTCTTCTTAATAATTTGTTACAAGTTAAGAGTAACTCGATCTATAGCTATATGTTTGGTGGATTTGTTGGATTTGGAAATAAAAACGGCGGTGATTGGGGCGAAAATCTGATAAATACTGTCGCAAGCAACACAATCCGTCACTTATTTACCCGTAGTGACTTGGTAGAGGTATCGGTAAAATGTAGTCCCTCTAGCAAACTGCTACAGGGAACAATTGACAGCTTTAAAATGAGTGGTCGCGGTTTGGTCATACGCAAACAGTTTCGCACCGAAGAGATGTCTTTTGAGACTGATGCAGTATCGATTGATTTTGGTTCGGTGGTTAAAGGACAAATAGCCTTGAAGCAGCCTACCCAGGCGATCGCCCAAGTTAGATTATCCCAGTCGGATATTAATAAGTCTTTTGAGGCAGATATAGTTAGAAAGCGGTTAGAAAATTTGACTCCTGATGCTTTAACCAGTGTTTCAGGTGGTGAACCAATTTCCTTTACTGACGTTGAGGTTAAGCTGATGCCCGAAAACCGAGTTAAGCTATCGGCAAAAGCCAACTGGAATCAGCAGAGTGTTCCAGTGAGCTTGAGGTGTGTTTTAGGAATTGGCAAGCGCAGAAGGGTAAAGTTTGAGGATATCGAGTTTGAGCAAAGCCAGATTCCCCCTGAATTAAAAGATACATCGCAACAGCTAACCGAAGCCCTCGGGGAGATTCTGAACGAGATGGTGGATTTAGATAAGTTTAATCTTGACGGTGTTAAGCTGCGTTTAAATCGCCTGCAAACTGAAGGTAAGATGTTGTTATTTAGTGGTTATGCTCAGATTGAAAGAGTTCCTCAAACTGGTTAATTAATGCCGTTTGCAGTTGGGCAGGCTACGCTTAAAGCTAGTCTGTTCGTAGTCGTGTTAGCGTTCCTGATGATATCTTTCCCCGACTCAAGGAGATCGCGGAAAAAGGAGGTAGAGCAATGAACCAAATTATTGCTGATGCTTTGAGCGATTATTTTTCTAAGGACACAGAAGCCGAATCAAACTAATGTTATAAAAATTTAACTTTAGATTGACTGACGATCTTTGATCATCAATCCTAAGCTTACAGGCTGCCTCTTGGCAGTCTTTGCTGTTTTATGGTGTTCTATATAACAATGGTTCGGACATTTTTATTAACGAACTTATAAGGCTTACAGAACAATGGTTCTCAAAATTTCGCTTTTTTTATCAAGTTAGCTAGGAAGCTAACTTTGATTAAATTAGGTTTGCTGATGATAGGTAGGAATTCCCTAGGCTTCCAGCCCTTGAAATCATTCAAATTTTGTCCGAACCATTGTTTCTACTGTTAAAGATAATAAGCGATGAAATGAGCCATTTTTAGCAACAATATAAATTAAATTATCCTTAACAAGAGGATCATAAAATGCTGAAAAAGTATTATCGATTAATAATTTTCCTATTTGATTAAAAGTTTCAAATATTAAATTCATTGGCTCAAAGATTATATTTTCAGAACAAGGAGCTGCATATTTCCATATTTCCTTACCTGTTTGCAATTCTAATGAGCGTAAATATCCTCTTCCTCCTAGGAAAACTTTTTGCTCACTAATGACTGGAGTAGATAACCATCCAAAAGCAACATTCTTCAAAGTCGTAATTGTTTTATAAGACCAAAGTATTTGACCATCATTACAGTTTGCTCCCCATATCATGCCATTATAATTAGCAAAGCAAACTATTCCGTCAGCTACTGCTGGAGATGTGAAGGCTTGAACACTTTTGGGTTTAAAGTTCCAAATCTTGTCTCCTGATTCAAGATCTAGAGCAGCAAAATTAGTACTGCCGCCACCACTGTAGACTATTCCATTGTTGACCACAGGAAATCCATAGAAATTAAGAGTAGGATCTCCATCAAAATATCTCCATCTAACTTCCTGTGTATTAAGATCTACTGCATGCACGCTGCCATCGCTTGTCTCAACACAAATTGTCTTTTGATCATTTGCATAAACTGGCGTATTAACCGCTCTATTATCTATTACTTTGATTTTGTCTAACTCTTCTCCTGTATCGGCATCAAAAGAACATAGATAACCATTATTACTGCCAACATAAAGAATTTTGTCAACAATTATTACTGAAGATTTTAATGGAGATAAACTAATTGACTTTTCAATTTCAGCTTCCCAGTTTAAACTACCTGATGAGGCATCAAGAGATAAAAGTTTGCCTCTGACGCTACTTACATAAATATTGTTGCCATATATTTTGGGGGATGCATAAATATCACAATCTCTATTGTCAAAGCTATAATGCCATTGTTCTTTTCCAGTTTGTGCATTGATAGAATATAGTATGGGGTTGTTAAAGTTTCCTGCACTTATATAAATTGATTCCTGATCAATTATTGGTGAACCATTATATTTTGCGAGTGTTGTTGAGTCTCCAAATTGCCAGTTAACTTTGATCATATTAATAACTAGGATGAGCCAACAGCTTCATAATGGTTTTCTTTCGGACAAGTAATTGAATTATTGTGGAGTAATATGAAGTCATAATATTTCATCTTAATTCTCCTAATTTATTAGAAAATATAGGTTCACCATATTCTTCCTCAAGCCGCTCAATAAGTTCTTGTGAAAGAATTAAAGTAGTTATATTTGGCTTGCCTATATAAAGCTGATAAGCTCTGTTAAATAGGGGAGCAGAATCTAAGAAGTCTATTTTAGTGATAGCATCTAAATCTATTAATAAGGGTTTAATAAAATTACTTAGAGGGGATGTATGAGACAAATAAAGCTTCTGTTCAACAACACCAACATTTACACAGCCTTTCATACGAGTTGCGGCAAGTATAAAGCTTCGCTGTTCAAAAAATATTTCTGGTGGATTAGGCAGCTCAGTTTCAAAAAAAGCTGCAAGTTTAAACCAGGGTTCATATGCTAGCCAAAAGCCATATCCCAGTATAGAAATAGTGACTATAAATAAAATAAATTGACCAAATGAGTTTATCATTTTCTAAAATATAAATAATGTTTGTTATTGTGCTACAGTAGTAATTTTAGGCAAGCTTTAATTCTCTACCTTTAAAGATACTGAGCAGAGTATATTGAAATTTCATATCTAAAAGAGCAACATATAATTTTTTCATTGAAATACTGTTTATATAAATAGATAATTATCAACGCATCAATCTTTACAGGATTTTTATTTTGCGACCTGCATTTTTAAAGAGTTAATAAAGCTTCTTGTTCATAAGCGACAAAGATAACTGCGTAATATTACGCTAATATAAATTAAATAATTATCAAGGCTTTATCTCAATCTCCTAATATTTTTACTCTTCACTCTATTTAATAATAACCTTTTATTTTAAATGCTAAACAATAATCATTCTTCCTCTGACAACTTAGGTACTTTCGGCTGGAGTTTATCTTTCATCGGAGATATTAATCTATCTTCTGATAGTGATGGAAATATCTATGTCTCTAACTTAGGAATTGAAGCTATTTTTCCCCAGCAGGCTACAGAGGACGAGACTGCTAACAATAGTGAAAGCTTAAATTCACGTCAACTGCTGCAATTTTATTCTTCAAGCCAAAGCATTTTTCAACAGCAAGCTGATGGCAGTTATACAGGTAATGGCGGAACTTTAACCTGGAATGTTGATCATTATGAATTAGACACAAATAACGGTAGGAAAATTGTGTTTCTTCCCAACGGTAGATTAAATTACGTAGAATACAGCAACGGCTATCTTCTCACTGCTGAATATACTAACGATCTGCTAACAAAACTATCAGATAATAACGGAGATAGCTTTACTATTAGCCATAACTCTAATCAACGGATCGAACAAGTAACCGATAGCAATGGACTAGTCGATACCTATAGCTATGATGCCACTGGTCAATATTTACTCAGCGTTGAAGATAATAATGGTTTAACCAGCTTTAGCTACAAGAACCCCTTAGACCCCACTTTACTATCCAGCGTTACTTACGGGAATGGTCTAAAAGTTAGCTATGACTATGACCATCTGGGACGAAGGATTTTACGAATAAAGAAGGTAGCTTGATACACTTGCTACTCGGATACCGTTGTTAATAATTTTTCTTGAGATTTTCAACAAGCTTTGTTTAATCTTTACACAAATATCTTTTTTTAAAGAAGACAGATTTTATCTATAGCCAATTAGTAGTTTTTCGTAGATAATTTTACTGAATGCAACTACTGTTCAGCAGATTAATAATTTAGTTAATAGAATTTAAAATAATTATTTGCTTTTATTGCAAAAACAATTAATAAAGCAAATAGCAATCATGAAGAAGTTTAAAACTATAGGTGTCGTCTTTATATTGAGTTGTTTTCTCAATGGATGTAACTCTGCTTCTGAGACGAAACTTGATTTTGTACATCAAGAAGAATTGAGCGCAAGAGTAGTAAAACAAATAGGAGGTTCCACAGGTCACGATAACATTATTTTCAATACAGATAGAACTTTATCTTGTAAGTTGAAAAGTTGGAAACTAATAGGCGTATTTAACGGCAATAATCTCAGTACAACCGAAGGTGAGTTTGTTTTTGAAATTACGAATCTTGACTCCAAAAGTCATAAATGGATTTTGTTTGAACTATTGATATTAGATGAAGAAGGAAATGTTCAAATAACTTCTAATCCATTTCGAGATCTGCAAGGGGAAATACTTAATATAAGTCCTCCAATAGACCCAGAGAAGAGCACTCTTTTGAGTCGGGTATGGAAATATCGTAATGGATGGGATAAAGTAACTTTAAAGTCTTGTCAATGGGTTAAATCACCTGATGATTACTGGGAAAAATATCCAGAATTAAAAGATTACCCTGCACCATAAATTTAGAATTTATAAATAATAAATAAAACACCTATTTTTTAGCACAATACAGCAATAAATTAACTAAAAATAATTCATTATGAGTAACGATCCTTTAAACAATTTTCCTGTTATTCTTTACGACACTATAAACGGAAGAAAGATTCCAGAGACTTTTGTTAGATCTAGCATAGATGAATATGCAGATTATGATGTCTTTGGTGTTAACACAGAAATTACTGGTGGTTTTATGGAACCAACAGGTCACGGTCCAAAAGGTACAGGATATGCAATATTTGAAGATAGCCCAGATACTATTACGACAGTAAATCCTGGTCCATATAATATTGGCATAGACTATACTTTAGATCCTACAGGTGATCAATCGACGAGAGCTTGGTACAGTGGCGAAGTAATCAAAGCAGGCTTAGAAGGAGGTTACGGAAATCGAGTTCATGTCGAGACAGATATAACCTATGAATTCAATGGCAGAGAATATACTGTTTACACTGCTTATGCTCACTTAGACTCAATTGATGTTCAAGTTGGTGACGCTATAACCCAAGGTGATAATTTAGGTTTGACGGGTGGAACTGGAAGCGGTGGGGTAACAAGGTACGATGTGCACGTTGATTTACAAACCTGGATTCAGCTTGACGACGGTAGAAAAGTCAATGTATCGCCCAATCTCATACAGAAACAATTAGCAAAAAAATATCTTGAACAGTATGGACCTCCCACTCTTGAAGTTCTTGAGTTGCAACAAAACCTGCCTCCAGGAACTCTTGAATTAGTAATTGGTGAAGATCTTGAAACACCACCTGCACCTCATGCAGAAGATGCAGAGGATGGGTTTGAGGATTCAGAATCTCAAATACGCAGAAGATATTACGATCCTCTGGTATTTGATTTAGATGGAGATGGAGTAGAACTAATATCTCGTGAAGAATCTAATGCCTATTTTGATATCGACGGAGATGGTTTTCGCGAGAAGACAGGCTGGGTCAAATCCGATGATGGGTTATTAGTTTTCGATCGCAATAATGACGGATACATCAACGATATTTCCGAACTGTTTGGCAATCAAACTATTAGCGGTTTTACTGAACTACAAGAATTAGACAGCAATAATGATGGTCAAATTACTGCTGCTGATGCTAACTTTTCAGATTTACAGCTTTGGCGGGATCTAGACAAAGATGGACGTTCTGATGTTAACGAATTGTTTTCTTTGGCAGAGCTTAACATTACAAAAATTGATGCCGTTGGCAATCCCGTTAACATAACTAGGGAAGGTAATTTAATTAACGAAACTGCCAGTTTTGAATTAGCTGATGGTACACAGTATCAAGTAGCTAATGTCTGGATGAATATCGACCAGCAAAATTCTTATTACGATTACAATTCCACCTTTAATTCCCCCGTAGTCATCACCGAACAAATTCTCAATCTGCCTAACTTAAGAGGCTACGGTAATTTACCTGATTTACGGATTGCAGTGGCAAAAGATTCCGAGTTGCTGACTTTGGTGGAATCATTTACCGCTAGGGCAAGTTCGGGGAATATTTCTGCTGCCCGTGAATTAATGCGTCCCATTCTGTTAAGGTGGGCTGGTATCGACGCCGCAAACCCTAGCAGTACTTTTGCTCAAGAGTTAGGATTTCTCGAAAAATTCGTCGGTCGTTCTTGGAATAATACTCGTCCCAACGGTGCAGCGCCAAGAACTATTAGAAACACCTTTGCTCAACTGGAAAGCGAATTAGAAATCAGATTGCTGGTTCAGGCTGTTGAATCTTCTGTTAGTTACAACACGAGGACAGAAAGATATGAATTTTCGGGGGATATTAATCAAGCAATAGAGCAGTTCAAGCAGGTCGTAATTACCTCTCCAACTAACTCAACAGAAATTCTTGACTTAGAAGCTCTAGCATTAGCTGAAGTTATCGAGCAGCTAGCAGAAGGCAACAACTGGGTCTTCAACACATTGACGACTGACGAGGACTCTACTCTATCAGTATTGACTACTGACATACTCGATATAGATAGCAATCTTGAGATTAGTAATCTAAGCTTTGGTGAAATTAACAATGTAGTAAATGGAACTGCCGTTATCAATGCCGATGGCAACATTGAATTTGCCCCCGCCGCTAACTTTAACGGCATTGCTCTAGTTGAGTATACCGTCACCGATGGCAGCATGACTTTAAATGGACTGGCACAAGTTAATGTCGCTCCTGTAAATGATGCTCCTGTAGCCAATAGTGATACTGCTGCTACAGAAGAAGATACGATGATCACGATTCTAGCCACCGAACTGCTTAGTAACGATCTCGATATTGACCAAGATACTTTAAGCATTAGCAGGATAGACAATGCCATTAATGGAACCGCGATCATTAATGCAGATGGGAACATTGAGTTTACACCCGATGCTAACTTCAGCGGTACTGCTACCGTTGACTATACAGTCTCTGATGGTATCGACAGCAATACGGCATCAATAGAAATTACTGTAAGTTCTGTTAATGATGCTCCCATAGTTAGTAACGATACTGCTACGGCAATTAATAGACCTCTTGCATAAATAATTTAATGAATAAGTCAAATCTATTTTTGACAAGCTATTTAGAGAATTTCAGATAATTGCTGAAACCGCTAAGATTCGTATTCGTGCAAGAGGTCTAATGAAGATACATCAATAGTAATACTTGCTGCGGACTTACTAAGTAATGATAGTGATGTTGAAGGAGAAAGTTTGAGCATTATCGATGCCAATTCAGATAACGGTACGGCAACCTTGAACTCGGAAGGAAATATTGAATTTACTCCTAATCCTAACTTCAACGGAATAGCCACTCTAAACTATACCGTCAGCGACGGTATCGATAGCAGCACTGCATCCGTAGAGCTACCTGTCAATCCTGTCAATGACGCTCCTATAATGATTGCTCCCATTCCCAACATTACACTACCCAAAAATGCTGCTAATAGCTTAATTGATCTGGCAGACTACTTTGGAGATGTAGAAAATGGCGCTCAATTAGCCTATAGTTTTGGTGTCACCGTCTCCAATTTTCAGACTAATACTGGTAATAATAAATTCTTTGATGTCTTTTCAGTTGACAATAGCAAGATATTAACCTTAGATTATGCTGACAATGTTGTGGGAACTGCGGTAATTGATGTCAGAGCTACCGATAGTGCTAATGAATCGGTAGAAACTACTTTTAACGTTTCTCTGTTGAATAGCATTCCAGTGGCTACCAACGATACATTTACTACGGATCAAGATTCCAATATCACAATATCAGCAGCTGAACTATTAGATAATGATCGTGATGATGATGTAGCAGATAATTTGAGCATTACTAGAATTATCAACTCAGCCAACGGTACCGCAGTTCTTAATCCAGAAGGAAATATTGAATTTACACCCGCTGCTGGCTTTCACGGTACTGCCAGTTTTGAGTACATCGTCACGGATGGCATAGATGATGCTACTGGTTTGGTGCAGGTTGAGGTCAATCTCGTTAACGATATTGTGGCTGGTGCTACGAATCTTGCTCCTGTTCTGACTGAGCCAATTCCCAATCTTACCGTTAATAGAAATGCTCCCAATAGCGTAGTCCAACTCTCGGACTACTTTGAGGATGCCGAGGATGCAGATAATCTAGCCTATTCTTTTAGCGCGAGTTCTTCTATTCAGGGCGGAACCAGTGGCAACTTCTTCAATGGCTTCTATTTTAACTCGTCAAACAAATCACTAATCTTAGACTATGCCGACGATGTTCTAGGGACTTCTACTATTACGGTTCAAGCTAGCGATAGTGAAAATGAATTGATCGAGACGAGCTTTACTGTTTCCATAGTCGATTCCCTCGACAATGTATCAAATGAGGCTATGATTACTGCTGTTAATGATGCGATCGCAACTAATGAAGATACACCCATAACTGTGTTAGCCAGCGAATTGCTGAGTAACGATATAGGAGGTAATTTAAGTATTAGCAGTGTAGATAGTCCGTTGGGAGGTACTGCAACTATAGATGAGTATGGCAATATTACATTTACTCCTGCTGCTAATTTTTACGGTAATACCAGCTTTGAGTATACTGTTAGCGACGGTAGTTCTAGCGCGACTGGGTTGGTATCAGTGGATGTTGCTCCGATAAACGATGCTCCCGCTTTAGTCAAATCTATTCCTAACTTTACCGTCACTCAAAATGCTCCTAGTAGCGTTATCCAGCTTTCTGACTATTTTGAGGATGCGGAGAATGGTGATAATTTAGGCTATTCTTTGCGGGTATCTTCTGCTATCCAAACTAGTCCGAGCGGCAGGTTTTTTGATAGTTTTTCCCTCAATCAAGATAGGGCATTAACTTTAAACTACGCTGATGATGTGATTGGCAGCTCGACTATTACCATTAACGCAAGTGATGGTGAAACTGAGTTGGTCGAGACGAACTTTACTGTTTCGGTAATAGGTGTTAACCCACAAGGAGACTTGTTACTCGGCGGAGATGGCAATGATTACCTGGTAGGACAACAAGGTAACGATACCATTAACGGTGGAGCAGGCAGCGATCATCTTGCTGGAGGTGAAGGTTCTGACCGTTTTGTCTTCAATAGTCCCAACGATGGAGTCGATACCATTACCGATTTCTCGGTGAAAGATGATACTTTCGTCTTTTCTGCGGCTGGTTTTGATAGCAACTTAGCATCAGGGATAATTGGTAGCCAGATGTTTACAGTTGGTAATGCTGCAATGAGCAATGAGCATCGTTTTATTTATGACGCAGGTAGTGGTGATCTGTCTTACGATAGCGATGGAACAGGTGAAAGTAAACAGGTTAAGATTGTCAGTCTCAACAGTGGTCTTGCTTTAACTCATAACAATTTTTATGTTGAGTTGTAAGATTGAAATCAATAGACCGTAAATAACGACAGTTGTTCATAATCTAAATCTTTTAGCTATCGATTGATTTAAAAGACTCTTGATTTGATATTAGCTGCTCAATTCTTTACTACTTGGCTTTCATCGACTCATTGCTGCCATGAATCAATTTTCTTTCTATTTACCTGATGGCTGAATTCGGTTTTTAACATTCTTTGGTTTCGGAGTCTGACAGAAGAGAGATAATGCTCAATAAAGTGGAACTACTTAGTTAGTTAATCCACCCCTTGAATCACTGGTGTAATTCCGCGATCGCTAAAGGGTCGAGTATTGCCCTGCCAGTTAAAGTCGCTGATCCGCAGACTTAAGGAGCCTATTTCCAGTTCAGGGTTATAGCGCAGGAGCAGATTGTGGGTTCTGCGGCTATACTCTACAAGATAGTCGGTACTAATCGTGTCGCTATCTTCTAAGTTGAAGGAAGTTTGGAAACCCAGACGCAAAGGACCATAAATTTGTTGAGTAATTCCTAGGGAAAGAACCTGGCGATCTACCAGACGGTCAAACAGGAAAGGGGACTCATCGCCACGGATATTTTGAGAGTAGCTGAGTAAGAAGCCCGTATAGTCCAGCCAAGAACGGGAAAAATGTCCTAACTGTCCCTGAATGCCAATAGTGCCCTCTAGGGAGAGTTGTGAATCAGAATTACTATACAGGCTAGTAACTCCAGAGATTCCTGTAAACAGATTGAGAAAGGGCACCGTAGGAACAGGAGTAAAACGCAAGCCTTCCTCTCTCGTGCTGGGGAGGGGTTCACCGCGCCAAATCTCAAAGCTTTTATTGAGAAAAGCGGCTGTCTGATAGCGGGTTAAGGTTATCAGATCAACGGTTTCATTAGCGGGTAATAATTCCGCCACGTCGCTATCGGCACGGATGTTTTGAATCGAACTTTGTAAGCGTAAGGTCACTCCCGTCTTACCTAGAGTGAAGTTGGGAGAAGTAAAAACTCCCCCAAAGCTGCTTCTTACCGTCTGAAACCCTAAGGAACCGTTAAACAGCCGCTCGCGAAAGCTATATTCTGCGGCAAATTGATAGGGATTGTTTAAGTCTCCTAATTGCTGCTGCACCCTGACTCTTGTCCGTAGATTATCTTCAATTTCATCTAGATCAAGTCCTGGTAGAGAAGTAAAGGCGCTGAGGCTAGTTCGGTTGGTAAACTTAGCGTTGAGCCGACTATCAACCCCAAACACGTCAGGATTAAAAACCCCTCCATCATCAGAGTCACTCAAGTTAAAGGTAGTGGGAATTAGCGCCCGCTGAAGGAAGTATTGCGGCGTAACTTTCCAGCTCAAGCGCGATCGCTCTAAAATACTCCAGCTACGCTCAATAAATAGCCCTCCACGCTCATCTCCGTCAAAAGCAATGGTAAACAACCCAGGATTACTAGGACGACGATCAAAAACAAAGGAATTAGCGAGTAAGGGAATCTTAAGCCTGTCATCCAGCACCAGGCGCGACTTTTCGCTGCTGAGGCGACCAGTGAGAGAGTCTAGCTGATTAAAGGTTGCCGTTGCTGCCCGCAGTTCTAACTCAGGGGGAGAAAAAGGATCGTTAGTCAGACGGAGGTTTTGCGCCGTCCAGGTACTGGGTTCAAAATCGACTCGTTCAGCTTCAAACCGCAAACGATTGATGGTTCCTCCAGGGCTATCACTATTGCTTTGACTACCGATAATAGTGCTTACCCCCTGTCCTGCTGTAACTCCAGTTAGTGGCTGCTGCTCGACTAGGCGATCGCCAAGGACGCGATCAAAAATGATAGCTTCATCAGGGAGAGTGCGGTTGATGTCGGTATCCCGACTAAGGCTGGACTGAAAAACTTCCCCCGACGCTTGGTAAACTACTCCACGATCGGCGACTAAATTATATTCAAACCGTTCTCCCCGCAGGATTTGTTCCCCCCGTTGCAGCACCACATTATCCCGTGCCACTGCTAGACGCTGATTAAGATTGATTTCCAGGCGATCGCTCGTCATCACTGATTGGGCAAACCGCATCGTTACGTTGCCCTCAGCGGTAATTATGTTACGCTGCTGGTCGAATTCTTGGCGATCGGCAATTACCTCAATGACTTCCGCCTGTTCTACGGGAATTCCTGGCTGAAATTCTTCTACAGGAAGATTAAACTCCTGGGTTTCTCCCTGACGTTCTTGGGCAATGATTGAGTAAAAATACTCTTCCGTTGGCAGCTTATTATTCTGTCGTAGGCTTGATGGGAGGAAATGTGCTTTAGTTCTGACGGTAGATAATCCTGAACTGGTAAATTCTTTTTCTGGATAATTGTAGGGAACTTCAGCCGCAAATCCCGCTAATTGCAGCAAATATGCCCATGAAATAACCCCCAGACAGCAACGCCAAAAACTAACCATGAACTCCTCGGTAACAACAACTCAATAATATACTCCTAATTTAGTTTTCGTTAGAATCGAGTACAAGGTCATTAAAAAAGTTAGGGCGATCGCCGTAATGAACAGCATCACCACTACCAAAAGCGTCACTGGCTGGCGCAGAATCATACTTCAACTCAAAGCTATCCTGCAACCCATAGATTTTATTGAACAGCGCACGGGGCAGTATGGAGATTTCTATCAGGTAACTTCTAACAACTTGCCCCCCTCGATTGTCACCAATAACCCCCAGGCGATTGAGGATATTTTGACTGCTCCCGCTGATAAATTAATTGTGGGAAAAGCCAATAAAAGATTGGGCTTTTTGGTGGGGGATAATTCTCTGCTGTTACTTGATGGTAAAAAACATCGTCAGCAACGGCGTTTATTGATGCCTCATTTCCATGGCAAATCATTGCAGCAGTGCAGCGAGGATATCGTGAGGATTACTAATCAGGTCAGCGATCGCCTGGAGGTAAATCGACCGTTTAAAGTCCGTGATCTGACTCAAGAAATTACAATGCGGGTCATCTTAAAAGTGGTCTTTGGTCTAGACTCAGGAAAAAGGCAAGAAGCCCTGCGGGAATTGTTAAGCAATTTACTGGAGACTTTTAATAGTCCCTTAAGTTCCTCCCTAATATTTTTCCCCTGGCTACAGCAAGACTGGGGACGCTATAGTCCCTGGGGGCGCTTCCTGCGGTTGCAGCAGGAAATTAAAACGTTAATTTATGCCGAAATCAAGGAAAGACGAGCATTACTAGCCGCTAATCCTAACTACAGCCAGGATATTTTGAGTTTACTGCTTCTGGCTCGGGATAAAAACGGTGAGGGCATGACCGATGAAGAGTTACACGATGAGTTAATTACCCTGTTGTTCGCGGGACATGAAACCACCGCATCCGCACTAGCCTGGCTATTTTACTGGGTACACTACGTACCTGAAGTAGAATCTAAATTGCGGTTTGAATTAAATAACTGGTCACCAGGCGATCGCCAAACTGATACCCTAACCTATTTAAACGCTGTAGTTGCCGAAACCCTGCGTATCTATCCTATTGCCATCGGCACCTTTATCCGCGTGCTGACTCAGCCAGTCTCTATTATGGGACATGAGATTGCTCCCAATACTTCCCTGATGATTTCGATTTATGCCCTGCATCATCGGGAAGATTTATATCCCAACGCCCCTCAATTTAATCCCCAAAGATTTATTGACCGCACCTACTCCAATTACGAATATCTGCCCTTTGGCGGTGGCAATCGTCGCTGCATTGGTTCGGCATTAGCCCTCATGGAAATGAAGCTCGTAACCGCCACCATACTATCCCGCTTTAACTTACAGCTAGTGAGCGATCGCCCCCTCAAGCCAGTGCGTCGCGGTGTAACCCTAGCCCCTCCCGCATCTTTGACCATGAAGATTACCAGCAAGATTAATAATTAGGTCGGTGTAAATAAAATCAACTTGTTATGACTGTTAGTCGTTCGTCGTTCGTCGTTCGTGGTAATGGTTATAACCGTATTTATATTTCTTAATCTGAGTGACTTTAGTTTGCCCTACTTACTTAATATTCCTAGATAAAATTTTCAGGAAGTCTTGCCTGATTAATTATTATTGCCAATCCACTTTACTTTAACGAAATAGCCAGAATTACCAGATTTATCGGTGACTCTGCTGATTTTTTCGGGTTTAATATTAAAAGGGATAGCCGTAGTTACATATTTCTGGACATAGATACCAACATCAGGAGCTAGCAAGTGTGCCGCCATTGCCGCTAAACCGATACCGAAAATTTGAGGAACAGGCGATCGCGGTAGGGATAAATGAGCTGCAAGAGTCATCCCTGCGGTTAAGATCGCGGTTACAGAAGAGTTGGTACCACAGCGGGGATGCAACGCTAAATTCCATTCCCCCTGTTGCAGCCTGATTAAAGCTAAACCGACGGCTTTTTTTAAGTCTAAGGGATTGAAGTCACCATAAATGTAGAATCCCCGCTCAGTTGATAGCCCTCCAATTGTCTCATTGTCTACCGAGAGATAGCTAGTAGAGAGCTTTCTTCGCTGGGGAGTAATATTATTGCTCAACATCCATACTGTGGCATGTTCTAGGGCATGTACCTGACGAATCAGTAGAAATTCTTTTAAGCCTGGTAAAAAGCCATACTGTTCCAGCAATTCAGCATCCTGATGGGGATGAGAATAAGGAGGCTCGAAGCTAGCATCAGCGAAGATCACATCTTTCATAACTTATTTTTGACGATCACTTTGAGCATGTATCTAACAAGATTCAAAGTGAGATTGGCGGTACTGAGTTTGCCCATTAATTTCGTATTATTCTACCTATTGGCATTAGTCAATTACCGCTGGTGAATTGAGCTGAAAATGTTTATCACAGGGGCTTAGTGAGGATTCGTAGCCCAAAACACCATGTTTAGAATTTGTTCGTAATTTGGGACTGAATTGTTAACGAAGATTACGCACCCCAAGGAATAAATGAGGATGGGTAATAGCGGCATTGTCCTATTGTCAGTATCAGCATCGATTCTCGAATACAATGGGTAGAACGTACGGAGTATAGTTAGTGACTAACAGTAATGGAAATAAAGGCGATCGCCTAGACAGAATTGAAGCTCTAGTAGCAGAAAACAGTCGAGCAATAGCAGAAAATAGGCAATCAATAGCGGAAAATCGTCAATCAATCGCAGAAACTCGTCAAGCAATCGCAGAAACTCGTCAAGCTATAGCTGAACAAAGAGAAAGTATTGCTCAATTAGCCCAGGCTGCACAAGCCGCTTTATCCATAGCGCAAAATAGTAGAGAAAGCTTACAACAAACCGATCAGCTAACGAGAAGAAATGCTGCGGCGATCGCCCGTCTAGACGAAAAGATGGAGCAGTATATAGCTGAGGGAAAGGAACATCGAGAGTTTATCGCTGCTCAAGTAGATGGTATTAAAGTAGAAACCCGTCGTATCGTTGAGTATTTATTTAGCGAAAGGAATAACGATGTACGTTCTGTACAAAGGAGTATAGTTAGTGACTAACAGTAATGGAAATAAAGGCGATCGCCTGGATAGAATTGAGGCTCTTGTGGCAGAAAACAGTCGAGCCATAGCGGAAAACCGTCAAGCTATAGCAGAAACTCGTCAAGCTATAGCTGAACAAAGGGAAAGTATTGCTCAATTAGCCCAGGCTGCACAAGCCGCTTTATCCATAGCGCAAAATAGTAGAGAAAGCTTACAACAAACCGATCAGCTAACGAGAAGAAATGCT
Organism: Cyanobacteria bacterium J06621_8; assembly: GCA_038524995.1. Taxonomy (GTDB): domain Bacteria; phylum Cyanobacteriota; class Cyanobacteriia; order Cyanobacteriales; family Xenococcaceae; genus Waterburya. The sequence goes on from JBCBIE010000017.1 coordinate 61,683, forward strand.
GCGGCGATCGCCCGTCTAGACGAAAAGATGGAGCAGTATATTGCTGAGGGAAAGGAGCATCGAGAGTTTATCGCTGCTCAAGTGGATGGCATCAAAGTAGAAACCCGTCGCATTGTTGAGTATTTATTTAGCGAAAGGAATAATGAGTAAGTTTTGGAGAGATTAAGTACGCATCCTATACAGATCAACTGACACAGTATACATATATTCCAAGCCTAAGAGTACATATCCCAATAGTTTGTAAGTTCGCTTTATCACAGTTGACCACGATTAATTATTTGCTTTTATCTGAGTCTATTAGATGGGTTTTGGGAGCAATTTAGGTTCTAGAGTAGGTAGATAAAACTAATTCAAGATCATCAGTGGTGTCATACAAGCAGTTCGCGATTTCTAACATATTTATTTATGATTAATTAATTATTATAAAACTCATATCATAGACATCACAATATAGATCACAGCTAGTAAAAGTAACGGACACTATCATGTAGTTTACAAAGTTTATTTTTACTATGAAAAAACTAATTATTCTAATATCTACATTTATTTGTTTAACTACGTCAGGGTGTCAATTTTTTCAAGAAGATAGCTCAGAATATGAAAAAGCTTCTAAATTAGACTCTTTAACAAAAAAAAGCAAAATTAAAAATATCAATCAACAAATTAGACCTCTTGCATAAATAATTTAATGAATAAGTCAAATCTATTTTTGACAAGCTATTTAGAGAATTTCAGATAATTGATGAAACCGCTAAGATTCGTATTCGTGCAAGAGGTCTATTGAAAGTATCACGTTTATTTTACAATCGTTTCCCAATCAAGAGCAGCAGAAAGCTATAGATATAAAATCTTACGAATATCTCAAATTAATAGCCAAAGCTAAATTAGAACGGTATAGATTACAAAAAAGTTATGCCGCATCATCTAAAATCAAAGAAAAAAGCCAAGAAATCGCTCAACTTAAAGCAAAATTGCGGCTAGTTCAATCCCCATTTACTAATATAATTGAAAAGTCGCAAAATGTTAGTGAGTTTATTGCTACAAATGAATTATCAGAGTCTTCTGAAAAAACACTATTGCTTGTGAATTATAATAGTCTTCAAGATAAGGCAGATATTGCAGAACAAAGATTAAATAAATTTAATAGACAGACTGATTACACTGAAATCAAAAAAGCTCAAGCTAAAATTGAAGCTGCTGAAGCTGATTACAGAAGAGAAGTTAATGAAATAAAAATTGAAGCTGCAAATAATGTGATCAATGGAAATATGGGAACAATGGTTGCAGAGCTTTGGAGTCAAAAACAGATTATTTATGCACAGAAGAAAAGAATAGCTAAATACAACGAAAGCATTGCTGAACAAAAAGATTTTTTCAAAAATAAATTAGCTCCCCGCACAAAGGCATCTCTTGAAGCTATTTTGGACTCTGATGATATATCTTCAATGAATTATCAAGAAATTTTGATGGCACAGGTAGAAATATCAGAAATGGGAGATGTAAGTATAGATCCATTAGAATAAGTAATTAATTATTATGAAGACTGTGATCCAATTATTGGGATTCATTGCTTATTCTAATATTTGAAGTTCTGACTATCTTTATTTCTATCGTATTTACCCCATACTGTTCCTTCAGTAATGCGATCGCCCTTATCAAACTTCAATAACTAAACTAAACCCTAACTTTCTTATTAAAATCTTAGGAATTCAGCATCAGAACAGCTTCACCCTGTAGGATATTAAATTAATTCTCAAGTTCTGATCACAGACCATGCAGCTATCACCTCAAGAACAAGACAAATTAACGATTTTCACCGTGGGGCTTTTGGCGGAACGGCGCAAAAATAAAGGTCTAAAATTAAACTATCCTGAAGCTGTGGCGTATATCTCCGCTGCTATCTTAGAAGGTGCTAGGGAAGGACGATCAGTGGCGGAGTTGATGAGCTATGGCACTACAGTTTTGAGTCGAGATGAGGTGATGGATGGTATCGCCGAGATGATCCACGAAGTTCAGGTGGAGGCTACCTTTCCCGACGGGACTAAGTTAGTTACGGTTCATAACCCAATACAGTGAGCATTTAGCATTTAGCATTTAGCATTTAGCATTTAACAGTTGTTAGGTGCTCGACTACTAATCATTAACCATTAACCACTAACCAAATAAATGATTCCAGGGGAAATAATCACCCAGCCAGGGACAATCGAATTAAACGCCAACCGCGAAACTCTAGAGATTGCCGTTGCTAACACAGGCGATCGCCCAATCCAGGTTGGTTCACATTTTCATTTCTACGAAGTTAATGCAGCGCTGGAGTTTGACCGTGAGGCAACTAAAGGGATGCGTCTTGATATTCCCGCAGGGACAGCAGTGCGGTTTGAACCAGGAGACGAGAAACCCGTGCAGCTAGTTGCGATCGCAGGTACGAGGGAAATCTACGGTTTTAATGGACTTGTCGAAGGTAAAGTTTAAGAGGCTCAATGCTAAATGTTCAATGGTCAATGTTTAATGCTAAATGAACACAGCTAGGTTAGGTATTGGGGGACCAGTCGGCAGCGGGAAAACGGCGTTGCTGGAGTGTTTAGTGCCGATGTTGATGCAGCAGGATGTTGAAATTGCGGTAGTTACCAACGACCTGTTGACTACGGAGGATGCAGATCGCCTTAAGAGTAAGGGTTTTTTAGCCCCAGAAAGAATTATTGGGGTGGAAACAGGTAGCTGTCCCCATACCGCAATTCGCGAAGATCCGACGATGAATCTCCTGGCTGTTCAAGATTTGGAATTACTCTATCCCAATTTAGATCTAATATTTATTGAAAGTGGTGGTGATAATCTGGCTTCCACCTTTAGCTATGATTTGGTTGATGCCTATATTTTTGTGATTGACGTTGCTGCGGGAGATGATATTCCTCGCAAGAAAGGTCCGGGCTTTATTCAGGCTGATTTAGTCGTGATTAATAAAATCGATCTGGCACCCTATGTCGGGGCAGATCTAGACCTGATCCGTCAGCAGGCACCAATGCACCGTGGAGGTAAAGCGATCGCCTATACTAACTGTAAAACTGGGGCAGGATTAGACCAGGTTATACATTTTATTGGTAACCAGGTTTTATTTAAAACTTTAGGTAATTAGCGTAAGTTGTGGATAAGCTTAATCTCTTATCTGTCTATCGATTGAGAAGGCTCTTCATTTGATGAAAGCTGCTCAATTTATGGTTAAATAAGTCTCTAAAAAGCTAATGGCTAATGGTGAGCCAGTGCGGTCTTGGGGGTTTCCCCCATGAGCAACTGGCGAACCCGAAGGGCTAACGGCTAATGGCTAGCATCACAGATTAATATTCTTATTCAAAACTGGCATTAGTTAGCGTGAATTATCAGAATCATCTTGAATTAAAACTAATTACTAATCCATTAGGTCAAACAGTTGTTCAGCATCAATATACGGCTTATCCTCTCCGTTTATCATCCGTATTTCGCTTAGAGAAAGCTAACTGCGATCGCGCTTATCTTTATTTAATTAATACTTCTCCTGGGTTGCTTGCTGGCGATGAACTAAATTTATTATTGCATCTGGATAGTAATACTCAGATATATTTTACTGATCAGGCGGCAACTAAAGTTCATTCGATGCCAAAGTCAGGGACTAAAGCTGTAGTTAATTATCAGATTATAGTTGAAAGCGATGCTAGTTTAGAATTTGTTCCTGAACCAATTATTCTTTATCAAGATGCCTCTATCGAGCAAACAACTATAGTTCAGCTTCATCCTACAGCCAGACTATTTTTAAGTGAAATTATCTTGCCTGGTAGATTAGCCCGCTCAGAATATTACCAGTTTAACTATTACTTTAATCGCCTTAAGGTCACTGATTTAGATAATAATTTATTATTTGCAGATGCAGCACGATTGCTAGGTCAAAGCAATAAATTTAAACATAATGAACTATTCACTGAATTGCCAATTATTGGTAATGCGATCGCGATACTGCCTGATGTAGATTTATCTTTATTAATTGCCAAGCTTGAAACTAATGACACAAGCCAAACTTTTAATATCGAACTGGCAACCACAATTCTGCCTAACTGTAATAGTATTTTGATTCGGGCATTGAGTAATAAAACAGCAAGCCTCAAGGATTATTTTACCTATGCTCTTAATTCTATTCGTTCTCTGACTGCTCAGTCCTCTTTGCCCTATATTGCTAAATAAACCGCGTCTAGTTTGAAACCCATAGTTTTCAAGTTAACTTTCCGAGGGATTAGGGATTAGGGATTTGGAAGATAAATTGCTGGTAAACAAACACTCCAGTTTTCTATGTGGACGCGGTTTAATAATTCGCTGCATGTCTTGAATACACTTAACTAAATGCAAACCTGAAAACCTCAAAGCCCTTTACCCTTGCATAATCAATAAGTGTTCTATCTAAAACAGGATTTAGTATCAGTTGCAATCTTCGCTAGTAAACAACAGATCAAGTCTTATTGCCCAAGCTAAGATTATTTTTAGAGATTTTTTTAAAATTAAAATATCTGAGTAAGCCAACAAAACTTACTATTAACCAAATCATCAAGATCATAAATAATGACGTCAATTAATGACCCTTCTGGTGAAACTAGCTCTGAACCTTCTATCGTCGAGCAGAAGCTAGAGCAGATTATAGCTCAATTAAACCAATGTCAAAGGCAACTTGATCGCCTATCAGATTTACCAGCAAAAGTAGATTTACTAGAAGAACAACTATTCCGAGTCAGCAATGTATATCGTTATGAACGTCTCCAAAATTTGCTTAAAGCAGGAAAGTGGCTCGAAGCAGATAAGGAAACCAGCCGTTTGATTTTAACGATCGCTGGAGAAACCGACATCGAACTTCTGCGTCCCGATGGGGTAAGCAACATTGACTGTAGTGAATTGCAGGTAATTGACAAACTATGGCTCAAATACAGTGATAATCGTTTTGGTTTTAGCGTTCAGATCAAAATTTATCAGGAATTAGGGGGTTCGATTGAAACCACCATCGAGCAAAACGTAGACATAGCAGAAAGATGGGGAGATCGGCTGCAATGGCGTAAAGATGGTAAATGGCGTAAGTGCAGCGATCTAGAATACTCTCCTAAAGCACCAGAGGGAGGTCTTCCCGCTCAGTGGTGGAATTCTCCCTATGGCTCAAAGATGACTAATTATTTTTTAGCTAGGCTGCTGTACTGTCAGATTTAGGAGTAGGTTTAAACCCATGGGGCTTATTCTTGCTCTAAGTTTTTAGTCATTAGTTTTTAGTTCATAATTGGCGTGATAACCACTAAGTACTGAGGCGTAGCCGCTCATTTTTTTAGTGCTAAGGTCAAACCGTCAGCAACGGGCAACAGACTAATTTCTACCCGTTGATCTCGATGAACTTTTTGATTAAACTCTCGTATTGCTACTGTTCTCTTATCTATATTTGAGGAATCAATTACTCTCCCTGCCCATAGAACATTGTCGATCGCCAGTAAACCCCCAGGGCGTAATAAGGTTAATGCTTGTTCATAGTAATTAATGTAGTTGCGTTTATCGGCATCAATAAAAGCAAAATCAAAGCTTCCTGCCTCTCCTGCGGCAATTAACTGCTCTAAAGTTTCTTGGGCGGGTGCGAGGCGGAAATCAATTTTATGAGCAACCTGAGCTTCCTGCCAATAACGACGGGCGATCGCCGTTGCCTGAGGATCGCGATCGCAGGCTATGACTTTACCGTCTGGGGGTAATGCCAATGCGACTACCAGGGAACTATAGCCTGTAAATACACCAATATCGAGGGTTTTTTTGGCGTGTAATAGCTTAATTAGCAAAGTGAATAACTGTCCCTGATCGGGAGAAATCTGCATAATACTGCCAGAGTGTTCCTTCGTCTCCTGGCGTAACTTGGTTAATATTTCAGGTTCTCTGAGAGATACCGATAATAAATATTGGTATAGTTCTCCCTCTAAGCCTAAACTTGATTTACCCATCTAGTAAGTCATTCCCATTAATTTATCCATCTTCTAGGGTATCTTTTTTCAGTTATTAGTTATTAGTTATTAGTTATTAGAGTAGCTATCAAATTTAGACAACTCTTAATTTATTATGGCGTTAAATTTAAAGTTATAGCATTACGGGTATAGATTAGGACGCTTATTACTTATTACTCATTACTTATTACTTATTACTTACGAGCAAACAAATGAAAGTTATCCTAAAATAAAGTTGTACGGCTATAAAGCATCAATTGACAATTGTTCTGCGCCAATTCTCACTAAATCAAGCCCCTGAGTGCGATCGCCAAGATCTAAAGTTAAGGAGCTATTTTCAGGAAGATTAAAATCGATACCGTCTTCAAAACCCTGCAACACTCTCAAATCAAAATCAAGCTGTTGAGGATTGGGCTGAGTAATAATATCGTTGTCTTCTAAGTTGATTCTGCTCACGGAAAAATCAGCACCATCAGTTTTAAAAGAGCCTTGATAGCGAGTACCAGTAATGTCTCCTGTGGCTCTTAAATGCCAGCCAGCGTCATCTTGCCAAATAAATAACCCTTCTTGATTAAGGTCATAGTTTGGGGCACCAGAGGCAGAATCAGTGTATCCTGAGATTTTTACTCCATTTTCTAGGTCTTTAAAGATATCTTGCCATGATAAAACCCTTGAATTTCCTGGTGCTACAGGCTTATGTGGAGTAAAAAATATCTTAGGTTCAACAATTTGAATTAACTGATCTGCTGGTACATCATTAATAGTTTGAACAATACCACTAGTCCACTCGACTATTATTTCTTCAACCGTCTCATTACTTCCTAATCCTACATGCAGGCGAGAATGATTTTGCGATCTATTGTGGATTCCTCCAGTCTGTTGTTTTAACTGAGTTTTGCCCCCCGCGGTAACATAAACCTTAGCCCCTACGCCATCGCGATTAGAAATTATACCTTCAAGATCGATGGCTAACCAATGATTGCTATTACCCTGATTTTCAAATAGCTGTACCGCACCATCTTCATTTAATAAGGCTAAATCCCGCCCGTTAGTAACGAATAAATCTAAAAATCCATCGAGATTATAATCAGCAGTAGTTACAGAATCTCCAATACCCAAATTCAGATCAGCAGCACCCAAAGCATCTTCTCTGGCGATAAAGGTACCATCCCCCTGATTTTCATAAAAGATATTGGGTTCATTGATGACTTGGTTTGCCGTTACAACATAGATATCTTCATCCATATCATTATCAAAATCTCCTGCCACAGCACTTAATCCTGCATTTCTTACAGAATTAATGCCTGATTCGACGCTAAAGTCTTTTAATTGCCCATTATCGTTAATTAATAAAGAATCTTGTTGCGGAGGGCGATTATTATCAAAATCGATCGCCGTAAGATCGGAAATAGCAGCGGTAGAGTCTAAAAATCCTAATAATAAATCTTGATTGGCTGAAGAAAGAATAATTTCCCATGTTTGGGAATCGGGAGTATGGCCAATATAAACTCCTTCATCGATACCTTCTCTAAAGGACTGAATCCCTGCAACTTCAGGATTGTCCGCAGCCAGAGAAAATGTTAAATCATCGGGATTAAAGCCAGAAGCCCCAATATAGATATCATCCGCTTCAATTCTGTCATGGGCAAAACCAAAAGTATAAAAATCTAAGCTTAAGTCTCCATCAACTTTAAATCTAATCCCCTTGGTAACATCACTAGTTGATTCAAGTCTGAGGCGAATTTTACCGTTACTATCCCTAGCAAATCCCGAATTATTTAAACCCTGTCGAGTAATATACAAATCAGGTAAGAGATCGCCATTAAAATCCGCAGAAACAAAGTCTTTCCCCCTTAAATTGCTGTCAATAACCTCATCAGAAATATTGGCAATGGTGCGAGAATCATAAATTTCTAAACCATCATTAGCATTATCAATAACAGCAAGTTCCAAACCATCACGACTCGGGACAAGATCTGAAAGGAAACCATAAGTTCCAGGTAGTAATTTAAAATTGCTATTATCAGCTAAATTAGTGAAGCCCAGCTCACCATTCTTCTGTTGAAATATAGTAGTAGGAACTAAGCCATCTCTTCTCGAAGCTGCTCCCACAAACAGATCCAGTAAGCCATCTCGATTCACGTCTAACCAAACAGGAGTTTTTGCCCGAGAAGAAGCATAATCAACGCCATATAGTTCAGCTTCGTTGACTAAAGTCCCTCCTTCATTGATAAATAACTGATTGGCGAAGTTCGGATCGCTTAAATTTCCCGTGCCAACCTTGCCCCCAATCAACTGAATTAAATCCTGATCGCCATCATTATCAAAATCGCCCCAGGCTGCACCATGTCGATCTCTGCTGCCTAAATCGGTAAATACTTCTGAACTAATATCGACAAAAGTTCCATCACCCTGATTTAAATAAAGATCAGCATCATGACCATGATTACCTAGCCAAAGATCGGGCAGGCGATCGCCGTTAAAATCCCCCCAAGATGAACCAAAGGTAATACCTACATGATCAATTCCCGCTTCACTAGTTACATCCTTAAATAGCATGGCAATTCCTCGCCGATTTCATGCTGAAAAATACTCGCTTCGGGGTTATTGTTCCCCAATTTTCACCAAGAATAGCTATTTAAGTTAAGTAGTTCAGTGTAAATAAAATCAATTGGTAAAGGCTGTTAGTCGTTAGTTGTTAGTCGTTAGTAGCAATAGCTATAACTAAATTTATCTTTCTTAACCCATGTGACTTTATCTTGCTTTACTTACTTAGTTGATCTAAATCAAGAGGCTTTGTTTTATGGTGGCTAGGAAGACTATGAACTACAAATAAGCTGGCAAAACTGAAATAGCTACTACTGCCAAGAAAAGCAGGCTAGACGAGGTTTCGAGGGAAGCTACCCGCTGAATTTTTGCTTTACGATACCATTCTCTCTGCCAGAGAATTAGGCTGAATTTGAGTAGCGCGATCGCAAAGGCTGAAGCTGTAATCCCTCCCAGCCAGCCAGTCAACCAAAGAGATAGCACGATCGCACTGGCAATGAGATGAAAGATAATCCCTGGAACTATAGAAGCTGTCTTAACTTTACGCAGCTTAACGGTAAAAATGGTGCTAGAAAAAAATAGGGTATTAAGTATCCAGAGGGCGATCGCAATTTGATCAATCTCACCCAGGGTTACAGTATAGGCAAGGGGGGCTAACAAACATACAGCAGCAAAGGTTACTAGCTCATTCCATCTAGCTCTTTTTTGACGCAATAACACGGAAATTACGTCACATCCCAAAGCGGCGATCGCCAGAGCGTAAATCACTAATAGCGCCAATAGTTCCGAATTATGTCCAAGTAGCCAGAAGGCGATCGCCAATGCAGTTCCACCATAAATACCTGTCCAAACTATCAATCTTGGCTTCCAGCTTTTGCGCTGTCCCACCTGCATTGAGAGGGGATGTTCCGTCTGAAAACCACAGAAGCCACAAACCAGCGCCAGGGTGGTTCCCCAAGTCCACTGTTGAGCCGCAGCCGCCCCAGTAAGGAAGGAAACTAGCAGCATGACGTAAACCCCATGTTCTGGGGAAATCGTAGGGCGATACCACTGTCGAGACTTTGATAAGGAACTCTGAGCTATATTGGCTGTCATGGTCTATTTCTCCTTTGCCGTTTGGTAATGCTTTTAAAGCCCCGTTATTTATGACGATTGTGATTGGTGATTGGTGATTAGGAATTAGGAATTAATTCCCTGTCCCCAGTCCCTAGTCCCTGGAATCACCGTTCCGTTTACCCCCATTCGAGGGCAAGCGGCGGTGAACAGTCAAGTCAATCGGTGAACTTTACCTAAGCTGCGATCGCTTTTAATTTCTACTACTAAATCAGCAGTATCCGTTAAAGGCTTGATAAATAGTTCGGGATGTAGAGCTTTCCAGAAATATTCGACGAATTCCTCAATCTCTTGGTCGCTTTTACCCGTTTTCCCCTGTGCCTTCATCTTCTGCTCGGCTTCTTTGCGCCATTGCTTACTCCAGCGATAATCTCTAGGATTGAGTATAGCTAGACTATCTAACCTATTCCACAAAGGTACGTAGGACTGTAACCCCTCGTTACACTTGAGGGCGAATTGTCTGTCTGACTCGGTAAAAATCGGCGGGGGAGGATAATCAAAAGCTTGATTATCTATAGGGCGGACTCCAACAAGCCACCCCTCAAGCAAGAGAATATCTGGCTTAGGGATAATTTCTGCCTCAATGCGATCGCCTGCCCCATTATGCAAGGATTTATCAAAACGAGGGAAGGCAATTTCATTCTTTTCATCTTGACTAAGGCACTGATCAATTACCCTAATCCCCTCCTGAATATCATGAGTACCTGGAGGACCTCGCCAAATTAATTCTGGTTCTCTCTGTAATAACTCTTGCCTCTCTTGATAGGTAAGGTAAAGATCATCAATTGATAGCGTAGCAACGGTAAACACCCAATCCTCAAGGATAAGCTGCAAAATATTACAGAGAGTACTTTTCCCCGTTCCCTGACCGCCAAGAATCCCCTGGATTAAAGTCCTGTCTAGCTTTCTTCTGTCTTGTGCTAGCTGCAATCCAAAGGGTAACCAAAGCCTCCTAAGATTATCTTCAATCCGTGGGCGATCGCCAATGCCCAATTCCTGACACTTTACTACTGCTCGCTCCTGTAATTCAGCAAAAAACTCAGAATTATGACCCTTAGCCAAAAAATCATTAAATTTCTTGCTTTTACTCTCCATTAAATAACTACATTTATTATTTTTACTGCCTGCTCTGATAAATGTTCATTGCTCATTGCTCATTGTTACGAGCCTAATTTAAACGCTTCTAGAAACAGACTATAAATTAAGCCAATTTTAAATAAATTTAGTACGTCAATATAGAGCGATCGCCTTTGGGGAGAAGAATTAGCAGACTGGCGATCGCGACGACCATAAACGATTCTGCTGGTTAATTCCGTAAAGGCAAACAACACCGCCGCCGCAGGAATATCCCAAACCGCTCGCTGTCCTGCGGTAGTAACGATTGCCGAACCCATAAAAAAACCCAGCAAAATACTAATTAAGCTTAAAGAAACCCTGCGCCAGGGATTGCTAAAAAGTAACTCCAGGCGATCGCCAGTAATTTCGACAATGGTATTCAGACGAGTACGTTGCATTACTAATGACTGATTGTTAGCTGTTGATTAACAAATTACTTCTTCTCAATACTGCTGTAAATCCATAAAGAACTTACTAGTCCAGTACAGTGAGCTAAAATAATGCTGAAACAAGCTTGAATAATAAACACATCCAGAGAATTCACAAACTCAGTACTACTTTGACTGTTAAAAACTTTGGCAGGATCAAAAGCTAAAGTTTTAGAGAGAACTATACCCGTAATCGTTTGTCCACCCAAGATAGTAATTATCGTGCCCACAATACTAGTAATAATGGCAATTTGCACTATTTTAATAGTAGTTGACCTCTTGGGTGGAGTAGTGTTGGGTCGAGCAAATTTATCTGCCATTTTGCTGTAGCGAAAGGCAATACATATACCAACAACTAGGCAAATTAAGCCGCAAACAGCACAAAACAGGCTAAATCCAATACCAGGACTATTTCTTTCCGATTCACTAACGAGGGATAAAGCTAAGGTAACTGTCGATACAACTCCCAAGACCAACGGAACCCAAAATCCAGCCATCCCCCCCCATTTCAGAGCTGTAGCTACTCGACGCATCCGAGCCGATTTCGATTGGGGTGGCTCAGCAGGATTCATATTATCTGAGTAAGGAGTAATATCTGATTCTTTGGGCATAGCTTTATTTCCTAGGATTAACTATAAATCTAATCAATTAAACAATTCTAATCTCAACTAACCAAAATAATTTGAAGTTCCCTATCAATCAATAATAAACTAGATACCAGAGAGAGTTGGCGAGGCGGTTGCAGATCTGCCCTAGAGGTAGGTTTGAGGAAAGTCCGGACTCCCGAAAGACCAGACTTGCTGGGTAATTCCCAGTGCGAGCGATCGTGAGGATAGTGCCACAGAAAAATACCGCCTTTTCATTGAACATTAAACATTTAATTATTTAACAGAAATAACTGCTGAATGATCAATGATTAATGATCAACGATATTAGGTAAGGGTGCAAAGGTGCGGTAAGGGCGCACCAGCAGTATCGAGAGGTGCTGGCTCGGTAAACCCCGGTTGGGAGCAAGGTCGAAGGGATCAGGGTTGGTCTTTTTCCCATCCCGACTATAGGTGAACTGCACGAGGTGTTTGGTAACAAACATCCCAGATAGATAACCGCCCTCAAGCCAAATTTGGTTTGAGAACAGAATCCGGCTTACGTTCTAACTCTCTCTAACTAGAGTCAGCACAGAACTAGATGGAAGACCCCAGAAGACGCAAAAAACTGAAAATTTTGATTCAAAAGCTAGGCTTACCTGAAGATGCGCCTGTAAATTGGTCTTTACTAGATCTAGCCTTGACTCATCCCAGTATTGATCGCACTAATAACTATGAGCAGCTAGAGTTTGTCGGAGATTCAGTAGTAAGGCTCTTAACTGCTGAACTGCTGTTAGAAACCTACCCCAAAGAACCAGTAGGAGAATTTGCCGCGATTCGTTCCATTGTAGTCAGCGATCGCACTTTAGCTGAGTTGGCAGATAGTTTTGGTCTTGAGCCTTACCTCCTGATTAGCATCAATGCTAAGGCTAATCCTGCGGGGAGACAATCTTGGTTAGCTGATACCTTTGAAGCAGTGTTAGGGGCTCTATATCTTAGTACCCACAACATGGATTTGATTCGCCCCTGGTTAGATCGTGCCCTATCTAGCCGTTCAGAAATCGTCCGACAAGATCCAGCACGCTTCAACTACAAGGATGCCCTGCAAGAATGGACTCAAAGAAAATATCAGGTTTTACCCCAGTATCAGGTCAAGAAAAATCCTCGCGACCAGCCTGAGCATCGGTTTATCGCCGAAGTTTGGCTCAACGACCGCTATTTAGGTAAAGGATCTGGTCGCTCCAAAAAAGCTTCGCAACAGGCTGCGGCAAAGGACGCCTTCTCAACTATTCAAACTGATGAACCTTAATCACTCCTCAATAATCTTCTTTAACTGATAATTGTCAATTGTTAACTAGCTAAGTAGTACTATATAAAAATAAAAACCATAAAATGTAAAATTTTAATAACCTGCTGGGAATCAAAATATTATAGAGTGACTAACGATAATAATGAAAAATGATGAATTAAGTTTAATTGAAGCTGAATTAAGTAGTCCTCTAGATCCAATTGATTCGGCAGAATCTATCGCTCAAATTCCCCCCCCCAACCCCGACCGCATGCTGGAGCTGCTGCAATCTGATGTTCCCTCTGATAGAATGATTGCCGCACGAGCGTTTTGTGATCTGAAAGATCAGCGTGCGATTCCATTACTAATTAATTTACTGGCTGATGACTGTCCCCTAGTGCGAGTCAGTGCTAGCTATGCCCTAGGAAGGAATACCGATGCCAGTGCGGTTGAGCCTTTAATTCAACTCTTAGCCACGGATGACAATGGTTATGTCCGCAAGGGAATAGTTTGGGCATTGGGCAACAGCCAAGATCGCCGTGTCCTCAAGCCTCTATTGCAGGCTTTAAAAACTGACGTCTCAGCAGTAAGATTATGGGCAGCCAGCGGCTTGGCGCAGATAGCAGCCTTGGCATATGAAGATATTATTGCCGCTATTCCCATTCTAATCCAGGGATTAAGACGGGATTCAACTCCTGCGGTCAGAAGTAACTGTGCCTGGGCAATCGGACAATTATGTCGTGAGCTACCGTCTAATGTGGTTTATGCTACGGCGATCGATGCTTTAATTGAATCTTTGGTGGAAGATCAGGATTTTGGTGTCAAAGATGACGCCAGAAGTGCTATTCTCAAGGTCGGCGATCCTCGTGGTTTGCAAATGATCGAGGAGTTGGAATTTGAAGGACTAATTTAACTGGATAATAATTTATGACCAAACCCCTGATAATAGGCGTTAGTGGTGCTTCAGCGCTGATCTATGCTGTGCGCGCTCTCAAATACCTACTAGAGGCTGAATATGAAATAGAACTAGTAGCTTCTCGTGCTACTCAGATGGTTTGGTATGCCGAAGAGCAAATTAATATGCCCGCTGACCCTAAAGAGCAAGAGTTTTTTTGGCGTAAACAGGCAGGCGTACCCTCCGCAGGAGTCCTTAACTGTCATCGCTGGGGTAGCGTGGGGGATAATATTGCTAGCGGTTCTTTTCGCACTTTAGGGATGGTAGTTATTCCCTGTAGTATGAGTACCGTTGCTAAGATTGCCGCAGGCTTAAGCTCAGATCTCTTGGAAAGGGCGGCAGATGTCCAGATCAAGGAAGGTAAGCCTTTAGTTATCGTTCCTAGGGAAACCCCTCTGAGCTTAATTCACCTGCGAAATCTTACGTCTCTTGCAGAGGCAGGAGTAAAAATTGTGCCAGCTATTCCAGCCTGGTACAACCATCCCCGCACTATTGAAGACCTGGTGGATTTTGTTGTCGCCCGCACCCTTGATACTCTGGATATTGACTGTATTCCCATAGAACGCTGGAAAAGCAACCCCAGTAAAAAGTGATGGAGTATTTTGGTTATTGTTTCTCAATCCGACGGTAAAAACCAGCTTATTAATTACTTGTCTTTCACCATTATCTTTCCTGCTGTTATCAGAAAAAATGGTTATGGGAATTCGGATTTAGTATGACTAGTTAACCACTGGGGTAGCTTTAGTCACTGAACCATTATTGATTCCCATAGTGAAGTTAAGAGGCGTATCGGGATAATTCTTGACCACCTGGCGGTAAACATCGTAATTTGTTGGTAGATTCAGTCTTTCGCCATCTTTGTTAAACTTCACTCGATATTCAACCTGACGCAGCAATTCTGGTTTGCCAATTTTTTCATAAGCCCGCTTTTGTCCTGCTTCTACTTCATCAATACTGGGCTTAGAGGGTAATTTAGGCCACCAAATACCTTTATCATCCTCTAAAACAGCTCCTTCTGGCTTCTCTCCATTAACGTTAACCAGGGAAGCTGATTCAAACTCTTCATAACGCCCTCGCTTATCCTCCATGGGATCGATTTTATAATTCACTCGCCAAGTATAGGTAGCAGTGGCAGTTGCTTCATACTGTCCCGCACCAGATTGGGATGAACCACAGCTATTGAGAGCGATCGCCATGCTGAGTCCTGCCGCTAATAGAGTGAACTTGTCACGTGAAAGTAATTTAAATGCTCGACTCATAGGTATTGCGCCAAAATTTTAATTTAGTGATGTTTGCTACAAGAATATTCAATTTCAATTTGATTTTTGTAAAATTCAGGAAATATGTAAATATATTTAATGACTTGGTTGTATCTGAGTAAATATTACTAGAGTCATCTGCTAAATATGAGAAATTCTTTTAAATACTTTTTTAAATATGGTGAGGAGTATCGCACTAGGACTTGTAATGGCAGGGATTATGCCGACTACTTTGGCTACCTCTGCTGGGAATCAACACTGGTCACCCGTTACTACTGAAAAACAGTCTAATTCACTTTGTTTTCTTCCCGAATTATCTGATGATTGTTCTACTGAGTTTAATAATTTTGCCTCAGAAAAATTTTCTCTCCCAATAAGTTTATGGCAATCTAAAACTACTCCAAGGATATTATTTAATCGAATTACTGACGGCTGCAACATTAGCTCTTTTCGGTTTAATAATTTAGAACAGCCCAGAAGAGTACCAAACTACTCCCTATCGCGTCAGGGTTATTTTAGCTCAGGCACTTCAGGACAAATTGCGTTACCCCTAGCTCAATTAGCCCGTACCCCATGCGCTTTTCCTTGGCAAAAACGCCTCACTCAGAAACACCTTAATTTTCATCTACTTCAAGGAAATAATGTCCTTGCACAGCACAGCACAGGGGCTGATGAGCCCAAGCAATTTCAGTTTCCGCAACTATCTCGCAGCAGTCTGATCGTTGCTTTCCCTCATGAAAATAGTAATTTTGTTCCCCAAAATACTAAATTGGCTAACCCTGCACCTCGGACTAAACGCATTGCAAGTTCTTTTGGCTGGCGGAAAAGACCCTACAGCAATCAGTTGCAATTTCACCAAGGAATTGATTACGGTGCCCCACTGGGTTCCCCTGTGGTAGCGGTAGGCAGCGGAATTGTAACTAAGGTTGTTTCGGGCTGTAATGATTTTGGCAATCTCTTCTGTGGTGGGCAACTCGGCAATTGGATTGAGGTCGATCATGGTCAGGGAAGAGTGGGAATTTATGGTCACTTGAAACAGGGTTCAATTAAAGTCCGACCAGGAATGAAAGTCTGGAAGAACCAAAACATTGCCCAGGTAGGCAGTTCAGGCTGGTCAACAGGAGCACATCTAGATTTTCGCCTTAAGATCAACGGCAAACATCAAGATCCTGCAAAACATGTGATGGCAATCCAGAAAAAACGCCAAATTAAATAAAATTGCTGTACACGTCTGACAAAGAATAGGATAGTCATAGTGCTATTCGAGAGCGTTTTCTCGTCTTGTAGGGCAGTCTATGGATATTAATACACTTTCTTTATTCATTGATGTTGATATTATCCATTTCTATTTTATTAGATTTTTTGATAGCTCTATTTTTAAAATCAATAATATAGCTATTGACTCTACCTTCATCATTCATAACTTCATATATTAAATTGAGTACTTTTGTTAAAAATATCTTGTCTGTGTCACCATATAACAAGACTGATTTTGCAATATTTACTTGTATCCATAAGCCATAATTTGATGACTTCTTTACTCTTTCAACAATAGCGTAAAAAGCTATAAAATAAAGAAAAATTACGATTAGTATAATCCAATAGTTATTATTGTTTACAACCACGACTAGCATCAATGTTCCTAGAAAAAGATAGATAAGTAAGGTACTATCTTCAAAAAGATAATCGGGCTTTAGTTTAATGATCTGAATAACATTTATTCTATCTAGTCTATAGATTGCTTGGGAAGTCTTTAAAGCTTCCTTGCCCAAATAAATTATATATTTATCATTATTTTCTAATTGCCTTTTGCTTAGATTTGATTTATCAACAAAATTATAAAAAGACAATGCTGCTAATATGGCAGATGTAACCGATAGAATGGTAATGATATAAGCGTATTCCATGACTTAACTACCTTGAATGCTGTTTATTTCAGATACGGTTATCCACTTGCATAAAATACTCGTCAATAATGATAGTAAAAAAAGAATAATTAATGTTCTTAGTAGAAGAGAAGGATCTTTAAAGTCTGATGTTCTTTTAAGATGAGAAATTATCGTATATAAACCACCAGAAAATAATGTTGTTATGAAGCAAGTTCCTATAACTATAATTTCTACTGTACTTAAATTTTTGCCTAAAGAAAATATATCTCCAATTGAACCTGCACCTAAAGCAATAGCAATTAATAATATTTGTCCATCATTTAGAAAATCTTCCCATGTAGGCTTTCCTTGCGTTTGAATCCTTATCCAGTAGTCAAAGCACATGGGTAGCAATGCTATTAAAACAGTAAACACAAACCATAAAACTACTTGCTGCTTAACCATGTATCTTGATTGTTATTCCTTATAGTGAATAGAATAAGTTAAAGATAAGATCTTGTTAGCACAAAGATGACTAACCCTCGTTAAGCAATTTGCTCTACTTGACGTAAGGAGATAATTGCGACCAAAGCTGAGGGAATGATGACCGCAACTCATCAGCCTCAGCTATTTCCATGTCACGATAGTCAAAGCCAGGTGCCACAGACTCCCCCAGTAAGCCAAATTCTCCTGTTTCCAGCACTGCTGCTTTCCAGTAACCCCCAGGCACCATTAGTTGAGCGGTTTCTCCTTGAGCAAAGTTAAGACCCAGCTTAATTTTTTCCAGCTTACCTGTTGGACTAAGCAGCAGGTAAGTAATTGCTGAACCAGCCTGAAAATAATGCATAATGTCTGAGCGATTACGATGCCAGTGATCTATGGGGGAATCATCCGTCAGCAAATAATAAATTGAAGTCATTATATTGCGATCGCTTTCTATTCTTTCCGTCACCATAACTTCTGGTGAACGATAGGTTTCTCGAAAGTATCCGCCTTCAGTATGTTTAATCAGATCTAGCTGTTGGATTAATTCCTGCTTAGTAATCATGGTGCTTAGGAGTTAGTTATCTGTGATTAACTCAATTTCTTGGGGATTAATCATTAATTTTAAGCGATCGCCGTAGTTAAGATGGGGGATCTGTGGAGCGATCACTTCGAGAATTGATTCATCCTGAAAATGCCCAATTTTGGTTTCGGGATGGGGGTAATAAATCCATCCTTCATAGTTAGTCTCACGATAAATCACGATGCATCTGGAAAAGGAAAATGTTTCCGCCGCAAATTCAGGGTGCCACTGCACTTGAGGAAAAGTATACTGAGGCTTGATTAGTTGGAATCGATAGGGAGCAATTGAGACGTTAAGGGTTGCTAAAAATAAACCAGTGAGATCTAGCCCTAAGTCTTGAAAGAAGGGGAACTGCATTTCTAGGGTACCTCGCTCATACGGGCTATCTTGAGCCATCCCCGATGCTACCTGGTGTCCTGGTTTTACAATTCCCTTTAAAATGGTGAAATCAGAGTTTGCTTTGAAATTAAATCTCATAATAATTTTCTTAATTTCGCCCTGCCATTACGCCACCATCAACATCCCAAATTGCCCCTGTTACCCAACTGGCTCTATCTGACAGTAAATACACTGCCGCCTCAGCAACATCTTGAGGTGTTCCAATTCTACCAAGGGGATGAAAATCATTGAATCCTTGCAGTGTTGTATGTACTTGCTCTGGGGGAATAAAACCTTGATAAATGGGGGTTGCAACTACCGCAGGAGACACGGCATTAACGCGAATCTTATGTGGTGCTAACTCCATTGCTAGATGCTGAGTCAGTGAGTGTAACCCCGCTTTTGCCATCGAATAGGCGGAGGAAGGGGTAGCTGCTACGGCTTGTTTTGCCCACATCGAGCCAATATTGACAATTGCGCTCGGTTTGTCATGGGCGATCGCATTTTTGACAAATGCCTGAGTTAGGAAAAAACTTCCTTTATTAAGATCTAGATATAGATCATAGTCACTTTCTGTATACTCAATAAATGCTTTGGGAAGAAACACCCCCGCAGCATTAACCAGTAAATTGGCATCTGCATAGTTAGTATTAAGGCGCTCTGCTAAAGCTTTTCTTGACTCCTCTTGGGAGATATTCGCTAACCCACCAAGCACTTCCCCAAACTGACTAAGTTCCTGCACTGCATTCTCTAGCTTAGGTTGACGAGAGCCAATTACTACAGCAGTGCCACCCTGTTCTAAAACTAGTTTGGCTACTGCTTTTCCGATACCGCTAGTTCCACCAATAACGATGATTTTTTGTCCTTTAAATGCTTGAGTCATTTTGATCTCCATTATTTTTACCTACTAGAAGGTAAAATAAACTACAAAAAAATTTAAGTGATTGCTAATTTCTCTTGGAGAAATTTTTCCGTAATGTTGTCAAAAGTAGCCGTACTATTGTCTGCAATCCTCGATAATAGCTGTGCTCCTTGCAACAAAGCAATAATGCTTCTTGCTGTTAAATCAAAAGATTGGCTACACTGCCAAGCCTTGGCTTCGCAACCTCGTTGTAAAAGTTGTGCTAACCAAGACTCAGTTACGTTAAAAAAAAGCTGTAATTCTGCCCTGATTTCTGAATTTAAAACCGCCAAATCTGCTGTCAACATACCACACAGGCAAACTTGATTATCTGACAAACCATCTCGATAGAGATTGACAAATTGTTTTAGTTGTTCCTGGGGAGTAATTGACTGCTGCTCAATCTGAAAACATTTCCGAGACATAATTTCTCGGTACTGCTTGACTAACTCTTTAACCAAGTCATCCTTAGAATGGAAATGGTAGTGAATACTTGCCTTGCGGATGCCGATTTCTTGGGCAATGTCGGCGTAGCTAAAGGCACTATAGCCCCTCTGACGCACCATTGATTGAGCAGCCAGCAATATTTGTTGGGCAGTTTTCTGTTTCATAAGTTTATTTTACCTATTAGTAGGTAGAAGATCAAGCAAAAGAATTTCCTAATCAGCCCAATTGTCTAGCTGTAAATTTGGTAACCGATTAAACTCCCTCACATTATTAGTAACCAAAGTCACCTCCAGACTATTAAAGAAAGTATCCCAAGAATTTTCATAGGGTAATAAAACTACTGCGTTACCCACCCGCTTAATAATTACCTGATCTCCTTGGAAACGATACTTTTTAGGCAATCTTACTGCTTGACTTTGACCATTTTTAAAAAGCTTGGCGGTTTCCATAACTATTTTTCTCAAAGTATATATTTTTAGTATTGACTTTTTTGCTAAGGCGATCACTTTAGCAGCTACAAGGAGACAAATCCCTAATCTGCTTCACAAGTGAGCTTTCTATTACCTTGGATAAATTGCCAGGGGTTCGGGATTCCCCACTAAAAATGAGTAAACCTCTATCTTTAGTCATGCAGCAACAAGTCAAGTTTTTGTTATATTTATTTACATAAGATTTAAATAAGTTAACAAACAGGAGGTCATTAATGACTACCTTGCTAATTGCAGTAATGCTCATCGGTTGGACAGCAGCAGCAGTAATCGGAACCCAGGCTTACTTTCGCGGTGAACAAACTAAACCAATTCACGAACGTAACCTAAAATCAAAGTCTTTTGAATCCTTAGCTAAATCATTTACAGGGCAAGATACCGACTACGGTACTCGCATCCCCGCTTTTGCACTAGATGCTTACGCCAGCAACAACTTGCCTCAAGGGTAACTCAGGAATTAAAACAAAACTCCTCCTAAACAACAGACAACCCCAAAAGCCAGATAGCGATCTAACTAGATTTAATTAAGTCTAAGTCGAGCGCAACCCAGCTTTCGGGGTTGTTTATTATTTAAAATTCGATTGTAAAGCAATAACTAGTTATCCCGAGGGTATATTATCAGTTATTCAGCAGTTGCCAACTCGGTACTGCCACGAGTACGACGACGAGTTAGGGTATTGAACACCATAATGCCAATAGCTTTTACAAGATTACCTTCAAGCTCTTTGAACAATTCCATATTACTTCCAAAAGCCGCATTAGCCTCATCGACAATCTCTTCTGCGGTTGCCTGATCAATAGGCAGTTCATTCATTGCTGCACGATACTGATTCTTAAACTCCTTTTCATCGGGAATATCTTCAAACTCATAAAAAGCAGTTCCTTCACCATCAGTCAGGTTCATTGCTCTTTGAGAAATCTTCTTCAGAATTTGACCACCAGATAGATCCCCCAAGTAGCGCGTGTAACAATGAGCCACTAACAATTCAGGTTGAGTATCAGCAACTTCCCTAATTCTGGCAACATAAGCTTTACCCGCTTTAGTATTACGGATTTCTTCACGCCAGTTAGCACCATAATAATAGTGTAGATCCTGCTCCAAACTTTCTTGGCGATTTAATTCAGGAAAGTAAACTTTCGATACTACAGGATGCTCCTTTAGCCGCTCTATCTCTTCTTCCATCGCGGAATAGACAAAATAAAGGCTGGTAACTAGTTTGCGATAGGATTTTTTTTCAACTACTCCTTTGAGAAAACACTTAACAAAGCCAACGTTTTCTGCCATCGTGTGGGACTTTTTGGTTCCTTCGCGCAACATTGTGGCTAAATTGACACTCATACTAAAACTTCCTACTTTTTTATGATTAATTTGGACTATCTAATTAATTCTTTAACAAAAGGTCAACGTTACATCGCCATCCCGTCGAGCAAGATCGAGATAAAACGACGATGCCTGCGTTGACCGCATTTCGCGGTTTAAAAAACTACCTAGCTTGTAAGAATAAACTGAATTAATGAGTATTATTATTAAGAATTTTTACATCTGTAATAGGCGCTAAACCCATTAGTATCATTAGATGTTTGTCAAGAGTTATCGGTTTGAGAGTAAAAAAAATTAAACTAAGAAAATAAATTGTTAAGAAATTCTCGATACGTAGGGGTGGCTTACTATTAGCTGAAGGGCTATAGCCGAAAAAAATTCTAGAGATAAGTAGAGAAGTTCAGTCTTAGAGAACGCTACGCATAACATAGTTTTTTGAGCCACGTGAAAAGGGAATAGGAAACGATACAGGAATAGTCTATATTCTGCTGGCTCGAATATTAAAGACCAACTACTGCTTTGCCAATAACTTGTCAAACGTAAGCTAGACAAGGCTCCAAAGCTGATTTGCTGAGGCTGGTAAAGAAGATGTTTTTGGTTGAGATATTTGTTTAATCTTGCTTCAGGTTGCTTAAACTGACTCAGGAGAATTTTTAATCGAGCTTGTGCACCTAAAGGAGTGTAGTATACTTCTGGTTTCTGCCAGATATAACTTACATATTTATTTAATAATCTAAGAAACAAGAGTCATATCAGCAATAAAACAGCATAAAGCTTAATCATAGTAAATAGTACTTAAACAAGATGAGCATTTTTGCTTATAATCATTAGAGAATCTGTATCCAAATATCAATCCTAGTTTTTTGTCTTATGAAATTGGAAATCACTATAGTAATTGTTTAAGGATGCAGCAGGCTCAGGTTTTATGAATAAGCTATAGCCTTATGTACAATAGAAAACTTATCAAAACTTTTCCTTCTGGCGTTTAGTGTTACTAATAAAAGTACCGATAACGTCTTTCCGCCCACAAAATAGATATCATCCATATTTAATATGCCAAGAATACTAGTAATTGATGACGATCCCGCAATCTCCGAATTAGTTTCGATAAACTTAGAGATGGCTGGTTACGATGTTAACCAAGCAGAAGATGGAGTTAAAGGACAGGCGCTAGCGGTTCAGCTACAGCCTGATCTAGTAATGCTCGATCTTATGTTGCCCAAGGTTGATGGCTTTACCGTCTGCCAGAGGTTACGTCGCGATGATCGCACTTCGGATATTCCAGTCTTAATGTTGACTGCTTTAGGTCAAACCCAGGATAAGGTTGAAGGATTTAACGCTGGTGCTGATGACTACTTAACCAAACCTTTTGAAGTTGAGGAAATGCTAGCGCGGGTTAGGGCTTTACTGCGACGTACTGATCGTATTCCCCAAGCAGCAAAGCACTCAGAAATTCTTAATTTTGGTCCTTTAACCCTAATTCCCGAGCGTTTTGAGGCTATTTGGTTTGAAAAAACTGTTAAGCTGACTCATTTAGAGTTTGAGTTACTTCACTGTCTCTTGCAGCGTCATGGACAAACTGTTGCACCACCAGAGATTCTCAAAGAGGTATGGGGTTACGATCCTGATGATGATATTGAAACTATTCGAGTTCATATTCGTCATCTTAGGACTAAGCTGGAGCCAGATCCTCGTCATCCTTCCTACATTAAGACTGTCTATGGTGCAGGATATTGTTTAGAGCTACCTACAACAGAGCAAATGATGGTGCAAGAAGATGCGGTGTCAGCGTAGTAAGTAAGGAAAGTCGGTTAATTGCAAGTTGTCTTTAGGCGACATGTCGGCTTTTCTTGTTTTTGACAGTTTTTTAATTAAAAAGTAAGCAAAATTTTGTCAGCAGCAAGTAGAGCAGTGCCGTAAGCTGCATCAGTCTGTTGGGAAGTTTTGACTGGCACTTTTAAATAGCGGTGGCGAATCTTCGTCCAAGTTGCATTTTTTGCTCCTCCTCCTGCACTGTAAACACATTTAAGGGTATCGGCTCCTAGTAATTCTAGTTTACGATAGCCTTGATGTTCAATTCGAGATATGCCCTCTAATAAGCCATATAGAAAATCTTCTGCTTTGGCGGGGCGAGGTTCTAGTTGCGCTGGTAAATTAGAATCATTAATCGGAAAGCGATCGCCTGGCTGTAGGAGGGGATAGTATTGGAAAGGGCTCGGTAATTTGGGGTCAATTTGTACTGAAAGTTTTTCGAGCTGTTCTAGGGTAAAGAAGTGTTTGAGAACTGCTCCGCCAGTATTAGAAGCACCACCAGTTAACCAAAGATCTCCTAACCTATGGCTGTAAATACCGTACTCAGCGGCATTTACTTGATTTCGACTCAGAAGCTTCAATACTAGAGTTGATCCTAGAGAGGTAACGGCGTCTCCAGGTTGATTCGCATCACTAGCTAGGAATGCGGCAATGCTATCGGTAGTGCCAGCTTTAACTATGCAGTCAGGACTTAAATTTAGTTTTTGGCAATTCTCTTTGGTTAATTTTCCGATTAATGCTCCTGGATTTACAACTTGGGGTAATAATTGATTAATAGGTAAATTTAATAACCATCGAGGATAGCGTAAATAGTTCACGTCATAACCCAATTTAAGGGCGTTATGATAATCGCTGATTCCCAACTTATCGTGGAGTAAAAACCCTAGCCAGTCCGCCTGATGCAGAAAATAACGAGCCTGGGTAAAATAGGGCTGTTTTTGCCACCAAAGCAACTTAGTCAGACTAGAGCTGGCGCTGAGTACAACATGATTTACTGGTGCAATATTTTTAATTTCAGGTAATACTGTTTGCCCACGGGAATCGTTATATAAAATAGGCTCGGTAATTGGCTTTCCTTGAGCATCGCACAACAACACTGTAGAAGAAGTTCCGTTAACGGCGATCGCCTTAATATTGCTTCGTATGGCTAAAGGAATCTGAAGAATTAGATCGAATAGGGAATCATGCCAAACTTGAGCTAATTTTTCTGAGGGGATTTTCGTCCAGCTTATATGTTGGGTATCAATGATATTTTTTTGATGATTAATCACTATTGCTCTGGCACCAGAGGTACCAAAATCAATCCCTAAGAAATAGTCCATACTATTGGTTATTCTTGACAAGTTAAGGAACTATGCTGTTTATCAAATGCTTTTAGCCATTAGCCGTTAGCCGTTAGCTTTTTCAGCAGGATTAGCCATAGTGCTTACATCGGGACATCTTACCAATACCTGGGTTAAAGCTGTTGGTCGGGTCACAGTTTCGATAATGCTCCGCTAGGTCGGGTTTGGCTTGGTATAAATGTCCAACGTTGTGTTCAGCGGGATATTCCGCGCCCCGTTGATCCAAAATACTCAGCATCTCAGCCTTAATTGCCTTGAGATCCTCTCCCTTCTTCACCAGATAGTCCTGATGCATCACATGACACATGAAATGACCATAATAAAGCTTTGAGACCATCTTATCTGCTAGTGACGGCGGTAAAACTTCCAGCCAGTCGCGGTCATTGCGGCGCAAAGCTATATCCAGCGCCAGAATTTCCTCTACCTCATCCGAATGAATCGCCATGTAGCGGATAGCAGCCCCCGCAGCCGCAAAGCGATGGAGTCCGATAATCTTGGCTTCGCGGGGGGTACATTCCACAAAGTCCATGTCTTTTTCAGCAACAAAGGTGGGTAACCAGGCGGCGGTTTCCTCAATGCCCTCATTTTTCACCTTTAGGATTAGATAGTGTTCAAAGCGATCGCGATATTCTAAGATACGCTGAGGCAAAATCTGCGGAGTAAGTCTTGACCAGAACTGCATAAATCGGTCGGTAAAATTCCGCAGCCCAGGAATGCCTTTTAATCGGGCATCAACTGCCCCTTTGAGAGCAAAAAAAGTTGGTAGTCGGCTGGTGCCAAGCTTATCAATCATCCACGCTGTATCTTTGCCATAAACCTCCGTTAGATTAAAAGCCTCGCGGTGCATATATTCAGCGCTAACGGGCAGGTTAGCAAAATTTGCTAGGATATGCCGACGTAAAGCCGTTAGATCCTCTGTATTGTTAGTGCCAATATAAAAAACCTGTTCTCTCTCATTCTTCGGAAAAGTATCCAGGCGCACCGCAAAAACCGCTAGCTTTCCTGCACAGCCTGCGGACTCATAGAGTTTACTCTTATCGCCATTGAACCGTGCTGGGGTATCGGCATCTATCTCCCGCACAATTTGTCCATAGTCACTGGCTGAGGCTCTTTTATTGGTAAGGGTATGATTCCTGTCAAAATTTCCGTTTTCCAGGTTGGTTAAAATTTCCTCTGGTGTTTTCCCCAAGTTGATGTCTAGATGATTGACGAGATTCAACGTACCAGTCTCATCAATCTGAGCATAAAGCGAAAGCTCGGTATATGCTGGACCTCTTTCAATCAGGGAACCACCAGAATTATTGCAGACTCCACCCACAATTGAAGCCCCGATAGAGGAAGAGCCAATTACCGAGTGAGGTTCTCGCCCCAGGGGAGCTAAGAGCTTTTCAAGGGTGAAGAGAGTAGCGCCAGGGAAGCTAATCACCTGTTTTCCTTCATGGAGGGTCATAATTTTATCCATCCGACGGGTATTAATCAAAACCACATCGCGATCATAACTGCCAGATGGTGTAGAGCCTTTTGTTAGACCAGTGTTAGCCGCCTGCATAATCACAATTTTATCTGCCGCAACACAAACCTGGAGGATTTGCCACTGCTCCAGCAGAGTACCAGGACAAACCACACAAAGCGCTTCTCCTGCTCCAGACCGAAAGCCAGTACGAAATCGTTCTGTCGTCTTCTTCCCTGTTATCACATAGGCTTTTCCGACAATCTCCCGCATCTTCGACAGCAGGTCAGCATCGGTTAAGCCAGAGGATGTACCTAACTGAACATTGGACATTGAAGATTTAACATTAAACATTTTGATTACAGAGGATTTTGGGAAACGCTTGGAAGTAAAAAGAGTTATGCTAACTGACACAACATCAAACGGATCATAGCAATATAAATCAAAGCCTCGTAATTAACGTCAGTTCAGGATAAAAGAATTAGTCTGTGAAGATAGCTTTAAGCCAGAAGCTTTTAAAAAATTAAAGCGATCGCAATTGTTTCAACTCGAACAATTTTTCCCTTGGCGTTTGCGAGAGTTAAATTACTTGATTGTTGTATCTGGCGCTCCGAAGACTAGGCGAAGCCTAATCGCTCAAATAATTACTCATTTATCAACTCAGTAAATTTACTTGTAATATTTAACTATAATGAGAGCGTGTATTATTTCCTGTAAATTGTTACATGACAAGTGATTTTAGCCTTTGGCTGACAGTCGATATAAACAAAGCCTATTCTAATTTCAGTTCTGCTCAAATTGATAAATTAACTGCAAATTTACTGAAAGAAATGCGATCGCTCGATGAATTAGATCGAGTTCAAAGGGTTTCCGACCCTAATCCACCAGATGGAGAAATGTCTGGGGGAGGTAACTTAATCGGAGTTGTTGCTTCAAAATTAAGCTTATCCAACGTTCGATCTGTAGGAGGTTACCTGGTACAAAAGTTTGCTAGTAAACCTATTGATATTAAAGTCGAAGCAAACGGTAGAAAAATTGAGATTATCGGCGTTAGACCCTAAGATTTGGATAAAGTAGTAGAAGCAGCAGAGCGATTAGCAACAGGAAAATGAGTAAAAGATGGGGAAAAGAAAAGCTTTACTCATTGGAGTAGGAAATTACGATTCAGATTCATTCACAACATTAAATACTCCTCCTAATAATGTTGCTGCTTTAGAAGAAATATTAATCGATCCTCAAATTGGATTCTTTGACGAAGTAAATTCTTTAATTAATCCCGATATTTCAACTATGAGAACAACGATTGAGGATATATTCGTTGAATCTGACAATAGTGACCTAGTACTACTCTATTTCAGTGGTCATGGAATCAAAGCTGGTATTGATAATAAACTATATTTAACAAGTTGCAACACTAAAAAATATTCTTCTGGAGAATTAAAACAAAGTACGGCTGTTTCTTCAAGTTTCATTATAGATATAATAGCTAGTTGCTATGTGCAAAGACAGATAATTATTCTTGATAGTTGCTTCAGTGGAGCTTTTCCTGATGGAATACTAGGTATGGATGATAATAGCGTAGACATACAAAAATATTTTGGTGGTGAAGGAAGAGCTATTCTAACCTCTACAAACTCAACTGATTGTGCAATAGAAAAAGAAGGAGAATATTTATCTGTATACACAAAATATTTAGTAGAAGGTTTAAAAAATGGTATTGCTGCGCCAGAAGATAAGGAAAGAATTACTGTCAAAAATATACACGATTATGTTTTACCCCAAGTTCGTAAGGCTTCTTCTGTAATGAAGCCAGGATTTTATAGTGGAAAAGAAGGAGACTCAATCATTCTCGCAAAAGCTCTCAGAGATCCTGAACTGACGTATCGTAAAAAGGTTGAACTAAGAATTAGAATTGATGATGGCAATATATCGGCTACAGGGAATCGTATCCTAAGACAGGAATGCGTCAAGCTTCAACTGTCGGAAATAAGGGCAAAAGAAATTATAGAAGAAGCCTTAAAACCCTATAAAGAAAAAAAACAAAGAAATATTCAAGAGTATAAAATTGCTTTTCAACATGAGGTTGATTTGTGCTTTCCTTTTGATGAGCAGGTAAAGCAGGATTTAAAAGACTATCAGAAGATATTAAATCTTCGAGATGAAGATGTTCGGGATATCGAATCAAAAATTTTAGAAACCCATCAGGAGATACTGAATATTCCAGGTGACGATGTTCAAGATGTTGAGTTGGTAATTTCAGAAAACTATCAGGAAACGCTGAATATTCCTGATGAAGATATTCAAGATATTAATTCAGAGATTATCTTTGAAGATTCACAATTTAATTCTATTAAACTTCTTGAATCGCTTCTAAAGAATATGCCCAAAACAGGATTGCCAGTTACAATAGTGACAGGTTTTCTCGGTAGTGGTAAAAGTACCTTTATTAACAGAATTTTGGAAAACAATAATAGAAATATTAGTGTCATAATTTCTGAATCTGGTGTAATTGATATTTTGCCAAAAGCAAAAACAGAAATAGTAGAAATAATAGAAACAGATTTAATCACAAGTAGAGTATGTCCTAAGTGTGGAAAAACTATTTATGAAGATTCATCAATTGATGATAATTTAGTTGATGCAGTTTACCAAATTTTAGAAACGGAGAAAAAAGGGCGTTGGTGAGTGCGTAATGCTTTAGGCAAAAGCAGGGATCGTTTTGAACTTG
>JBCBIE010000018.1:0-88227 GCA_038524995.1 Cyanobacteria bacterium J06621_8
AAATAGCTTGATTATCTCATTTTCCTTCTCTCCCATTTCATGCGTTTGCCCTGGGTATAAATAAAATCAACTTGTTAGGAATGTTAGTCGTTAGTTGTTAGTCGTTCGTGGTAATAGTTATAACCGTATTCATATTTCTTAACCTAAGTGACTTTATTTTGCCCTACTTACTTAACTTATTTTGGAGATAAGCCAGCTTGCTGAAAGATTTGCTGGGGGGTAATTTCTAATTCGGGTAATAACTCATCGACTATAGTTGAATCGCCGCGAAAAGTTTGGGGTAAAGTATCTGGATAAAAAATCGTAATACTTTGAGATTTAGTATCAACCAACCATACCCTAGCTACACCTGACTGGAGATAATCGGTCGCTTTTTCTGCCAAATCGCCGAATGACTGTCCTGGGGAGATAATTTCAATGGCTAATTCGGGGGCTACAGGACAGGCTTGATCCAGTATCCAATCAGCGCTCAGTCTTCTATAAGATGTGTAGCTCAAATCAGGAACAGGAACCCAATCCACTCCCTTCCGCTCCAGTTTTATTGCCCATTCTGGTTCGACTCTCCCTCGGTTTTTTGCCCAACTATCCAAGATAATGAGCAGGGTTTTCTGTAACCGTGAATGGAAAAATTTCGGAGACATTTTAGTAACAGCTTGACCATCAATCAGTTCATCAGGGCGATCGCCTTCAGGGAGATTAAAGAACTCATCGATGGTTAACTTACTGGTTGATGACACCATATATATTTAAATTCAAAACTTTTGAAAACATTTTATCAACTAGCTTTAAATAACAGGCGATCGCTTGTTCATTGATTCACGCCTCAATTGCCACTCTGCCCACTGGTCGAGCAACACAGGGCAAGATATAGCCATCCTCACAGCTAACATCATCATCGTAGATAACGTCTCCCGATAGTTTCCTTACCTTACAGGCTCCACAAGCCCCCATGCGACAGGCAGAGGGTAAATCTGCCCCTTCAGCTTCAGCAACGTCAAGAATTGACTCTTCGCCATCACAGGGGATTTCTTGACCTGATTTAGCCAAAACCACCACAGGACTAGATGATTGAGCCATAGGGGCGGGAGCAGCAGAAACTTCTACAGGAGAAGCTTGGCTTTTAGCAGCAGCAATGGAAACGGCAGTAATCGGCGAAGTAGGAGCTGGAATAGATGTAGCTGGGGCAGCATAGGCAAAGGGATAAATGGTGGCGGTGCGGTCTGCCACGGGAACTGCCCTAATGGGGGATTGCTGTTTCCGTTTCTTTGGCGCTCCCCCAAAGCTTTCTTCATAGTAGTTTTTCATCGGAAAGCTTAACTTTTGCAGCAGTTCCTTAGTTGCCGCCATAAAGGGATTAGACCCACAAACATAGACAGTACGGTCTTGATAGTCTGGAGCGATCGCAGGTAAGATAGTATCGTTAATTCTTCCTGTATAGCCATACCAAGATTGACCAGGGACAGGGCGAGTTACGGTAATTGCCAGCTTAAAATTAGGATAGCGAGCAGTCATCATTTCCAGCTCTTGGCGAAAGATAATGTCTTCAGGACTGCGGGCGCTATGAAGAAAAACAACATCTACCTGGGACATGGTGTCACAAATCCAGCGAGACATCGACATCATTGGCGTAATGCCGCTACCAGCAGAAACTAGCAGCAATTTAGCTGAAGGATTGGCAAAATTAGTAAATTTCCCCATGGGAGGGCTAATTTCAATTTGACTACCTACTTTAAGGTTGTCATGAAGCCAGTTGCTAACTAATCCAGGGGGAGCGCTCGGCTCATCTGGAGGCGCAGGCACCCGTTTAACGGTAATTTCTAAACTATGGGGGCGGGAAGGAGTAGAAGAAATGGAATAGGAGCGTTTAACCTGCTTGCCGTTAATATTCAAATTCAGGGTGACAAACTGACCTGGTTGATAGCTAAATTTAACTGGAGGTTCCGAGATCAGAGTAAAAGTTTTAACATCTGCGGTTTCATCAGTAACCTGAACACACTTAAGCTGCCTCTTGCCCTCTGTCCAGGTGGGTAACCCAGCAGTATCCATGGTAGCCAAGGGCATATACTGCTCTGGGGTTAGGGCACTTTCAGGATTTGCCTCGTCACTAATAGTCTTAATCCAGAGGAGGTGATTGCCTAAAGCGATCGTATCGGAGGGCTTGAGTAAATATTCTTGGTTTAGCGGCGCACTTTCATTATTAATTTTAGAGCCATTCCTGCTGCCCAAGTCGGAATAATAGTATTTGCCCTGACGAAAGGCAATTTTACCGTGGGTACGGCTAGCTAAATTATCGTCAAAAACCAGACAGCAGCCTTCGTCTCGACCTAAAAGACATTCTTGATTGAGTTGTTCTTCAGGTGCTAATTGAACGGTCTTAGTTTCCTGGGGTTTGCGAGTATCAAGGATTATAATTTCAGGCATCTTACTTCTCAATCAACATCAAATGTTAGTTAAATCAACGAACTTTGGATAATTGATCTTTAAATACGCTTAAAACAGGATTAATATGCAGAGTAAACTACCTGTAATAAATAAAGGGCTTCGCCCAGCCATTAGCTATTAGCCATTAGCTCAATCAAAGACCGCGTTACCCCCATGAGCGATTGTCGCAAGACGAGTCTTTGACTCAATTACGCTTCTTGAAGCAAGGCGGTCAAAATAAGGCTAAAGGCTAACATCTTGTTGATAAACAACATAAAATAAAATGCTAAAAATACTTGGCTATCGAATAAGTAATGCTTTTTTAACTTTTCCCAGCTTAGATGATTGTATTCTGATATTTGTGCTGCTGTTGGGTTTTTCATTAATTGTTATACCGTTCGGTTTCAAGTCAAATTTCTTGGAAATTGAAAATTCTCAAATTACTTTTAAAACTATATTTAGAACAATTTTAATCGCATTGTTTTTTCCTGCTATTGTTGAAGAAGTATTTTTTCGTGTTTTATTTTTAGCTCATTCCACTGAAAATACATCTATATTTAATCAGTATTTTTTTGTGATTATTAGTTTAATGATATTTGTTGTCTACCATCCACTTAATGCCTATCTTTTTGTGTATAATGCCAGGAAAACATTTAATAGTTTTGTATTTCTGACATCAGCAGCAATTTTGGGCATTGTTTGTACTATTGCTTATCTAAAAAGTGGCTCTATTTATCCTCCTGTAATAATTCACTGGATAATTGTCATATTTTGGCTTCTTATATTTGGAGGTTATCGCAAACTATATTTATAAACTAAGTAGGTTGATAGGAATAAAATTAATGAGTTTATAAGAAGTATCGTAAATAAGTGTTTATGAAGGAAAATTCCGTTTGAAAACGGCAATAAAAAGAGTCTGCTGTGAAGCAGATTGATCAAGGACTCAAAATTTCAGGGGCGCAGTAAAATATTGAAAATGTATCACAAATATTTTAATAGCGGATTGGCATTACTAACTTTATATAATCTATCTTTTCAGGCGATCGCCCGAACATCTAGATAAATGCGGTCGCTCTAAATTAATTATCTACAGCCCTAGTAGCGAGATTTCCTGTGTTATCTAATTCTAAAACTATACAGAGGTCGTTATATAATGAAATCTCAGTTGGATACTCTAATGTCTACCTTAGAAATCAAAAGTCAAATTCAAGTAAAATTTATTTATACTTCACCTTACTCTCTTGATTTTAATCTTGCCAAATATATTATTCATTTGTTGAGACTTAGATTTTTACACCATTTGCCTTTGAACACAACGATTGAACAGATTGAACAAAAGTTGAGTAATTATTTTTTGTCTCATTAACTTCAGACACCAGAGCAAATTCGGAATATCATTCGTCATATCTATGGTTTAGTTCGATAATCTTTGGGTGGGATGGGAGTATCAAAGTTTACTATAAGGCTCAATTGCTAGTTGTTGATTATTTTGAAAATTGAATAAGATTAAATTACTGATAAAAGATAACCTTATTTAAAATGTATGAATTAGAAGAGTTAAGGAAAAGAATTCAAGAGCAGGATTATTTAGGAGCATTAAAAATTGTAGATGATTTAGAAGAAATGTCTTTGGAGGATAAGCTTAATAAAATCTACAGTTATGCTGTTATTCTTTTGATTCACTTAATTAAGCAAGCTGCGGAAAATAGGAGCACTAGATCTTGGGAACGATCAATCCTTAACTCGGTTGATAATATCAATAAAACTAATAAACGGAGAAAAGCTGGTGGTTACTATGCTCAGAAGGATGTTTTAATCGAGATAATTCATGAAGCTTATCCCAGAGCACTTAGAGAAGCCGCTGATGAGGCTTTTGAGGGTAAGTATGATGTTGAAAGACTAGAAGATTTTTTTGATATTGAGCAGGTGAAAAAGCAGGCGATTAGTTTATTAGAACCATAATTTAAGACTGGGGGAACTTTCCCCCATATGCGGAGCGGTATCCTTTAGGAGACCCCCTGCTGGGGAAGTGACGGCTTCCCCATATGCGAAGCGGTATCCTTTAGGAGACCCCTTCGTAACTAAAGTGGACTCAGAGATTAATCTTTTCGTTTAAGACTACACGGCGTTTATGACGCGAAGCTAGTCTTTTAAGATATCTGTTTTACTTGCTAGTTTTTATGGAATATAAAAAGTTTAATTCACATTAAGCGTAAATTATTAAAAAGCTTAAAACTTATAGCTTAGAGCTTACAGCTACCCCAGCAGATCCATGTTTTCACCTCAAACTGGAACTATTTAAACTCCCGAAATCTTCATTAACTCCTTAACGGAAGAGCAATAATTAGGCATGCCAAAGCTAGCTGGAGTAACGGGATTTTCATAGACAAAATGACGATAATCGAGGGAAAAACGACTCCAGGAGTCCATTTGAATCCGAAAAATCTTGATAAAGAGATTAGTCAACCACATGTAGAGGGGAATTCGTAGATAGATTTTCTTCTGGAAATAGCGACTGATTTCGGCGATCGCCTGATCGACGGCAATGGCTGGGTTGCCAAGCACCAAACAGGGTAATCCATTGCTATCTGGTTCTTGGGGCGGTAGATATTCGGGATGGGATACTAAGTAACTAATAATTGCGGCAATATCCCTAGCATGGATAAAGTGAAAGCTCCCTTCAAGGCTAAACCAGCGAATTAAGCCAATCCACTTGGTAACCTCGGTAATTCCTGCGCTTAAGTGGGAATAGGGCTTATTTTGTTCGCCTCCAAAGACTAAAGTCGGAAAAACTGTAATAATCTTATCGGCGATCGCCTGCTGTGCCAGTTCGGAAAAACACTGATATTTAGTACGGATATAGTCATGACCAAACTGACTGGCAGGTAATAGTAACTTATTCTGGCGATCTAGGATACTGGCGGTAGAAAAATAAATCACCCGTTCACAGATCTTGGGATTCAGCAGGTTGATTAACTCTAAGGTTTTGACCACGTTGATATCATAAGTCTCTGCTTCCCCTCCCCAAGCCGTGGCTGCCAAAATCGCGATATTAATATCTTTGAGGAGTAAATCACTGTATTCTTCAATTCGACCCATGTCCCCGACTAGAATATGAATTCCTGGACGAGCCTGATAATCAAATTGCAGCTTATCGGGATTTCTTACCAGCAAATACAGTTCATAATCAGTATTTTGAATCAAGGCTTCGGTCATGTAGTGACCAATACAGCCACTGGCACCAGTAATAAAAATCCGTTTCATAAATCAAGTTTTCGGGACAAATCTCAGCTTAAGCTAGGTGTAATCAACAATTAGGGTACTTTACTATCTGTTTTTTGCAAAGAAGTATTTTAATGCCAGTTTGGGATAAGAACATTGATCTGTTGAGTTAGCTATTAGCCATTAGCTTTTCCTATTCGGTGGACATGATGCGCCATATGACAAACAAGGCAAGACCTAAGTAACCGAATACCGCTAACCAATCTAAAATGTTGCTGTCAATCATATTTAATGTAAATTACAATTATATTTGCTATAAATAAAGTTTTTTTGTTAGTCGTTAGTTGTTGTCCTCACTTTTCGTATGTAGGATTTTTTTCTAGATTTCATATAACCAATTTTTTGTAATGTTCTAGAGATTATTATCCTATATTTGGCTATCTAAGTCTGAAAATGGCGATCGTAATCACACTACGGATTATTTAACCAGCTTAATTTTAAATGGAATTATGTATATATTATATTTCCCATGACAAGCTTGAACGATTCAAACTTCAGTGATTGTCTGTCAGTTCAGCCGAGAAAAAGTCGTCCTGCTACCAGTAAAGTAACCCAGGAATTAACTGAAGAATTATTGACTTTAGTAAATGATGACAGTGATAAAGCGATGGCAATCATCAAACAAATTATGTATTATAGTCCTGATCGCTCCCTTAACTGGTATTGTGAACAGGCAATTGGTAAATTAAACCGACAGCTAACAACTAACAACTAACAACTAACTAAATCCTATACCTTTCCTGTAATCCCAACAGTTTCTCACATGCCGCTGCGGCATTGTCGGCTAATTCAGCAAAAGTCATAAACCGCATCAGTTCTTTGCGGAGTAGATTTTTCTCTACCTGCCAAGTTTCTCGATCTAGGGTGGGGGGAATCACCAACATATCAAACAGAGTGGCTTGCTTTTTATCGGGATGAGGGCGCAGGATTCTGCCGCGACGCTGAATAA
The DNA here is from genome assembly GCA_038524995.1 of Cyanobacteria bacterium J06621_8. Lineage (GTDB taxonomy): Bacteria > Cyanobacteriota > Cyanobacteriia > Cyanobacteriales > Xenococcaceae > Waterburya. Next base: position 6,653 of record JBCBIE010000018.1, read on the forward strand.
ATTGTCGTGGATTACTGCTGCTGGCGAGGATTACGGCGGTTTTAATCGTAGGAATATCGATACCTTCATCTAAGCAGCGAATGGCAATTAATCCTTGAAGTTCCCCTGATTCAAATTGGCGGCGTAAACGCTCTCTTTCGGCGATGGAATTGTCGGTAGTATAGGTGTTAACGCGATATCCTAGCTCTTTCCCTAATAAATGAGCGATCGCATCGATTTGGCGAGTTGATTGATCTTGATAGCCATCACCGCAATAGAAGAGAGTATGATTGGTGTTTAGACGAGATGCCATTAGTTCTTGCAGACAGGTTAATTTATTAGCAGCGGTGGCAACTAAACGCGATCGCCTGGTAAGTAATGCGGTTAGGTTTTCATTGTTCTGCAAGCTGGGATTTTTCTGCATACTCCAGCCAATGCGCTTAGTGAGGCGGGCATACTCTAGGGCTTCTGGGGCGGTTAATTCTACTAGTAGAGGATAATAAGAGTAGTTTACTAAGGCTCCTTGAGCGATCGCATTAGCCAGAGTAAATTCTGGGGGGATAATTTTGCCAAAGTATTTAAGTATGGCTTCAGTACCCAATTCATCGTAATGCCTTTCAGGAGTGGCGGTTAATGCCAACCTCAAGCCAATATTGCGCGGTAAACTTGAGGCGAGACTAGCTGAACCTAAATTGTGCGCCTCATCGCCGACGATTAGAGTTTTAGGAGGAAAGTATTTTAGCTGTGATTGAAACCCTGCACTAATTAGGGTGGAGTTAGTAGTAATAATGGTGCAGAAGTTGGAAGCTGATTGGGCTATCTGATAAAGTTGGTTGGATAATTCCCCTTGCCAGGTATCTACCCGCGTCATGGCGATGAGAGGCTGGAGATTAAACTTACTACATTCTCTTGCCCACTGCGCCACCAAGTGACGGGAAGGGCAGACTATTAATAATATCTTTAAGCCAATTTGCTGATAAAGCTCTGTGGCGATCGCCAGGGCAATAATAGTTTTGCCGCTACCCGTTGCCATTTTTAAGGTTCCTCTGCCGTGATTTTCTAGCCAGTTAGCCACCGCCTGATGCTGATAGTTTCTTAGGGATAAATCATCAGGATAGATCGGAGTTCCTGAAGCACGTTCTTGATAGCGAGAAGCGCTTTCTCTAAGTTTTTTTGTCTGATATCTCTGACGATATAGTGTAACTATTCGCCGCCAATCAATTGGATTCACTACTTTATAAAACTGACTAATTAATATTTATTTTATTTCATTGTTCATTGCTCATTATTTGAGCTAACTTTAATTTTCTTTGCAAGGCAGGATTATCGGGCTGTAGCGTAGTGGCTTGTTGGTAAGCTTTAATTGCCTCATTCCAGCGCTGCTGTTGTCTTAAAATATCCCCTAAACATTGATAAACCCAAGCAGGTGAATCTGCATTCAGTTCAATAGCCTGATAGTAAGCCTTGATAGCTTTATTATATTGTCCAGATTGTTGAAAAGCATCACCAATACTGCTATAAATCCAAGGAGAATATTGGGGATTGATTTCAATAATGCGCTGAAAACTAGAGATTGATCCTGGCAAATCACCATGCTTTTTTTGAGTAGTTGCTAAATAAGCGTATATGTGGAGATTATTTGGTTCAATACTTAGAGCTTTTTGATATGAAGCAATGGCATCAGTTAGCTTATGCTGACGCTTAAAATTATTCCCGATACTGACATAGTGTTGAGCATTAATTTCTAGTGTTTTAAGATCTGCGATACTCTTATGGATAAAATATTGCTCATAGATATTTTCAATATTAAAAGGATTTTTAATATTAAGATATCCCTGGGCAGTCAATAAATCATTACACTGGTGTCCCTCGATGCTTATAGCTAATATTTGATATTCCTGAAAAGGAAATTTTCTTAATACTGGTAATTCACTTCCCTCTATGTCCATTGCTAGATAATGAATTACCTTGGGAGCATTATGCTTTTGCAATAATTTGACTAAGGTTGTTGATGGTTTTTTGATTTCTTGCCCTTTATAGATAATCTCTTGCGAGTTTTTCTTATATTGCAATAAATTTGATTTGATACCCCCTAACATAGGGTGAACCGTTGCTTCATCTCCTTGCAGGTAAGTTACAATTCCTTCAGTATCCGAGAGACAAAGATTTTCCCAGATACTATTGGGTCTATTTATAACAAGCTGTTGATAATAATCATCGTTGGGTTCAATACAGATTCCAGTCCATTGAAAGTACTTTTCTAGGACATAACAGGAGCTAGCATCAATTCCATTTCCTGCCCCTGCCTCAACAAAATACTTGCCATAAATATCGGGAAAAATATGCTCAACAATCCAGCGATCGTTTTTAGTTTCTGTATTTCTATATTCTATTTGGCGATCGCTTTTAAAAAAAGATGATTGCTCATTATTCATTATATAAACTATCCACTAAAACCAGCTTAATTCTAGAGCCCCATTCAGATATTGCGTTAGTTATTTTTGGTTTAATTTTATACTCATCCCCTGGCTTGAGACATTTTCTGTGCCCTAGTTAGAACCTAAAAGGACATTGTGCAGTTTATTAACAAACTCACTTGGGGTAATCTAATTTATAGGTGAGTTTTAAGGAAATCTTTATAAATAGGGGGATTTAGGATATGTTTGACTGCATTGTTGTGGGTGCAGGTCCTGCGGGAGCAAGTGCGGCTTATCATTTAGCAAATCAGGGACATTCGGTACTGATCTTAGACAAAGCAAATTTTCCTCGTCCCAAGTCCTGTGGTGGTGGAGTTTCCCCCGTGGTGGCGCAGTGGTTCGATTTTGATTTTACTCCTGTAGTCCAGGCTCAAGTCTCCCAGGTGAAATATACCTTTAAGATGAGCGATCCTGCGGAAGTTGAGCTGAAGGGAATGACTCCTATGTGGATGGTAGAGCGATCGCAGTTCGATAATTTCCTGATGGAACAGGCAACTGGTAAAGGCGCTGAATTCAAGAGTGGCGTAGAAGTTACCGCAGCAAGTCTCCAGGGTGATACCTGGGAAGTTACCACCAGTGCAGGTATCTTTCAGGGAAAATATTTGCTGGCTGCTGATGGCGCTCAAAGTAAATTAGCTCAATTATTAGGAATGGGAGACATTAGCACAATTGCCGCCGTGAGTCTACAAATCCCAGGAGAATTAAGCGATCGCCGTCAGAAAACGGCATTTTTTGACTTTGGAACCCTCAAAAATGGCTTTATGTGGTGCTTTCCCCATGCAGAGGGCTATTCTTTTAATGCTGCATATTTCCGAAATCCCCAGGGGAAATCCGATGAGTTAAAAAAACAGCTCGCTAAGTATGCCAAATTATTTGATCTAGATGCCAGTAATGGTGAGTATCGGGAACACCCCCTAAATCTCTGGCAATCAGATCGTCCTCTTCATGGGGATCGCTTTTTGCTAGCTGGAGAAGCGGCGGGAATTGTTGACCCTTTAATTGGGGAAGGTATTCGACCAGCTATGGATACTGGGGTAAATGCTGCTGCGGCTATCTCCAAGGCTCTTGGGGGAGAAACTAGCGCCCTGGCTGACTATACAGAATCTATTAACCAAAAATGGGGAGCAAACTTAGCTAAAGCCGACTTCCTGGCGGGATTATTCTTCAAAGCTCCTAAAATAGCCTATAAAGTTGGCATTAAACGTCCTGCTGTCGGTAAGCTGATGGGTAAAATCCTTTGTGGGGAAATAAGTTATTCTGAAGTTGCCGAGAAAGCTACCAAGAAGCTTAAGTTTGTTCCTGGTCTGGGCTAGAGTATATCGCCGTACAAAATTATATTAGGACAACATTAATGTGTCTGCTCGTAAGTAATAAGTAATGAGTAATAAGTAATGAATGTCCTAACCTATATCCGTAATGCTATAACTAATAAAGCCTACGGCTTATGGCTTATAGCTATCTAATCAATAAATATACAGTTCCGACCTAAAACTAATTAGAAACTAGTAAACTAGAGCCCTGCTCACTCTTATAAACCTCAATTCTGGTTTGGAAAGCTTCCTTAAACTGGGGCATGTGGGTTACAGTCAGAATACAGGCAAAATCTGAGGCGATCGCATTAATTGCCCCTACTAGGCGGTTACAGCCTTCCGCGTCTTGGGTACCAAAGCCCTCATCAACGATCAGCATTTGCAGGGAGGTTCCCGATCTCTGTGCCAGAAGCTTGGCGAGGGCTAGCCTGACGGAGAAGTTAATCCGAAAGGCTTCGCCACCAGAGTAGGTTTCATAGGGACGAGTGCCCCCCGCATCGGCAATCACGATATCTAAGGTATCGATCAGCTTGGTTTTCTTTTTAGAACTGCCTTTACTAGCTTTTTGGGTTAGAAACTGGACGTGGAATTGATTCCCCGTCAGGCGAGCTAGGATCTGGTTAGCTTCAGCCTCTAACTGGGGCAGAATATTTTCAATGGTTAATGCCTGAATGCCGTTCTTACCGAAAGCTTGGGTTAATTCCTGATAAATTCGATATTGCTTTTCATAGGCTTTTAGCTGCTTGCCCGTGTCTTGATGCTGAACTTTTAACTGATCGATTTGGTTCAAAGATTGCTGAAGTCTACCGCTGCGGGCAATTAATTCATCTAGCTGCTGGCGGCGCTGCTGGATCTGCCCTTCTAAGGCTTGGATTTCCTGGCGATTGTCGGCAATAGTATTTTTCTGCGCCAGATGGCTGTTTAACTGCTCTATACTTTGCTGTTTAGCCTGTTGTCTAGTCTGCAAAAGCTGTTCTAGTTCATTTAGCTTCTGCTGGATCTGGGGATACTCCTGCTGCGCCTTAAGCAACTGCTGATGCTTAAACTGCCATGATTGAGCCTGTCTTAGGGAAGTTAACAAATTTTGATGGGTAGTGCGATCATAGCCCAATTCCTGGATTTGGCGCTCTAAATCGTTAAGTTGCTGTTGTAGTGGAGAATCAATATGCAGCCTTTCTAAGCTACCTTGCATTTCGCCAATTCTTTGCTGCAATAGTGGCTTTTGCTCATTTAGCTTTGCCTGTCGCTTTTTAGCATCTTCAATCTTAGCCTGCTTGATTTCTGCCCAGCGCAAACTATTAACCTCTCCCCGCACTAAAGCATGAGTCTGTTCATCATAGTTAAGCTGCTGCAATTCCTCCGCTACTCCCTTAATTAATGTCTGCAACTCCTCCGCATAGCTGCCGCTTTGCAGCGATCGCTCTAGGGTATCTCTTTCTTCCTGGGTTACCCGTAGCTGATCGTATACCGCCTCTGTTGCTTCTAGCTGTGCCTCTAGCTGTCCAAACTGCTGCTGGAGAGAGTCATAGGCAGAGATTTCGCGGGAAATATCCTGATATTCCTGACGTAATAGCTGTAATTCGCGATCGCAGGTGGATAGCTGCTCCCGTATTACCCAGATTTGGTCTTCGATTTCTTGCTGCTGGCATTGGGTTTTACTAACCACCTGGTGACGGTGATGTTCATCCAGTTCGCGATCGCACAGGGGACAAACTGCATCAGGATTATCCAGCATTTCCAACTTTTGTTTGAGTTCGTGAAGCTGCCTTTCATAAAGCCTTTGATTTTCCTGAAGCTTAAAGCGAAATTCCTTTCTTTCCGTGCCTTTTTCTTCCACTCGCTTTTGATAAATCCGCTTTTTATCCAGTTCGCCAATTTGCGCATCTACGGTTAATAGCTGATTGCGCTTTGCGGGTACTTTCTCAATATCAGAGGCAAGCTTTTGACTGGCTTGATGAAGCTGCTCTAGTTTGGCGCTAATTTTTGCCTCTTCACGGTTTATGTCCCGCTCTAGATCGGTTTTTTGCCTAACTAGAGGAGAAATATACTGCTGGAGTCGATCTAGTTCCGTTAGCTGCTGGCGGGCTTGTTCCAGCTTGCCCAAGGCTGTCTCTACATCTTCAGTTTTCGACAAAACTTTAGTAGTCTCTTGTTCCTGTTGCTCAATACTTTCCAGGCGAGTTTGTAGCTGATTAATCTTTAGATTGAGCTGATTTTTTTCTTGGGAAAGCTGCTGTTCTAACTTTTGCCGTTGCTGCTGTGCTTCCTGATGCGCCGCAAACTTTGCCGATAGTTCCGTCTCCTCCTTTTGCCAAGCTAGTAGCTGCTGATATCCTTGGGTAATCGCTCCTTGCTGATTAATTAAATTTTGCAGCGATCGCAACTGTCCCCCAAGTCCATTAATATCTTTAGTAGCGCGATCGCAATCCTGAACTAAGTTCTGCTGTTGAGTTTGCTGAATCCCTAGCTGCTTTTCCCAGGTTTGCCGCTGATATTCCACTGCCTGAAACTGCTGTAGCTGTTGGCGAGCTTGCTCCTGAGACTGCTGCTGCTGGGATAATTCTTGCTGAATCTGCTTCAATTCTGCGGCAATCTCCTTCCTTTTGGCTAGTTCCTCTTCCAGAGGCGCTAAATTTTGCTTAAGCTGCTCAATCTTGCCCTTATATTCTTTTGCCGTATCCTTAGCCGTGGCTGATAGCTGTTCATAGCGGTCTAGCTTTAATAAGTCAGCTAAAATCTGTTTACGCTCGCTCGGACGACGCAGCATAAACTCATCGGCTCTACCCTGACGGAGATACGCAGAGTTAGTAAAAGTATCGTAGTCTAACTTTAAACAGGAGATAATTTCTTCCTGAGTTGCCCGCAAACCCCGAGCAGTAATGGATTTAAAATGACCAGCGTTTGTTTCCACCTGAAATTCTAAAACGCTACTCCTGCCCCTGGTGCGAGTGCGAATAACCCGATAGGTTTGATCACCAGAGCAAAAGTCAAAATCAACCCGAACATTGGTCGCCCCACCATTAATCACGTCGTCTTCCGTTGCGGCACGGCTTTTACCCCAAACTACCCAGGTAATTGCTTCCAATAAGGAGGATTTTCCAGCGCCGTTAGCCCCACAGATACAGGCGGTATGTAGTCCCTGGAAATTTAAAGTCGCATCTCGATAGCTCAAAAAGTTTTTTAAGGTTAGCTGCAAGGGAATCATACTGAATCGTGACTGACTACTAGATGAATTAAGCAGGCTAAAGCAGTTCTGCTATGGTAAAAAACAGAGCTTTTTAGTATCTTTGCTCTAATTCTTAGTCTAAAGTCGTAATTTCATAGATTCCAGCTTTTGAACTCCTAAATTTACAAAAATTAATTTAAAGCGGTTATCTTGAGCAGAATTATGATTTTCATTAATGAAGAGCTTTTTCTCATAGTAATAAAGACTATAAGACTTTATGGAAAATGCTGGTCGATAAAGAATCAAAAATGATATTTATTTATTTTTAGTTTATTTTAAAATAACATCAAGTTTTTCAATGCCTAATTAATCAATTAAATACTAATTATTTGTTGATTTTCAGTGGTCATGATGATCGTGATCTGGGCTAGATCAATATATTCTAGCGTTGATTTACCATGGTCAATAGGTTAATGAGTGGCGCTGTACCAGTAGCCACGTAAACAGCGAGCAACGGGGCGATCAAAACCAAAGGGGTGGTTTAGGCGATCGCCAATCAACACCTGGGGCGCTCTCTATTTTTGGTCAAAACTCAGCGAGGCATAGTCATTAGACTTTCTATTTTGACCCTGTATTATGTTAAATTGAGTGTCGGCTAAGGTGCTTGTGCTTTTAGCGAGTAAGGTCTGATTTTCATCTATTTGGATTACTACTTGCTCTAGTTTTTTAATATCCATAGTTTTATGTGTATGACTGTATTAACTATTGATATACGTCTGATGTGAATTAAAATGACTCAAATAATTGCCTTGAAATAGAGGAATCTCGTTATTTTGAGTTTAAACACCCAGAAAAATTGAGTCCTGAAGACTATAAAAAAGCTAATGGCTAATAGCTAATGGCTATATGCGAAGCGGTGAAGCAGTGCGTCCTAAAGGATACCGCTCCGCATATTGGGCGGGTTCCCCGACTTGCGAAGCAGCGCGGTCTTGTTGGTTCCCAACAAAGAGCGACTGCTGAGGGTGAGCAACTGCTGAACCCGAAGGGGGTCTCACCGCTAATTCACATTAAGCGTATTGATATTTCATACAGATGAGCATACACCGTGATTAACATCAACTCTTTTCTTTGAGCGATCGTAGGAATTATAATTTTACAGAGGGAATTCTTCTATCAATGCCAAAAACATCTAACACAAAAAATAATATCAAGGCAATTGACGATCAGCTTTCCAAGCGTCCTATTGCTCTTGATCCTGGTGGTTACTACGTAATTTATCTTGATCGAGATGCCGAACTAATCTGCGCTAAATACTATACCAACATCATTAACGAGCAAGGTTTAGCCGCCGATCCTGAGACAGGCAAGGTAATTGCCTGTAAAGGAGCTAAAGTCGAACGCAAAGTAGAACAGCTCTACACTGCAAGAACAGCCAAAGAGTTGTGCGTCAAGGTTATTGAACTATCTGAACCCTGTCCCATCACAATGCTCGACCATGCGGCATATTTAGGCAGAGAATTTACCCGAGCTGAATACGCTTTAGTCAATGGTACAGAATACATTCAAGACTAATAAGCAAGGCTAAATATTAGTATCTAAGAGTGATCAACGTCATAGACTAGAGATCACTCCGCTATATTCAAAGATAGATGCCTCTGAATATCTGAAGTAATGCAAACTTATTTTTACAACTAAGCAAAAATACTCTAGCTTTAATTCTTATTCTGTTAATAATCTTTATAATTAGATCTAATTGAACTAGCGTTCACAGTATTATCCATGTTAATAATATTAAATAATAATGGAGAATAATTAATATGATTGGAGACTATTCAGCGGTCGGCGATTTCGCCCTATCTTGGTTACCAGCGGCTTTAGTGCCCCTTGTCGGTGTAGTTGGTGCAGGGGTTTCAATGGCGCTCCTGTTTCTTTATATTGAGAGTGATGCTTGAAATAAGGCGTCAACAATCTTTCAATATTACCTATTGATCTTTAACAGCAAGAGAACTATTCAATGCTCTACCTAGCAAGGTAGGGTGTTTTTTTTAGTTTTTATGATGGCTTTGAGCTAAAAAATATTGCTTTGGCGATCGCAGATAAAGAGAGTACCTGATGCTACACAGAGAGGAATGGTTAAGAGGTTAATTAAGGGGATGCTAATTAATCCGAGACAAACTAGAGCAAAGCTGCCGCTAGCAGGAAAGTTGCGGTAAGCAATTTTGAGCTTTTGACGAAACTTCAAGCGTCTTCTTTCTAAACAAGAATCCTGAAAATCGAGACAGACAATAGTAGCGGTTAAGATAAAGGAGCCAATGCTAGAGAGCAGCGTACCAATACCAGGGAAAAAATTAATCAGTATTAAGGGCACTCCAACTACGGCAATTAAAGCTAACTTCTTTAGCTCAAATAAAATTGCTCGACCCAAATCGCTGATGATATCCAATTCAATTAGTTCCACCTTTCCCGTGCAGTACTTTTCCAATTGTTCCGACAGTTGACCATACCAGGGTGCTCCTAACAATACCCCGAATTGAGTTAAGACAAAACCTGTCGCGATCAATAAAATCACAACTAGGATGGAGCGAATAATAACAATCAAGCCAGACAGACCATAGGTAATAAATCCTAGCCACTGGGGCAGGTTGGCGATCGCCTGATTAAACCATTGAGTTAAATCGCCGTCCACATCGTCAATAATTTGCCAGCCAAAATAGAGTAAGCCACTGTATAAAGCGATCGCTACCACAATATTGACGATAATTGGGATCACAACATATTGCAGCAATCTGGGGGTTTTCAGAAAGATAATTAAGGCTCTTAATTGATAGGTGGCTCCTTTAACAGCGCCAAAACCACCTAATATTTTTTTAATTGTTTTTATCATCGTTAGTCCCTAAATTTACCCTCTCCATCATTAGCTCAAGCCAAATATTGATTAATCACCTTTAGTATTAAATAGCGATCGCCGCAACATCGGTCAATTAAGATATTGTAATCAAAAACTGAAATAATTTAACTTCACATAGGCGTTACTTTGCTTTGGCTTTAGGGAAACTTACAAATAGAAAACATAAGCCATAATAGGCTTGAGTATCATCTACTTACTAGATCTAAAGTTAGACCATGCCTCAAAAAAACTTTGCTGCCGTTGCTCGACTTTACCCAAAAACTAAGGTTAGTATTAGCAGCTTGCTAACTCTCCTGATGCTCTCTGGATGTGCTGGCGTAAGTAATCAAACTAATTCTGGAAATCAGGGACTTGAAGTTAAGTTTTTGGTTGGTAGTGATTTAGCGCAATTTTGTCAGCAGGCGGCAACGCGACTCAATCAAACTCAACCTAAGATTGATAGTGGAGAGAACTACTATCTTCGCTGTGAGGCGAAAGGCAGCGGTGACGTAGTTCAGGACGTGCTCAACTTAGGGCAGCAGCTTAGATCGGGCAACATTCCTGAGTCAGCGCAGGATTTTCCGACTTTACTGTCTGTTGATGGAGAAATTTATCAAAGCCAGCTAGCTTATCAGATGGATAAGCTGTTTCCTGGGCAGGGATATATTCCTGATATTGTTGATTCTCCTTTAATTGCCTATAGTCCGATGGTGTTCATGACTACAGAACAACTGGCACCAGGACTAGAAAAGAGTCAGAATCCCTATCTTACCCTGGCTAATACCGAAAATCATCAGCAGTTAGATCCGTCTGTTCCTGCTATTCCCCTCAGCTACGTTCATACCGCACCAACCAGATCCAATTCAGGCTTGCAAACATTAGTATCTCAGTTTGCGGCGATCGCCAATAAGCAGCCAGAAGACTTAACTTTGGCAGACGTGACTAAATATCAAGACCAGGTTAAGCAGATTCAGAGCAAAATCACTCGTTATGGCAAGTCTACGGGAAATCTCGCCCGTTCCATGACGGATAACGGGGTTTTTTGGGCTTCTGTGGGCTCAGTTTATGAATCTTTGGTGATTGCAGCTAATAGTCAACCAGGTAACAATCAAACCAAATATCGAGCAGTATATCCCCCAAGCACCTTTGGTTCCAATATACGAGCCATGCTACCCAATGCCCCATGGATTAGCGATTCAGAAAGAGAAGCGGCACAGGAGATTATTGAATATTTGCGATCGCCTGAAACCCAAACTATAGCGGCAGATTTGGGTTTACGCCCAGGGGTTCCAGGAGTGCAGTTAGGCAGCAAATTCTCTGATTTGTATGGGGTACAGTCCCAACCCCAGTATGATTCTTATCGTCCTCCCCAGCCAGAAGTAGTAGAGGCAATGCTCAATAGCTGGCAAACCTTCGCCAAAAAACCTTCCCAAGTAGCGGTGCTGATCGATACTTCAGGCTCGATGAAGGGGGCAAAACTCGCCGCAATTAAAAGTACTCTGCTGAACTATATTCAAAATTTGGGAGAGAAGGAGGAAATTGCCCTAATTGCCTTTGATTCCCAGATCGATCCCCCAGTAATTATTGCGGGAACTCAGGCAGGAAAAGATCAGGGGCTTAAATTCATCAGCCAGCTACGGGCTGGTGGTGGAACTAGACTCTATGACAGCAGTCTATATGCTCGTGACTGGTTGCGCCAGAACGCCCGAGGGGATGGTATTAACGCCGTGCTAATCTTGACCGACGGTGAAGATTCTGGTTCTCAAATTAATCTCGATCAGCTATCTCAAAGATTGCAGGAGAGTAATTTTGAATCGGGTGAAAATATTGCCTTTTTTACCGTAGGTTATGGACGAGAAGGGGAATTTAATCCCCAAGCCCTACAGACTATTGCTGAGTTAAACGGTGGCTACTATCGTCAGGGTAATACTCAAACTATTTCCCAGCTAATGGCAGATCTCCAGGTTGAGTTTTAGATTGTTAATCGTTAGTCGTTAGTCGTTAGTTGTTATATCGTTTTACTTTATTATTCTAAGACTGATAGTTAGAGGTTCATAGCTAAAAGCTAAAAGCTAAAAGCTAAAAACCAATATAATGATGTGTCTTAGTTAAAAACTGAAGTTAGTTATCAGTCACTAGATTTAATTTAAAAATGAAGCTGGTTAATCCCTTACACTATCCCCTGGCTGTTTTGATTGGCGGCATTTCTTTGGTTGCGGGAGTGCGTCTAGTTCAGCTACCGAGACTAGTTGTCATTCCTGCTTCAGCGGCGATCGCCACAGGATTAGCGGTACCTTTAGCTAAAAGAGAGGCTTCTCAGATTCAGATTGATAATCCTGAACTAGTTAGGGAGGTTAAATCTATTCAACAACAGTCAAGAGGGCTGTGTAGTAAAGCGGAAACTCTCCGCACTGAAGCTAGGCAAATGTTAACTGACGACTCTCAGCTAGAGCTAGTAGCAGCAGTCGAATATGCCTGCGATCGCATCTTGGAATTACCAGCCAAAATTGATTTACTAATTAGTAAACTTAACGGTTCAGATTCTCTATTATCTGCCGAGGAATTAACCAGACAAATTAAGGAAGTAGAGGGTAAAGCGGCTAGCAGTTCAGGGATAGCCCAACAGCAGTTCAGTCAACTAGCAAATACTCTCAAAAATAACCTTAAATTAGCTCAACAGGGACAAAATGCGCGGCAGGCTCAAGTAGCTTCCCTGGCGAATCTGGTAAGTGAATCAGCAGGAATCTTGCAACAGTTTCAGAATCGTCTCCGCACCTCAGATCTTCATAACTCGTCAGAAATTAATCAGCTCAAACTTCTGAGTCAGGAGTTAACTAATATGCAGGAAAGCGTGGGTTTATTGATTAGCTAATCATCAGCCTAATAAAATTTAAATCTATAAAGAGAAGGTTTATTGCGTGTTGAAGACTGATGCGGGTGGGGCGATTAAGAAGAAGATTTGAGAGTATCTTGACTTATCTCAGCAATAAATTCTTTTTTAATAATCCTAGTTTTGCTTTTATCAGACATAATTAAGGAGGTATATTTACTGATTAGTTTAGGAGTGATACCTTCTAGGTAAAAGCTTTTATCTATACTTTTATATTCTTCATCAATAAAAAGATAGAAACTTAGAATATCATTCTTATTCCACATCCAAACTTCTTTTACCCCAAGACCTCTATATATATTTAAATCTTCTTCTGTACCACTAGAAAAATTCACTTCCACTGCTAAATCAGGAATTTTTCTATCCTTTTTAAGGTCTGAAAAAATGTATCCCAAATCTGGTTCTTTCCCTTTCTCTTTTTTCTGATTTCTTGCCGTGGCAGAGCCAGTTAAAATGTAATCAATCTCTTTAAAATCACAGTACGCTATTATTAAAGTATCTATACCTCTATTAATATTTTCGTGTTTTATCCCAGGACACATTAATTTTAAAATTTTGTTTCCATATGAGATTTTACACCAAGATATATTGTTTAAAATAGAAGATATACTTTGATAATGCTTAAATGATGTTCTTTCTAAAGTGATAATAATATCTGCGTCAACTCCTGGATATTTAAGACAATCTATTATTGTTCTTGTGAACAGCTTTGCCTTTTCTTTACATACGTCTAATCTCTTTAATAAACTTATCTTACTTGCAACTACATTGTAAGCAAGTGATTTTTGTTTGATTCCCTTTTCTGAATCACAAATCTTATCTGCTATAAGCACAGGAAAATAAATATATCTGGGATAATTTTTTTGTACTAATAGAATAAAATTATCTTTTATATGTGACGAAAAGTTATAAGTCATCTCAAATATGCTTAAGATAACTTCTAGATAGTCTAAATTTTCTCCTATTTCTGTTTTATAGTCATAGTCAAGAATCAAACTACTTATTATAAATACAAGATCTATTATTACAAAATCACAAATAACGATCGCTTCATTTACAACTTCATTTTTACCATTAAGTTCACCTGCAATACTTTCAAGTTTTTGTGCAAGAAAGGCAATTTCATCCAGCTTACTGATTATATTTTGTCGAAAACAATTAAAATCTCTATACGCATCTTTATTATTTTTAATGAATATTATTTTTTTACATATTTCCAGTAATACTTCATAAGCAATCTGAGTATATCTCTTCTCTACTAAAGGAGAACTTAAATTAAGATCTTGCTGTAGCTTTTTTATTATTTTATCTAGTTTTTCCTGATGACTAATAAGTTCTTTTTCTGATTCTTTTACTAGCATTTTAAATTTATTTTGCTTACTAGCTCTGTTTTCACAGTATGGAATTATCTTACTAAAAAATAATTGATTTGGATCTCTGAAAGCGCAGCCTTACCTTCACTTAATCTACCTAAAGATTAATAAAACTGTTTGCAATAAGCCAACGACAAAACCCAAGATTCCCCCCAGATTGACGATCGCCTGGAGTTCATTTTTAACGATACCCTGAACCGCTTCTTCTAATTCCTGGGGTGAGGTGTCAGATACCCGCTCAATGATTACTTGATCGATCGCCAGAATTGGAATTGTCTGGGCGACTAATTCTTCGAGATCCTCTTCCAAATAGCGCTCTAGAATTAAGGCTAGTTCCTGACTAATAATTTCTAAGGAATCGGTCAAAGTCGCTGAAGAATTGAGCCGTTTAAGGATTAATGCCGCCAGGTTTTCCCAATCTACCGATTCCCCTAAACCTGAAATCAAACTACCACCTTCTTCCCGTACGTAGTTACGTACTGCCTGGCGTACGGTAGTTCGCAATTGTCTGACGGTGGATACTGGTAAATTTTGCAGGGAGAGATTCATCAGCCATTTTTTAATGCGATCGCGAATTTGCAGGGAAAAGCTTAACTCTTCCAGTCTGGCGTTAGTAATGCTCGGCTCATCCAGACAAAATGCCCGTAACCGCGTCAAACTGTTGCGTAAACCAAACAGATTCGCCACTAGCCAGTAAGTACCGCTGGTTTTTTCCCGAAACCCCTCATCAATGATTTGAATATTGCGATCGCTCAGAAAATCAATCAGGGAACGACGAATAGTATCAGGGGGTACAACTGAAGTCAAAAGCCAATCGGCAAACTTCTGCGCCTGGATTTCCTCCAGCTGAAAGTTGAGTAAAATTCGGTCAAAAATCTGATTGATTTGAGCTTCTAAAAAATCTTCCCTGCGAGCATAGACTCTAATTAGTCGTGGAAGTGATTGACTAAATAGATCATGGAGAATGTTGCCCAAAATCTTGGCAGTTTTTTGTTCCCGATCAGATTTAACCTGATCTAACACCAGTTTTAAGAGCCAGAGAATTGCCCCTTCGATTCTTTCTGTGGCTAAGAGTCTTTGCGCCAGCTTATGCAGTTCTTCAGGAGTCAGCAAAGAACCCATAATGGTATCGGAGACTTTTTGCGCCAAACGCTCTTGATTGCTGGGAATCAAGCCTGGGGTGAACGGCAGCTTTTTTTTACCGATATAGAGGGCTTTGTAGGGACGAAATAGCATTTTGATTGCTATGTCGTTGGTGAAATAGCCAATAATGCTGCCCGCAACGGGGGGTACCAAGAATATCCAGAGATTCGCTAGAGCCAAAGCAGGATGTTGAATCAACAATAAAGATTATGGTAGAGATAGTTATTTTTTAACTCTATCTTCTATTCTATTTCCTTAATACCAATATACCCATCATGCCACCGACTAGGGGATAATGAATTGCCTGACTAAAGCCTGCGGCGTAAGCCAACTCGATTTGTTCCGCCCCCGTGGGAAAGCGCTCGACACTGGGGTTAATATAGGCATACTCTGCCGACAGATCCATACTTTCTGCGGTGGGCACTACAATATTTGCTAAATACCACTGTTGCACCCCAGACATTAATCCCGATGGGCGATGAAAATCTAAAATTGCAGCTTTGGCTCCTGGCTTGAGCACCCGCCATAGCTGCTGCAAACTCTGAGGAATGTCTATAACGTTTCTTAAGCCATAACCCATGGTGGCGCAATCAAACTGGTTATCTGGGAAGGGTAATTCTAAAGCGTCTCCTAAAAGCCATTCCAAATTAGCCTGGGGACATTTAATTTGCTGCCGTTGACGAGCGATCGCCAGTTGCTCACGGGCAAAATCTAGTCCCGTTACCTGACCTGAGTTGCCTACTCGTTTAGCTAACAGGAGAGCTAAATCACCGCTCCCGCAGCAAATATCCAGGGCATGATCTCCTGGCTTGGCTTCACTCCATTTTACCGCCATTAACTTCCAAATCCGATGCTGTCCAAAACTGAGGCGATCGTTCAGGCGATCGTATACGGGAGCGATGCGATCAAATATAGTTTGAATTTCTTGTGCAGAGGGAGAAGTTTCAGTCACTTTATTTATGGTTTGTATTTTCCATCGGTTGCTTACTTTTCACATTAAATTAGTATTTGGCAATTCTTTAGTCTCAGGATTAACATAAAATTTAGCTCTACTGATTAATAATTAGATTTTTTATGATTCTTTTTTTTATCTTGAATATGAATTTTTATATAAGGTAGATATAAATTTATATGCTGTAGCAATGCATAAATGAAGACCAAAACTCCTAGCATTTCTAAGGCTTCCTCAAAAGTTGCTATGGTTGAATATGTATGATTTTGATATCCATATAAATCGGCATACCAACCACCAATAGATTCCACTCCAATTACACCAGCAAGATAGATAATTGCAGATAATATAAATAAAAACTTTGTTTTACTAGGAAGAGAAAAGATAAATTTCCAATAAGTTAATAAAAGTACTAAGACAAATACAGCACCAACAATTACCCAAGCAAAGCTAAGAAATCCACTCATTTTAAATGAGGGCATTAGCCATCTACCAATTTTAGGTATAGTTGATTCATGAATCATAACTGCTTCATCTATAGCTAAAACAAAAAATACTAATGATAAACTTTTCCAGTGAAAGCTGTACTGACTCTTACTTTCTACTATAGCTATCACTGCCAAAATAATAGAGCATAATAATAAAGACCACGAAGAATAAATTGAGGGAATGTTTGCTTCAGAGTCTATGTAGAACAATCTGATAATTTCTTGGGCAATATCTTCATTTAAAAAGCTTTGCGATAAAATTCCTGCAATACTTGCAAGTATTAAGCCTAAAATTATAAATCATAAAAATAGAATAATCTTTTTGGGAGCAAAACTAATTTCTATCAAACTAAACCCAGAAGAACGCTCGGGTGAAGAAGTTAATAAAGGATTATATTCTTGCTGAATTTTACTATTTTTGTATTGTGCTTTTTGGGGATTATTACTTTTACTCATGGATTGTATAATATGATCGAAGTCATGCAAATCATCAGCTAAATAAATGTATTTTAAAATGTATTAAAATATATACTCTTAACTTAATCTTAACCTAAAACTGCAATCTAATCACGTCCATATTCAAAACTGTAGTTTAAGCAAAATCACCTTTTCTCTTTAACCTAAAATTAAAATTAAAGCTTTCTTGGTTAAAAAAGCTACACGTTTAGTATGAATAACTATTTTTTAGCTAAAAGTACAAACTATAAAGCCTTTGCTGCTAGAGTTAAAGGCTTTTTTGAGTCAGGCGCATCTCTTTTGCCGATCGCTTCTCCAAAAAGGGTTGGAATCATGTTCAAATCATCTGGCGTCAATCAGGTAATTGGCTCATAGCGGCTAAATCTAGCACTGATGCTAACTTCTCTTCGCTCATTAAATTCTCTGCTAGAACGATTTCCCTGATGGATTTTCCTGTCTCCAAAGATTTCTTCGCCACGTCTGCTGCTTTAAGATAACCAATGTGGGTATTGAGCGCCGTAACCAGCGCCAGGCTGCTTTCCGCATATTTTAAACAGCGATCGCGACGGGGAGTGATTCCCGACAAACAGCGTTGACTTAGAATATCTATGGTATTCCCCAGAATTTCAATGCTGTGAATTAGATTATAGGCAATTAGAGGCATCATCACGTTTAACTCTAATTGTCCCGCCTGTGCCGCAAAGGCGATCGCCGTATCGTACCCCATAACCTGGAAGCAAACCATGGAGGTCATTTCCGCCATCACGGGATTGTATTTTCCTGGCATAATTGAGGAGCCTGGCTGTACTGCTGGAAGCTGAATTTCCTTAAAGCCCGTTTGGGGACCCGAATCCATTAAGCGTAAATCATGGGAAATCTTGACTAAATCCTGTGCTAAGTTGCGTAAACTGCCAGAAACGTTAACGAAAGGAGCCATACTCTGCATTGCTGCCATTAACTGGGGGGCAGGTTCCAAAGGATGATTAATAAATTTCCCCAGCAACTCCGCCACTCGATGACGATAGCGGGGATGGGTATTTAATCCTGTTCCCGTCGCGCTGCCTCCCAAACCTAGCTGACAAAGATCCTGCGCTGCTAATCTAATTCTCTGACGATGATCCTGGAGTATTTGTCCCCAGGCGGCAAATCCCGCTCCTAAACGGACAGGAACTGCATCCTGCATATGGGTACGACCTGATTTTACAATATCTTGGAACTCCACAGCCTTTTGCTCCACTGCGGCGATCGCTTTGTCTAGGGCAGGATAAAAGGTACGGTCTAAAGCCAGAAGAGAGCCGATTCTAATAGCTGTGGGAATTACATCATTAGTAGACTGACCATAATTAACCTGATCGTTGGGACTCACCCTTTGATAGTTACCTTTAACATCCCCTAAAATTTCCAGTGCCCGATTTGCCAGGACTTCATTAACGTTCATGTGGTGAGAAGTACCAGCACCAGCCTGATAAACATCAACCACAAACTGCTCCCGTAGCTTCCCCCCTAACACCTCATCCGCCGCCTGAACAATAGCCTGGCTAATTTCCTGGTGGATACAGCCCAATTCCCCATTGGCGATCGCCGTTGCTTTCTTAATCAGAATACAGGCATCAACATAGGTAGCAAGAGGTTTAATGCCGCTAATGGGGAAATTCTCCACTGCTCTGAGGGTTTGGATACCATAGTAAACGTTTGAAGGAATCTCCTTCGAGCCCATGGAGTCAGTTTCGATACGGTTATTATTGCTCATATTCTGTTGCTGGGAATCACTGCTGATTATTTAGCTGCCAAAATTCACGATACTATAATCCAGTGGTAACCTGAAATATGGATTTAACTCATTCTCCAATCTATATTTTCTTGACTACTCACCAGCTAGGCTCCCACGCTAAAATTTTAAGTAAATCGTAATACTTTAACAGTCAGAATTAGTCTATGTTTTTAACTGAATTAACCCCCGTCTTACAAAAACTAATGCAGCAGCCCGTAGCCTTCGCTGGTGGTTTTGTTTCGGGCGTTCTTAATCTCAACCTTAACGAAGAGCCATTATCCCAATGGTTAGAGCAACATAATTCTAGCTCCACTAGTAGCACCACTCCCAAGTCAAAAAATAGCGATCGCCCGCAATCGATTAATATTGATTAGGTGATGGTTAAGCAGGACTATTAGCTGCTAAACAAAATGATTCTTGAAAATAAAGTTGTGATTGTTACGGGAGCCAGCCGTGGTGTGGGAGCCAGCATCGCTCAAGTTCTGGCTCGTGAAGGTGCAGCGGTTTGCGTAAATTATCTAAGAAATACTTCCCAGGCAAAGCAAACTGTAGAATCTATCACTGAACAAGGTGGTACAGCCTTTGCCCATCAAGCCGACGTGAGGATTTCATCCGAGGTTGAAGCTATGGTGAATCGGGTGGTAGAAACCTATGGCAAAGTTGATGTGGTAATTAATAATGCCTTACCAACCTATAAATTTGACCCTGCTGCGCCCTACACCAGCGTGGAAACGATTCAATGGGATAATTTTGCCCAGCAAATCGATGGTGCGGTAAAAGGTGCGTTCAATATGGTGCAGGCTGCACTACCTTATATGAAAGCCCAGCACTTTGGTAAAGTGATTAATATTTCAACTAACCTAGTCTACAATCCCGTCGTTACTTACTATGACTACACTACAGCTAAAGCTGCTCTGGTCGGCTTAACTCGTAACCTGGCGGCAGAACTAGGACAATATGGGATTAGGGTAAATCTGATTGCAGGAGGACTGTTGCGGACGACAGATGCCAGCAGCGTTACGACGGATGAGGTATTTGAACTGGTAGCTAACAGCACCCCACTACGTCAGGCGATTTCAGTAGAGGAGTTTGCCCAATCGGTACTTTTATTTGCCTCTGACTGGAGTAATGCTATCACAGGTCAATCCCTCTCCGTAGATGGCGGTCTGACAATGCCCTAGAAAGTTTGATCAATTGCGTTTGGCGTGAGTTAGCTTTTTCGACAGCGTTGAGAAAATATAATCGTGGTAAATGGAAAAATGACCCTTACTATTGATCGACAGAATTATCTCAGGCTTTTAGATGAAGTACAGCTTATTCCAAAAGTTATTGAAACAGAAGGAGAATATGAATTTAACCTCGGAATAGTTGAAAAGTTGATTGCCAAAAGAAATAATCGATCTCCAGAAGAAACTACTCTGTTTCGCTTATTGGTCAAGTTAATTGAAGACTATGAAGAAAATAAATATGACCTTCAAGAGTGGCAAGATCTTCCTCCCCATGAGATTTTGCAGCATCTTCTAGAAGTTAGTAATACTAAGCAAGCTGATTTAGTAGGAGTTATTAGTTCATCCAAAGGCTTAATTTCGGCAATTGTTAATGGCAAACGATCAATCAGTAAAGATCAGGCAAAAAAGCTAGGAGAATACTTTAATATTTCCCCAGGGTTATTTATTTGACATTAGTCTGTGTGCAACTCATGTAAGCCACAAACCTGAAAGGCTATTGCCCATAACTCATACTAAATTAGATTAGCAGCCAGCGATAACCAGCGGTTAGCTTTTCCTTGGCATTCTCAGTGACGATTTTTCCATGTGCCATAATGACTCGCTCAAAATCCCAATTCATCACCCTCGCGATCGCCTGTTGCAGTAACGAACAATCTTCAACGGCAATTTTTTCGAGCCAGGATGGTTTCAGCACTTGGTAGCTACCGAGGATTCGGGCTGCTATTTGAGTTACCAGGGGCAAACTATTGTCTAGATTAAACGCCGAATCGGTAATGATTAGGGTTTTGCTTTGAGGATGATAAAAAATTATTTCGTTCGCCTTCCTAATTTTTGGCGGGACAAATATTTGAAAGCCTTCCAGGAGCATATATTCTACTTCTGAATTAAAGGCGATCGCATCTTGAGTCAATATTTGGTCTACTTTAAGAGTAGGGATTTTATCAGTTAATCCAGGGGGTGCGATGGTTTGGGCTTGAGGATAAATTTTTTGACAATCGGCTACGTATAAATAGTGAAACAGGTTAGGAGCAACTATGTATTTAACCTCCCCCAGCTCATCTAATTGTTGCTGAAGTTGAGAATCAATTTTAACGGGAGAAATCAAAAGTATTGAGCCATCGCTGAGGCGAATTACGGTCATTTTCGTACCTACCTCTAAACCCATAAATTTTTGTGGTTGCTCAACAACCCAGAGATGGCGATCAATTTCCCGCAGCATGATCTTGATAATTTTTTTTGCTTGCTATTTTGCTTTTAAGCCGTTTAATACTAAATCCGATTACCAAAATACACTTACTAAATGCAAACCTGAAAAACCTCAGACACCTTTAACCGTTACCCTTCTTGCCGAGCGTTCCCTTGCGCCTGGCGGCGACGCGGGGTCTCGGCGCTACCCGTTACCCTTGCATAATCAATAAGTGTTCTATCTAAACAGGATTTAGTATAATATCCTAAATTTAAGCAATTTTATCCGCTTTAATCTCTTCAGCTTCCATTCCTTGATTTCTCTTCAGAAAAATAATCAGAATAACGATGACGAAATCCATGATCGCCGTTCCCAAAAGTCCAATCAGAGCCTGCAACTCAAAGTACTTCTCGGTAAAGATATAAAGACCGACGTTGGCAATCCCAAACAGCAGCCAAGTCACTAAACTAACCCCTTCCGCTGACTGACTACGGGTGATTTTGAGCAACTGGGATATAGTTGCCGCTGGAAGCACAATTGCAGGAATCCATCCTGCCAAGTTGGTTATTAAGTCCGACATAGGTACGCAGAGTTAGTATTAATTTACTATTTAATTATTTCATTTTGCCCAGCTATTGAAGAGGTTCAATTCTGATTAGTTTGCCGTTAACATCGTCTGTTAATACATATAGCATTCCGTCGGGACTTTGCCGAACATCCCGCACCCTCTGTCCGATGGAAATTGACCGTTCCTGCACGATATTTCCTGCTGAATCTAGGTCAAGATAACGCACATCTTGAGACACTAGCCCCCCCGCAAATAAATCTCCCTGCCATTGGGGAAAGCGATCGCCTGTATAAACCGCTAGCCCTGATGGTGCAATAGCTGGGGTCCAGACTACTTTAGGATCAATCATTCCTGGACGCGATCTCTCCTGGGTAATTTCTCCTCCAGAATATTCTCTACTATAGGTAACCTCGGGCCAACCGTAGTTGGCTCCCTCCTGCACTAAATTTAATTCATCTCCTCCCTTAGAACCATGTTCGGTTGCCCAGAGTCGATTATTCAAGGAATCAAAAGTGATGCCCTGGATATTGCGATGTCCGTAACTCCAAACGGCATCATTAGCCCCCGCAGCATTAAAGAAGGGGTTATCTTCGGGGACAGAACCATCATCGTTTAAACGGATAACCTTACCTAGATGAGCACCCAGGTTTTGAGCCTGTTTACGAATTAACTCACCATCTAGTCTTATTGGGGGATTACCTCCATCGCCGATTGAAATCAGCATGGTGTTATCTGGAAGCCACACCAGACGGGAGCCAAAATGCTGTCCCCCTGACTTTACTCGATTAGTCTCAAAAATCACCTCTAGGTTTTGTAAGGAAGAGCCATCAAAAGTAGCCCTGGCAACCCTGGTGCGGTTTTCTGATTCACTACCGTAGGAGTAGGTCAAATAAACTAAGCTATTCTCAGCAAAATTAGGATGCACCGCCACGTCTAACAACCCCCCTTGTCCAACTGCTAAGACTTGGGGAACTCCCGCAATTTCCTCTGGGGCTAAGATTCCCTCTCGGAAAAATCTTAATTTACCTGGTCGTTCAGTGATTAGCGCCGACCCATCGGGTAACCAGGCGACACTCCAGGGACGTTCTAAGCCCTCTACAATGGTAGTAGTCTTAAAGCCATTAGCCACAGCAACTTTACCTTGAGACAAGATAGTATCGCTTGATGCTGGAACTTCCAAACTCTGAGCTGAAATCAAGTTTCTTAGCCTAGAACATCCTCCCAGGCTCAAGGTAATACTGACACCTATTGCTATTGTGAGGAGCCTGTTTAAATTCATTTAATCAGAAAAAAACATCTATATTATTCTAGGGTGCAACCGAAGCAAACTGCTCTAGTAAGTAATCATAGAACTTTGATTGATTGACCTGGGTCATAACCTGAATCTTTCTGCCCCCTGTCTTAAGCATGATGTTTCCTTGACTGATGCCAGTGGCGATAACATCAGTTTCTCGTTCTTCAACCTGATATAGTTCAGGTTTCCCTAAATAAGCCGTTGCTAAAATGTCCCAACAATAGTAATTTTGAGGAATTGCCAGGGAATAACATAACCCTGCTAAGTCTGATAGGGGATATTGCCGCTGTCTGGTTAAACGCCTAATAAAATCAGCGGTTACAGGAACCTGATTGGTTAAATCTAGTGGACACAGAGTAATCTCAATGTTAGTTTCCCAAATCTGCTTGACGGCAAAAGGGTCCCAAAAAGCATTCCATTCCCCAGAGCCATCATGTTCTGGAGCGTAAGCTGATTCTACGTTCCCTGCAACGTTCAGCGCTCCTCCCATCCAGATAATTGATTCAATGCGATCGCTAATTGTCGGCTCTAAAGCGATCGCCGAGGCAACGGTAGTCAAGGGACCCGTTAACATTAGAGTTACCTTCTGGGGGGCATTTCGTAACTCCTGCACGATAAATTCTTGCCCTGAAACTTTGGCTAGAGGGGCGTTTATCTGTTCCGACTCGTTAAGAATCGGAAAGTGATCAATAATTAGGCAATCACGACGAAAGTCCGCTGGAAAAGGATTTACTCCTCTAACGGTGCTTTGAGCAACCTCAATCGTTCCAATTCCCATTAAATCGAGGATTTTTCCCGTGACCCTGACAGCTGCATCAATATAACAGTCCCCAGGAGTAACGACTATGCCGATAGGCTGAATCTCGGTCATGGTCATTAAGAGGATCAGGGAGAGAAAATCATCAATCCCTCCATCATGATCCATTAAAACTAGTCTGGGAGACATGTTGATATATTTTTAATATGTTATGCCCTGAAAATCTTAGGAGTTAGAGCTTGCTGCATCATAACTTAGTTACAGCCACAGCCTGACATCTTACATCCTTGCTCATTAATATGACCATCGGCGCAAGCATCGCAACAATAGTATTTACCAGCTTTTTTGACGGCATTCTCCAAAGAAATCTCGCAAGAGCAGCGACCGCATTCGCACTTTACTAAATTAACACTAGTCATAATCGTATTCCTGTATTTTTTGAATTAACATCTCTATTATATATGAACATATATTCAGATATAGGCGTTTAAATAATTAAGTTTTGTTAAAGCGAGCGCCAAGCAGGAAAACTACGGTCGCTACACCAAGAATTCCTAGCCTAAGAGGTTAAACACGAAACTGCTGATCGTAAAAAGCCAATACCTGATTGTAGGCGGCAAAATCAGCGTGGGCATCAATATATTCTATTTCTGATTTCGATAAGGTTCGGGGCTTATTCTGTAAATTTAAGGCTGTTTGATGAATTTTCTCAATCTTAGTTATTACCTTCTGCTCTGTACCATCAACTTTAAGATAGTCAAGCAAATGTTTGATTTTTAACTGATCAGTATAAAAGTCTTCGTATTTAACACAGTAAACTGTAAAAAACTTAGCTAATTGGGGAAATTCTCCTAGTCCTTGGTTCCAATCTTTTACTGCTTGAGCAAAATCTCGCTTACTCGACCAGCTACTGTCAATGCCTAGGACAGCATCCTTTGCCCTAGCGTTATAGGAACAAGCTATGTCATAAATATTCCGAAAAATATAGATGATTTGGGCTTGGGGTAAATTTAACCAGGTATTCTGCCAAGATTTAGTAAATTTAGGTCGCTTATCTCCAACGTACCTAGCCTGGGGAAATTTAGCTTTAATTGTGGCGTAAAGCTGAGGTCGAACCTGATAATTTTTACTTTCAGGATCAAAAAAAGTATCTGCTTCAAAGGATGCTGCGGTAACGTTATCATTGTTAGCATATCTTTCAATTCCCAAACAAACTTCAGCACTAGAATTTAATAATCCCCCCAAAGCTGTTGTACCAGATCGAGCATTACCAATGGCAAATAGATATTGTTTTCCCTGTAATATTTGGCGATTCATTAGCTGACGGCTACGATTAATTTCATCAATTTTATCGGCTAATTTTTGATTACGGGGGCGCTGAATTTCTTCTGGCAGTTCACCAAATTTAATTGAGTAAAATTCAATTTTTTTGAAGATAAATTGATAATTATTATCGAGGACAAAAACTAAATCAAAGCTGTGCCTGGATTGATTAGTAGTAAAATTTAGTTCGCATTTCCAGCGGGCATGGTTACTGTTAATAATCTCTGGAAATCTGGCTCCCAATACTGGAGAAGGACAGCCAGATTTCCCTTCAACACAGCAGTTGTTGCCAACCAGCTTAATTTCTTTGAGGGGAAAATCCTTACTAAGGGCAATTCCGCTCAATACAATTGACGGTTGATAATCAGCAATCAACTGATTGCGATCTAGGAATAGCTGATTGTGCTGATGCGAATCCAATGATAGTTCATGAAAGTACGGCTGCCATTCCTCTTTGGCTACGGAATATAGCTTGATTTGATATCCTACCTTTAATCGATCTAAATCGATAAGGATTGATTCTTGCTCCTTGTCCATAACTACTGACGAATAAGCCTAAATAGCCGTAATTGTAACTACAATTATTTGAATTGGCTATTAGTGGTATTCTCTAAGACTTAAGCTGAAACTGATCAAACAAAACCGCCTGTGAATTTGGTATCCGAGTATCAAAGCGATAGCTGCTAACTGTGCCCGTTGCCGTATCAAAGATACTAAACACCGTGATCTCATCACTGGCAATATATGGTAGGGGTTTTCCCGAGTCATCAACTAGGGGAGATATATTAGGCACAATCGGCGTTAAGCCATTGGGATCTCCTGTAGGAGCAAAATTTTCGGGACTGTAGTCGGGTACTTGCCGCTGGTTATCCCCAAGGTGTGCCCCGTAGCTATTACCCACATTGGAGGATTCCAAGAAGTGGATTCCCGAATCACTCTGAAATCTGTTCCACAGATGTGAATGTCCATAATAAACTAGCTGGACTCCTGCGGCTTCTAGAAGGGGTATTACGTCACGAATAATGTAGTCTTTTTCGATGGGATAATCATAGTAGCGAGATGTTAGCTGCTGATCATCGGTGTAGGATAGCCTTGGTTGTGGGTTGGTATAAGGTGGGACAATATTACCCCCCAGGCTGTGGGGTGGATGATGGAACATGACGATTTTATATTTTGCCTCCTGGAAAGTTGGGCTTTGTAATTCTTGCTCTAACCACTGATATTGGGCACTTCCTTTGGCTATGGGTTCAAAAATGTGCTGTCCGTAGCCCCAAGCCTGAGGATTATTGAGATATAAGGTACTTTCTTGATATCTGCCGCGAATATCTTCTGCTAAACGAGGAGAACGCCAAATATTGGTAATGTAGAGGGAGATTAAGCGAATATCGCCAAAGGTAGTTGCATAATAATGCTGTCCTCCAGAGGGACTTTGGGGCAGACTAAAGATTTCGTCGTAAGTGTCGGTATTAAAAGAATTATTTTTGATCCACTCGGCTTTTATTTGGGGATTTTTAGTAGGGTTAATTTGAGCGGCTTGGGACTGATAGAATTGTTCAGCTATCTGACGAGGATGGGGTTGAGCAAATTCTTCTTTGAGGCTGCTTGACTCAGACATTTTTCCCATAACTTCATGATTTCCCAGCGCTGTAAACAGCGGGGCATACTGAATAATTTTTCCACCTCTATAGGTAGTGCTAACACCCTCATGTTCTAGCTGATAGTTAGCTTTACCCTGAAGACAAGGGAAAAACCCACCCCCCCGAAGATCATCAAACCATTCGGAAGCGCGATCAGGAATATTCACTAAATCCCCTGGTAGGAAGACAGCATCAACCTGACCGATTGTCGCTGACACTTGCTCTAGATTTGCAGGAGTCATGGGCATTAGCTGATGATCGGAAGTCAATAAAATTTTTAAAGCAGCCTCAGCCGTGGGAGTACCAGCAAGGGTAAACACCTCGCTGCTAATTACCTGCTGATTAATCGTACTGTCTACTTGGTATGGTACTCGCTGATTAGGAGACAAACCCTCAACAGTAGCTTCATGTCGCCAAATATCCCGCCCTGACTTGGAGGTAGGAGAAGCAATTTTTGATTCAGAATCTTCCCGTACTCGCGTTAGCTTGGTGGTAGTGGCGATCGCTTTTTGCTGTAAATCTGTACCGTACTTGACTAGATGATTGTCCCCTAAAAATTCTGTAAACCAAACTACATTCACCGTATTTTTTGTCGGCAATTGGAGGAAAGGATCGCTCAAAAGCTGATGTTTTGGGGGATTTACCCCTAGGGTTTCTGAAGAATTATTCATCAATAAATAATGTATTGCGATCGCCGTAAAGATTGAGATGATTACCAACGCTAGTTTGGCGATTTTCATAGTTCTTTACTAATTTTTAGATTTAGATATGAGGCTCTATTTTAGATAATTATTTTAGGGGTCATAATTCGGTTTAACTTAACTAGACTAAATTATTCCCTTTGATCGGTGAAATTATCTATTAACAGCTAATTTGAGGCATCCGTTGCAGATTAGCGTTGATATATGTAGCTTTTAAGCCACACTTGAATTTTATTCTTATACTGCCTTTAGTAAAGTTAAGATAAAAATATAAATTAACTAAATCAAGGTTAATTTGATTTAATTATCTGATTATAATTTACCGCAAAAGTCGATTGCAGATAGGTTACGGCTATTAATGCTGATTTTGGACTGAGAACAGTCATACAAAAATAAATTCTCTCAAACCTTTTGCTAGTGCTTGGATCAGCAGTTTCTTAAGAGATTATTGGGTAATTATAAGGGTTAGATAAAGCAAATAGGTAAGTTAGTTATTTTTATCTAAAAGAGCTTATAATAATAAATAATAAATAAAGTAATTCTACTAGGTCATTTGACTCATAAACTTACAAGGGCTATTGAATCTAGCTCCTGATGTCAAGATTCTCTCAGTCTTTCTAGGGTTTCTGTGGATTATGAATTTTGTGTGTTTTGTGCTATTTTTATCTTGCCCTGCGTTCATTAACCTGAACCGCAGGGCTTTTTTATTATCAGTTGATTTATGCAATCGTGGTAGTTTCTGGATTTACTAGCTTATGTATTAATCAAGCAAAATAGCGATCGCCCGCTACAGCAGATTTGATTAAACACCTCTATAATTTCTGCCTGCTTAGGGTAATTCATGATTGAGGATGGGTAAATTTATGATGCCGATTTAAAGTTGCGATCGCTATGACTTAAGTCTCAATTGCGAATAATATTCTGGAAGACTAATTAATGCGATCTTAAAAGCCATTTATGAAGTAAAAATTAAGCAGCTAATCGACGCAACATAATTCTTACCATTGCAGTATAAATAAAAGCTTCGCTGACTTCTGGTAATAGTTCATAATTTAAGCTCAAGTGTCTAAAATTAACTAACCAGATAAAAGTTCTTTCGACAACTCATCTTCGAGGTAATAGTTGAAACCAAGAAGAGTCATCACTGCGCTTAATTACTTCAACTTGAGCATTACTCTGAAAGTAACAGAAATAACAACAAGGTTTCTTTACACAAGGCGCTAAAGGCAAATTGGCTGTTTCACTCGCGCGATCGCAATCGTGATGGAAAATCACCAGAATATCTCGTTAATGATAAATGTTAAATGTCCAATGTCAAAAAGGTATACTAATTAGCGACATTAAAAAACGTTATCAATTATGGCAAGCGAAATATCATCTCCCTCAGCGCTGCAAAAGCGCATCAAAGAACATCTGGCAAGAAGTTCAGGAGGGGATATAGATTTTCAGCGTTCACCGCAAAACTATAATCCTGAAACCAAGAAGAGTCAGACAACCCCTGTTAGCAAAAGCCGTCAAGAACACATTGAACGCAGCAAAGGGAATTACAATCTCAACTCTGGCAGTAAACAAGAACGCAAAAGCAGAATTCTCAATCATGTGCGTATTACTAAAGGGTAATGTCCCTGCGCGCAAGTGAATGAGTAAATAAGCAAATAAGTCTATTTTCTCAATATGGAAAATATCAGTTAAGAGATTTCATATCGTACATGGGATCGCTTTTGGGCATCCAGGTATGTCGCAGCAGCTTTTTTAGTTCTGGACTAGCGTTTTTCATTGCTTCTGGTTGATGGGCAAAGAGATTATTTTCTAAAGGATGAACATACTGGGGCGTATAGTTACCTAATAAAGAAACCCGCGGGCGATCGCTGTTATTTTCTGAAGTATTATGCCAACATAGTCCGTGGGAAATCACTACCGAACCTGCCGCGCCCGTAATTTTCCTGGCTCTAATTTTAAACTGCCGCTTTTCAGGCTGCTTGGCTAATTTTTGCGTTCCCGCAGCAAAAACAGGGGCACCATTATTAGCGGTAAAGTCTTCCAGCATCCAAATAATCTGAACTTCGAGGATGGGATATTTAGGGAAAGGTGCAGGCATCGCCCAGTAGGGATAATCGACGTGCATTCCCATAGGGATAGCCCCTGGATGGAGAATATGAGCGGAAAAACCTCCTAAAATTGGCTCTCCCTCAATTATTGTCTTGACAACGGATAAAACTGTGGGATTCTGAACTAAATCAGCAAAGACATCTCCGCGATACAACAAGCCGTAGAGTCGTTCTTTCTTCCCTTGAATTACTAGCTTTCCCTGCTGCTTATCTTGTGCGGCAAGTTCCATGATCAGATTTCTGGCTTCCGCTGCCTGAGAGAAACTTATCAGATTGGGTAAGACAACAAACCCTCTTCCTTTAGTTATTTCTTTAACTAGATCCGCAATATTCAACGTGAGTTCAGGATAAGAAAAGGGACAGATAATAAGCTGAAAATAACGACAAATTCAGAAACCCTGTCCTAATATATAGTTTAGAAGAATTATTTTGTTCTGTATATTAATTTTCATTTGCTTGAAGAGCCTTTATTTCAGATTGAATTAGGCTGATTCTGGCAATAATTTCTTGTCTACGCTGATTGTCTTTCACATGGACTAAGGCACTAGACCAAGCTCTAATTTGAGCTTTTTTTAAATTAATTTCGTCAGTAAATTGCAGCGCCTGTTCTAAATCTTGAATAGTTAAACCATCAGGGCGATCGCCTGAGGCTAAATTTGCCGATTTTGCCGCCATTTCATAGGATTTAATCGCCGCTGCTTGGTCTCCCATAAACAGTAGTTCATCTAGTCCTTTGGAAGTCCACAGTAGGGCTGCTTGCTCTGATTCTGGATCAACAGTAGCCAAAATTTCTTCCAGTATAGCGATCGACTTTTCTGGGTCACCAAAATAGAGAGAATTTGCTAGGGAAAGGTTTAAATGAGCAGTGGTAAAGTGAGGATCAATTTGAGTTATCAGTTCAAAATACTCTGGAACTAGACTGTAGCCAATGATTTCCCGCGCCTGAGCATCACCAAAGTACTGGACAAAATTAAGGTATGACCAGTTAGCTTTAAGATTATCAAAGTTGAGACTAGGGGATTGTGTTTGCCAGTTAATTATTCTGGCTTGTTCTTGTTCGACAGCGAGGTAGTCAGATGTATGGATTTGCTGGGCTGACTTTTTGTATTCTTGACTTTGTAACCAAACTATTCCTGCTAAACAAATAAAAGGAGTAAGTGGAGCGAATAATCTAGATATTTTGCTTAGTTTTGCAGGAGGCATACTGGCTTAAACGGAAAAGATCAAGGAAATAATAATAGGTATTTTCTCTTAGGAGAATATACTTATACTATCATCGTCTTTATTTTTGACAACTGCCCTAGACCCAGATTTTTAATGAGTTATTGTCGCCAGGTATTATCTAAATCAAAGTTTTCCATAGATTAACCTCTGTGGCGAATTAGTTATCCTAAAGGAAAAAGTTTATCCAAGCTTGATAAGGAATTTAATTTAACTTTATTTTTTATAATCTTAAAAATTTTTATAAGGACAGACCTAATTTTAAGGCTTGTGGGTTATGGGTTATAGGTTATAGGTTATAGGTTTAGACAAGATAATGTACTAACTTATCCTGCTATTGCTATGCTGGCGATCGCATTAATATACTAAATCCTGTTTAGATAGAACACTTATTGATTATGCAAGGGTAACGGGTAACAGGTAGCGAGGGTTGAGGTTTTTCAGGTTTGCATTTAGTAAATGTATTTTGTTAATCGGATTTAGTATTAGGCGCTGGAATAGTTCAATAGAGTGGTTTAATGATGTTATTTTGGCGTAGGAAGTCTATTTTAAGTCTTAGTCTGGGTTTTTTATTGAGCCTTTGCTTAATACTTATCTTGTCTAAAATTAGTCCCATCATAAGGGAGCCAGGGCTAGCAACAAAAAAGCATCAAAATTGCGATAACCTAACTCTAGCTAGTAATGAATTAGCTGATAGCAACAACAATGTTAACCCTCTCCATGAGCATAAATATGCTGCTAAACTAAAGTCCGTCAAAATTGGTGGTGGTGGATTTGTTACAGCTATTGTCATACATCCTCATGCTCCAGAGATTATTTATGCTCGTACTGATGTGGGGGGATTATTTAGGTGGGATAATCTGAACCAAAAGTGGCAGCAGTTGCTTTCCATGGCGAGTGTTGGTCAAAAAGTTTCGCTATCGGTTGCCAGCGTCGCTCTCGATCCTAATAATCCCCAGGTTGTCTATGCTGCTACAGGGGCAGAGACTCATAATGAGCATGAAGTAATTTCTGGTAATGTGCTCAAGTCTATCGACGGCGGCAATACCTGGCAAGTCCTAGATTTATCTTTGCCCATAGGAGGTAACGAAAAGTGGCGCTGGGGGGGAGAACGTTTAGCTGTTGATCCGCACAATAGTAACGTTGTTTATTTTGCTTCTCGTTTGGATGGATTATGGAAAAGTTCAGACGGAGGCAGATCCTGGAGTCAAATTGATCCTTTAGAAGTTCCTGTGGGAAAGACGTGGGGTAAAAGTAAAGGTGCTGCGGGGATTACTTTTATTGAATTTGACGAATCTTTTCAGGGTACTGCTTATGTCGGGGTTGCCGGGGAGGGAATTTATCAAACCATCGATGGCGGAAAGACATGGCAATCTCTAGCTGGATTACCAAAGGATCTCATTCCCCAGCAGGGGGAAATAAATGGTGTGGGAGAATTAATCGTAACTCTGGACGATTCCCTGAATAAGTCTAGTGGAGGGGGTGTGTGGAAGTTCAATGGTTCAGTTTGGCAAGATGTTACCCCCCAAAAAGGACAAAACTACGGAGGGTTAGCAGTTAGTACAGGCGATCGCCAGATTTTATTTACTGTTACTTATCCGATGACTCCCCAGAGTATTTATCGCTCAACAGATGGAGGAGATACCTGGACAGCTTTGAATAATCAGCAGCAAGGATTGCCATGGTATCCTAAATGGAATTTTTGGACTCTTTCAGGGGACCTTGCCGTTAGTCCTGATAATCCCAGTCAATTATGGCTCACAAACGGTTTTGGGGTCTGGAAAACCGAGAATGCCTTAGGGAATAAGTCCCATTGGTCAATACAGGTAGACGGTATGGAAGAAACCGTCACTTTTGATGCGGTAAGTACTCCAGGTGGGGCAAGTCTGATTAGTGCGATCGCCGATATTGATGGTTTTAGGCACTCTGACACTAAAGCCGTACCACTCCATAGTCATAGTAAGGGAGAATTTTCTACCACTACCAGCATTAGCTACAGTTCCAGTAATCCTAATTTTCTCGTCCGTGCTAGTTCTAACCATCACAATTATGTTCAGCATTCTGGCTTTTCCTGGGATAACGGAGTTACCTGGCGGAAGTTTACTTCGATTAAGAATGAGACTCATCCCAACGACCTTAGTTTTGGCAACATAGCCGTAGCTGCTAAGGACACCAGTAATATTGTCTGGCAGGGTTCAAATTGGGCTGTACCTTATTACACAAGAGATGGCGGTCAAAGCTGGAACAGGATTAGCTTTTTTGACAAGTTTGGCGGTGGCGCACATACTCACCTCTGGAATCGTCAGCAAGCTTTAGCCGCTGATACGGTGACGGACGGTACTTTTTATATTTATCATCATGTTGGTGGTCAACTGCTGCGAAGTAGGGATGGTGGTGAATCTTGGACGGTTGCCAATCAAGCTAGTACTTTACCTGCCGGAGTTTGGGCAGGTGCTAACGTTAAAGCTACTCCTGGAAAACCAGGAGATGTCTGGGTTAGCCTGATTGAGCATGGTTTATATCATTCTAGGGATGGGGGACAAACCTTTACTCGAATTGAGGGAGTAGAAATTGCTAATGTTTTTGGCTTTGGTCAAGCTGCTGAGACAAGTAATCCTACATTATTTGTTGAGGGGAAAATTAATAATGAGTTAGGGGTTTTTGGGTCAACAGACTTTGGTAAAACTTGGTCGTTAAGGAGTCAGGTTTCTACCAACTATTTAGGTAGTTACACTAGCCTTGCAGGAGATATGAATAACTACGGTATAGTTTACCTTGGTACTGAAGGAAATGGATTTTTTGAAATTAACTTCAATTCGATTTCTGGCAAAAGTCAAGTGATGAGTAATAAGTACTCAAATTGAAGTTTAAAGCTAAGAGCTATCTCAACAGATTAATGCTCTAATAAAACTTAGTATTATTGTCTTTTATAGAGTTTTAAAAAAGCTCACTAATTTTCCATAAGAGCAGAAACTAGTGAGCTTTCTTTGGTTGCTTCAGTTCAGCGACTTAACCGACAAAAATACAAAGGGTTGAATCACTCGCATACCTTGGAGCTTGTTCTGACCGTTCGTCAAAACTCCCTTACTCATCGTCATGGGCATAACGTCTATAGAGGAAGTCTAGGGCATAGTTTCGCAGCTCATAATACTGAGGGTCTTCCATGATGCTGTCGCGATCGCGAGGACGTTCAAAGGGAATATCGATGATATCTCCAATGTTGGCTGAAGGACCGTTAGTCATCATCACCAGGCGATCGCTCAAGAGAAGAGCCTCATCAATATCATGGGTAATCATCATCACCGTACAGCGATGGTCTTGCCAGATACTCAGCAATTCCTCCTGCAATTCCTCTTTGGTGATAGCATCTAGCGCCCCAAATGGCTCATCCAGCAACAGCACTTCGGGACGAATTGCCAGGGCGCGGGCGATCGCCACCCGCTGTTTCATGCCGCCAGACAGCTGGTGGGGGCGTTTATTTGCCGCGTCATTCAAACCAACTAAATCAAGGTGTTCACGAGCAATTGCTCGTTTTTGTGCCGTTGGTAATTTGGGGAATGCGGCATGGACAGCCAGATAAATATTTTCTAAAGCAGTTTTCCAGGGCAGCAGGGAATAGTTTTGAAACACCATCATGCGGTCAAGACCAGGACGGGTAATCATCTGACCCCCCAGATAGACTGATCCATCCGTTGGCTGAGTAAACCCTGCCACCATATTGAGCAGAGTTGTTTTGCCACAGCCTGAGTGACCAATGAGGCAAATAAATTCCCCTTCTTTCACAGTCAGATTTACCCCTTCCATGACGGGATAAGGTCCTTTGGGGGTCGGGTAAATTTTGGACACATCAGTAATGGAAAGCAGGTGATCAGCATCGGTCGCTGACTGGGCTTGAACATTGGGGAGGGCTTGCATAGGACAATAGGGGGTAGAAAAATTGAGTGAGAGAAAACCGATCAGTCAAGCTAAAAATCAAGCAGCTTTTTGGACAGTCTTTACCTGAGTCTTTGCCTGCTGACGTTTAGCTCGCCTTTGTTGATTGAGAAAATGAACGATTTCATTACGGAGAGAATAGTAATCAGGGTGATTGACAACCTCAAGACGATGGCGAGGATGGGGTATGGTCACGTCAAGAATTTGACCGATTTGTGCTGCGGGACCGTTAGTCAGCATGACGACGCGATCGCTCAGTAAAAGAGCCTCATCAACGTCATGGGTCACCATGATGCAGGTGGTATGGCTTTCCTCACAAATTTGCATCAGCCGCTCCTGCAAGTTACCCCGAGTTAGGGCATCCAATGCCCCAAAGGGCTCATCTAACAACAGTAATTTGGGGCGAATAGCCAAAGCACGAGCGATCGCTACCCGCTGCTTCATGCCGCCAGACAGCTCGTGGGGATAACGATCCCTAGCACGGCGTAAACCAACAAGATCAATGTTGTGTTCAACGATGCCACGGCGCTCTCCCTTCGGTAACCGATGCAGGGCAGAATCTACTCCTAGGGCAATGTTCTGGTACACGGTTTTCCAGGGCAGTAGGGAGTAATTTTGAAACACCACCATCCGATCTGGTCCAGGGCGATACACTTCCCGCCCTTCAAGCACCACACCACCAATAGTGGCACGGTCTAGACCAGCGATAATATTTAGCAAAGTAGATTTCCCGCAGCCTGAATGTCCAATCAGGGTGACAAATTCTCCTTTTTGAACATTAAGATCGACACCCTGGAGAGCAATATAGCGATCGCCATTGGGCAAGGGAAACACCTTATCAACGTGGTCTATATCAACAAATGAATTCATGGCATTATCTAAAACTTAAAATTCAACATTTATAATTTCCTAAGAACCCCCACCTGGCACAACTCGTCTGGCAATAAAATCAATCATGCGATCCAAGAGCAAGCCGACAATACCTACATAAATTAGAGAGATCACAATTTCGCTCATGCGTGAGCTATTCCAGGCATCCCAGATAAAAAAGCCAATACCGACACCGCCGATCAGCATTTCTGCGGCAATGATTGCCAGCCACGAAAGACCGATGCCAATCCGCAATCCAGTGAAGATGTAGGGCACGGTGGCGGGGAACAGCACTTCAAAAAAGTAATCTTTACGATTTAGGCGCAGCACTCTCGCAACGTTTTTATAGTCCTGGGGAATCTGCTGAACACCTACGGTAGTGTTGATAATAATGGGCCAGATGGCGGTGATAAAAATAACGAAGATGGCAGATGGATTACTAGCCTGGAAGATAGCCAGGGAAATAGGCAACCATGCCAGGGGAGGCACCGTTCTCAATACCTGAAACAGGGGATCAAGGGCGTCATACATCAATGGACTGACGCCAATCAGCATCCCTAAAGCAATCCCCGCAACTGCTGCCATGGAGTAACCGATAGCAACCCGCTGTAGGCTAGCCAAGATTTGCCAAAATAAACCCTTATCAATCCCCCCATTATCAAAGAAGGGATCAACAATCAAATACCAGGTTTCTTGCACGGTCTTGATGGGACCAGGCAAGCCAGCATTAGGAACTAGGCTGAAGATTTCCCAGGCAAGGGCAAAAATGGCGATCGCAATTAACGGTGCTACAATCTTGCGCACTCGCTTGAGCGACCCTATTTTCGACAACAAGTTTGTTGACGATGATGACTTTTCGATACGTGCAACCATGACTTAATTTCTGTGGTGAGTGAACTGTGAAGTAGTGGACAAGACGAAGAGGCTTTTAAGTGCATAGCCAGTCAGGTATTGTCAGGACTTAAACCCATCTGATACCTGACTAGAAATCACTAACCCTTAAACTTTTTTGATTTTCAGACTGTCTAGGTAAGCCTGGGGGTTTTCAGGGTCAAACTGTATCCCATCGGCAAAGGTTTCAATGCCGCGAGAAGTGCTGGTGGGGATCTGATCGGCAGGCACACCCAGGGCTTGAGCCGCTTCCCGCCAGAGATCTTCCCGATTTACGGAGTCTACCAGGGACTTGGTATCCAAATCTGCTGGTAAATAGCCCCAACGAATATTTTCAGTTACGAACCAGAGATCGTGGCTCTTGAAGGGATAGGAGGCATTCTCCTTCCAGAACTTCATCATGAAAGGATGGTTTTCCACATAGCGACCATCACCATACTCAAAATTTCCTCTGGCGCGGTCAATGATGTCATCGAACGGCGCATTGATCCACTGACGCTTGGAATTGATTTGGCACATTTCCTCTGCATTGGCAGGGTCATCGCACCACTGCTGCGCTTCCATCACCGACATCAGCAATGCCTTGGCAGCTTTAGGATGCTTATCAACCCAATCCGCTCGCATGCCAAATGCTTTCTCAGGGTGGTTATTCCATAGTTCCCCCGTAGTAAAAGCGGTAACCGAAATGTTCTGGTTAAGCGCTTGTTCATTCCACGGTTCGCAAAC
This sequence comes from Cyanobacteria bacterium J06621_8, assembly GCA_038524995.1. GTDB lineage: Bacteria > Cyanobacteriota > Cyanobacteriia > Cyanobacteriales > Xenococcaceae > Waterburya. The sequence goes on from JBCBIE010000018.1 coordinate 43,989, forward strand.
ACAGAAGCTTTCCATACTGCCAACCTTCATGTTAGCGACCATCTGCGCTGGAGGAACAACAATCAATGAAACATCATTATCGGGGTCAATCCCTCCCGCCGCTAGCCAGTAACGAGTCCAAAGATCGTGGGTGCCACCTGGAAACGTCTGGGCGCATTTCAGCTCACGACCTTCGGCTTGAGCCTTGGCGAAGGGAGCCTTAAGGGGAGAACTGTCTGTTGTTACCCCTAGTTCCTTGTAGTTTTTAGTAATAGAAATGCACTGTCCGTTGTAGTTCAGCCTTGCCAGAATGTACATCGGCGTGGGCTTGCCGTCTGTCACAGCCCCAGTAGAAATCAGGTACGGCATAGGAGTCAGGATGTGTGCCCCGTCAATACCACCTCCTTGAGAACCCAACACAATGTTGTCCCGAGTTGTACCCCAGGATGCCTGCTTTTCAACGGTGACATCTGGCATTCCATACTTGGCAAAAATGCCCTTTTCCTTGGCAACAAATAAGGGAGCTGCATCTGTTAGAGCGATAAACCCTAGTCGCGCTCCAGTCACTTCAGGAGCATCCTCTGCCGCTATTGGGCTGGGAGTTGGGGTTTCGTTGGTTGTTGAGGAATCACTACAGCCATGGATCAGGAGCGTTGCCGCTGTTGTAGCACCAGCATTGATTAAAAAGTTACGACGAGACAGTTGAGACATAAGATACTTTACAGAAAATATGAAATTTGCATAAATCAAGGCAGCCGAATTCGCTTCCAAAATCAGCACAACCAATAGAGAGTGCTACTTAAGGAAAGGAAGGATAGAAAGAACCCAACTTTTATTTTTTAGGCGTAACTGCTGATTATAATGATGGATAAAATGCCAAGTTGCGGCATTGTTTATTTAAGGGATGATCATAAATTTGATCCTTGCTGATACCTTCTACTAAATAGAGCTTTTAGACTTTCAAGTGTTGAAGTTCATCTCTAATTTAAGTGACGCTTTTAAATTCATAGTACTTTTTTGGTATGCGTTCAAGTAAGAACAAGGGGATAAAAGCTAATTCGAATTTATCGGAAAATTTTAAAATTAGCGAAATGTTAGCATAAGAAAAATAAACAAGAGGTTCAGTGAAATTTTCTATAAACTTCAACTAAAGTATGTTTTAGCTTTGAGAAAATTGAATAGAGCGATTGCCAGTCGCGCCCCTTCGCCTCTAAATTACTAATTGATAATTATTTTCAATAATTTATATTTATTTGTTTATAAATTACTGTATTTTTTGCTACCATTTGGTGATTTAAAAATGCGTTTCATGCATCAATAAATATATATACAGCATGACCTGCGCTGCAATATGTAGCGATTGCTACGCAAATGTCTAAATTCAAGCTGAAAACTATTTAGTGAGGAAAATATGTTTGATTGGATATAAAGTCGTCTGCTAATCTAAATCTGTAAAAATTTGAATTATAGAGATTTTCATTTGAATGAAGTGCAGTACAACTTTTCGGTTTTGGTTAGTCCTAAAGGATATATTATGCCCTTGTGGTACCCTCATTCGTACCCTAAAGGGCATAAAAGGGCAAGCCGCTTCGCATATTGCTAGTTGTTAGTAGTTAGTAGGTAATTCTCTGGGGGTACCTCACTAATTTAAGAAAGGCTATAGTTAGGATGACTATGATAATTTCCATGAGATACAGAAATTTAGTTACCTTGAGTTTAAATACTTGTGGCTGGGAAACTCAGTCCCTCTATTTTCCATAATTTCTTCAAAGTATTTACTGCGAAATATCGGATAGTTCTGATATAAGTTTAGTCCCAGTTTATTTCTGTGAATAGATATCTATCTGCTGTTCCTCTGTTAGGAATTGTTACCACTGTCACCATTTAATCTCAGCCTGTTTGGGCTTTAGAGCGATTTAATTTCTCTGTGCCTCTTATAAAACAATTTTTAAAGCTAACAAAAGACTTAGTAAAATTGTAGTAATGCCCGCTCAAATAGGTCTTGGGAGCTATGTTGAAATATAATATCGATACTGAATATGATTCTTGGTTATTAGAGCAAGCGGAATTGCTGCGAAGAAAGGATTTCGAGCATTTAGACTTAGATAATTTGATTGAGGAGTTAGAAGCATTGGTAAGGGGCGAAAAGTCTTCAGTAGAACAGTTTGCCTACTTAATTAGGCTTCATCTGTTGCTCATTGAATATTGGCATGAACAATCAGAATGGACTCGCAATCATTGGGAAGCAGAAATAACAGGATTTCGCCTACAGCTTAATAATAAACTGACAACTAACTTACGCAATCATCTCGCCCAACGCCTTGATTTTCTCTATAGGAAAGCCTATCAAGCAGCGGTGAAAAAGACTAAAAGCAGTACTCAAGGTGAGCGCTTTCCTAAAGTAAGAAAATATAGTTTGTCAGATATCCTTGAGGATGATATTTAATGCTTGATGTGAATTAAATATCCATTGCCCTGCCTCACTCTCAGCTACTCAAGACTTTTTCTATTTTTGTTTAATTTAATTCTCGGAATCTGACAGAAGAGGGTTAGGGCAATCCAGAAACTACCAGTCATCCTCTAGCTGCGCCACCATTGAAGAAACCTGGGCAGTTTGCTCTTCCTCATCAAGATCCTCATCTCCCCAAGCTTCGGAAAGGGGATGCACAACTTTAGAAATGGCATCCTGGACAAAAGATTTAACAAACTCATCTCGCCGACTCAGTTGAAACTGTTGCTTTACAACTTCGGTGATGCCACCGTCGCCCCAATCAAGGTTGCGCCGAAAATATTCAATAAAGCTTTTCCCTGCAATACGGGTCAAATATGCCGCAGATACCGCCTGAATCGCTTTACCCACGATGTAAGTAGCAAAGTGAAACTGAAGTGCCTTTGCCAAAAGCTCCACCGCCCCTTTAACCACTCCCAGGCTGACAAGGGTTTTACCTAAAGATAAGGCTAATTCTTTTCCCTGTTCCAAATCCAGCTCAATATTATAAATTCTGCCAATTTCAATTACCATTTGGGCATTAACTGCCGCCGTTGCCAGCATATCAACGACAGGTAAAGGGGTTACGGCAATTACCCCCGCACTAATCCACTGATAGCGGTCAATAATTTTGTCTGACTCTCGCCGTCTTTGATTGGCAATAATAGTTCGGGCTTCTTCTCCTAGACGATGGGACTGGAGCAAGATATTATCGGCAATTAAATCTTCCCCTTCAGCACGTAATACCGCTACTAGCCTTTTAATCAGCGGCAGAATTTCCACTGGGGGGTCAATAATCTCTCCACTAGCTAACTGCACGGGTTGGGGGTTAGCGCAGATTGCCGTCACGTCACTGGGGGGAATAAATGCTTTAACTCGCTCCTTTAGACGACCTAAAATCATCGAGCGATCTTCATCAGTATAGAGATCAATCTTATTAAATACTAAGAGCGATCGCTTGCCAATTTCAGCTAAGGTTTTTAATGGCTCATACTCCGACTGTCGCAGATCATTATCTACTGTAAAAACCAGAAGATCTGCTTCTGTCGCCAACTGTTTGGCAACTTCTTCCCTATCAGTCCCCGCAATTCCTGACTCTAAAATTCCTGGAGTATCAATAATTAAAATCTCTCGTCCCACTCCCTGCAACTTTAGGCTGTAGGTTTCACCCTGGGTTGTTGTCCCCATAATAGGATTAGTGTCTCCGACAATTTCCCCCACTAAAGCATTGACGATAGAGGTTTTACCCGCCGAACCTGTCCCAAAAATAACTACCTTAACTTCTCCCCGTTGCAGATCTGCCTCAATTTGTTGTGATCTATTCAGTAAAGCTTTTTGCGCGATTTTATCCTGGATTTGATTAACCTGCTGTTTCAATACCTGGAGATTTTGCGCTGCGACCTGGGTTTTCTCTTCGGGCACTCTGGCATAACGGGGAGAGCGTTTACTTCCCCTGGGGCGACGACTCCTGGCAGTATATTTATTGACGTAGTAAATATAACCACCAATCAACGAGCCAATTAGGACAATTACCAATAACAAGAGCAGATTAGCCAAGATGGGAGCGGTAAAGGAAATCTGCATATATAGGTGTGACAAGGATGTCACTAACCAGATTGATAATCCCAAAATTACGCTCAGACCAAGAAATAAAGCGACAATCCGCAGTAAAGCCATGGTTTATTCAGAAAAAACAGATTTTATCTATTTATGTTAACGACTTTAATCCCAGCGCTGTAGATAAGCCATCGGTTATAGGTTACTTGCAAACCAACCCTCAACCAAACTAAGCTAAAGATAAGGATGGGGACTACGGATATATCATCGCGATTTATACCTTCTTGAGTATTTTACATGGTGGTTCTAATCTCAAAATGATTACCACTGGAACGTAAATAAAGCTCACCAAATTAACTTCCCATATCAACCAAACACTATAAACCATGATGTTGAAACAAGTTATTTCCCAAATTAAACGAGTATCCTCTGCGCCTGAAGTTCATGCCCATTGCGATGGACCTTGTGGCGTATATGACCCTGCTGCTGCCCGTATTACAGCGGAAGCGGTGGTATCAATGACCAAGAAAATTTTAGCCCTCGAAATTCCTTCTGCTTCAGATAAGGTGGCATATGTTGCCTATCAAAATACTTTGAGTCGCTATGTTGCTATTAAGGAAGAACAAGCGCAAAAAACCAAGGAAGACTTGCTGATTCTTTGGACAGACTACTTCAAGCCAGTTCACCTAGAAAAGTATCCTGACCTCCACGATACATTCTGGAAAGCAACTAAGCTATGTTCTGCCTGTAAAGTTGAAGTCAGTAATGAGCTTGCTGGTGAATTAATGGCTGCAGTAGAAAAGATTCATGGCATGTTCTGGGCTACTAAAGGACGTGATGTTAGCTTTGTGAAAGCTAGCTAAATGTTTTTAATGCTTTATTAACACTAAGATTTGCTGATGAGATGAGTTAGTTATGGCTAGCTCATCTTTTTTATCGAGAAAGCTTTAAGGCTCATTGGGTTTAATATTCAGCAAAAATTATTTTGCTTGGCAATTGCCCTATTCATGTATAATTGAATATTTGGAGATATTTTGAAATTACAGTCTAGAGAGGAAATAATATATGTCTCGCTATAGAGGTCCGCGGCTGCGGATCGTCCGTCGTTTAGGGGATTTACCTGGTTTAACTAGAAAAAGTGCGCGCAAAGCTTATCCCCCAGGACAACATGGTCAAAATCGTCGTAAACGTTCAGAATACGCCATTCGTTTAGAAGAAAAGCAAAAACTCCGCTTCAATTATGGCGTGACCGAAAAGCAATTGGTTCGCTATGTGCGTAAAGCCCGTCGGGTAGCTGGTTCCACAGGTCAGACTTTACTAGAGTTTCTGGAGATGCGCCTCGACAATACTATTTTTCGTTTAGGGATGGCGGGGACAATTCCCGCTGCTAGACAGCTAGTAAATCACGGGCATATCACGGTAAATGGTCGCGTTGTGGATGTTGCTAGTTATCAGTGTCGTGCTGGAGACATCATTAAGGTTAGAGATCGCGATCGCTCGCGTAAATTAGTGGAAAGCAACATGGAATATCCAGGTTTAGCTAATCTTCCTAGTCATCTAGAGTTTGATAAGTCTGCTTTGACAGGAAAAGTCAATGGCGTTATTGAGCGAGAGTGGATAGCCCTTCAGATTAACGAACTGCTGGTAGTTGAGTATTATTCACGGATGGCGTAATAATTCTTTGGGATTATTCCGTTGATTAACTTATGAGCTAATAGCTTTTTAATTGAGGCTATTAGCTTTTAAATTTTTAGGCATTAATTATTTTGAGTAGAGAATAGTATAGGCATCGAAAATATAGGTTAAGGTCTCTTTGCGCCTTGGCCCCATATACGACGGGGATAAACGACTTTGCGTGAGACTTTTTTTATCGTCCTAATCTTTACTTCGACTGCTATACATCATTTCTTATGCTTCTTATTCGGAATGACCATAAAACTGATCCTGATAAGAGCGATCGTAAATATAACCCAACTCCTGAGCCGTCCCCAGATTGTGGCGTACTACGTTAGTGGTTCTGGCTAAAAGATAGTTTGATTGTCTGGTAATAGCTGCGGGAGCAGAATTTAACCCAAAATTAAGTACGTTATCAATTAAACCTAAAATTCCCTGTAACAAGTCTTTGTTTTCGGCAAAAAATCGAACCTGGTAGTCTACGAATATCGGCTGCCAAGTAAGTGTACTTTCGGGATAAAATTCTCGGTAGCGTTCCATCAGAATCGGTAAATGCCCTCGATGCTCTTCAATATTGGCGATTACTGCTTGAGAATTTTGAGGAGCAAAATATTTTTTCACTACCTTCTTAGCAAATTCCCCCATAGCATCCTGACGAGAGAAAGTTGAAAAATACAGGTTAGAATCCGATTGCTCTGCTGCATAACCCGAACCTAAATAGAGAGTTGCTGCTCCCCCAACATAGCTATCTACCCAACCTCCTGCTACACCCATTCGAGCACTTAGAAACTTGTCTCCTTGTCGCCAAAAGCGAGTACTGGTAATTAACTTAAATCGGGGCTGTTCATGCCAATTTTTTTCCGCTAGAGGTTGATAGAAATCACTAACCCCTGCGGCTAAATTGGTAGTCGCCCCTTCAAGGATTGGGGATAAGCGAAATAAACTAGGGGGCATTAAGTCTGGCTCTTTTACTCCATGGAAAATCATGGTGTAATAATCTGGAACAACGCAAATTACGTACTGCTCAACGTAGGGATCGTCATTTTTAACTCGCTCTTGATAGAACGGGGATTCAATAATAGTTTTAGCAGTCGTTTCATTAGCAAAGATAAAGGGAACTAAAACATCCGCTGGAGGTGCGGAGGAGCGCAATTTTTTATAGTCCAGGGTTGACTCGGTAAAAGCTAATTCAGCGTAGGTTAAGGAGAAAAATCCATCAGCAGGCTGTTGTGCCAAAGCCTTTCTCACGGGGTGTTGGGGATTGTCGCGAAAATCATCTCGATCGCGACGGCGATCGCCTCGTCGATACCTGGCATCTTTATAGAGTCGATCTAGAATATTCTGGGAGTGTTGCCAGATCCCAAAAGTAACCCTGCGATAATTTTTTCGTAGCTGCGAATCTTCTGCAACGGACTTTAATTCTGCTACAGAATCATATTTTACAAACTGCTCCAAACGCTCTACTAACTCCACATCAGACTGAGTGAGATGCTGTGCCAACATTACCCTCGTCCCAAAATCGAGCATGATCCTTTCCAGACTATATTGTGATTTCCACCACGCGGGGTCTGGTTGGGGTTCTCCATCGAGAACAGTATAAAATTTAGCTACATCTTGAGGATAATCAGCAGCTAGAGCCATAAACAACAGAGAATTGACTAGGATTTCCGCTTCTTGTTTAGTGATACTTTGAGGTGTAAAGTCGGGACGATTAAATAACTGTTTATTTTGAATTAAGGAACCATAGGTAGCCACAAAAACACTCCCCGAACTTGCTCCCGAAACACAAGATACGTTTAGCCTGGCATCAGCAACAATTTTGTTAGCGGCATCTCTAACTATTTCTGCCGCCCAAGTAAGAGTGGACGCCCAATTATAACTATTACCCGATGCGGAAAGACAAACGATATTTTCTGCTGGAAGCGCAGTTATCTCGTTGGACTGGATAGTTTCTTCTTTGGCTTTAGTTTCCTGAATTATGATTGATTGAGTAAAAATACTTGCTAAAACCAAGCTAGCAATTCCCATCAATCTAACTGAAGTTTTCGGGGAGAGAAATAGACGAGAGATTTGAGAATAAAATTTACCATGAACCATAAAGCTTAAAAATAAAATTTGCTGTGGAACCTTTTCTCCATAATTAGCCTGGTGGAATTTTTTGCTGGGTAGATTTACAAAGAACACGAAAAGTTAATTACCAAAAATCAAATCTAAACGCTGCTGCGATCGCCCTAAAGCTTCTTCGGGGGTTTGTTTGCCCAAGAGACTGGCTTCAATTGCTCGACCCAGATTTTCAGATAGTCGATTATATTGAGGAATCAAAGGACGAGATTTTGCCCACTGCATCTGCTCTAGAAATACTTTTACCACTGGATTACTATCAATAAAGTTTTGATAGGCGGTGCTTTGCTGAGATTTCAGATTTACGGGGAGATAGCCCGTTTCTAAAGCCCAGGCGGTCTGAAACTCTTCGCTTAAGATATATTCTAAAAACTTAATACTTGCCTGTTCTCGCTTCGAGTCACTTTTAAAAACAAACAAATTTTCTCCGCCAATTACCGCCGCTGGCTGTTCCGCCACAGGAATCGGGAAAACACCATAGTCAATCTTGGTTTCCTTTAACTGTGCTAACGTCCAGGGACCTGTAATCTGCATTGCTACTTTACCCGCAATAAAATCATCAATTTCATAGCCCCTTTCGGGAGGAGATAAAACTGCTACCCCAGACTTAACCAAATCTGCCCCAAATTCTAATGCTGCGATCGCCCCCTGATTAACTAGGTTAGGCTGTCCTGCATCAAGTACGTCTCCTCCTGCACTGAAAATAAAAGGAAGCCAGGTAAATACTGTCCACTCTCCCTTCCCCAGGGATAATAAAATACCGTGTTTTTTGACAGGATTATCAGCATTGCGCTCTTGAGTCAGCTGTTGCGCAACCTGCTGTAATTGCGACCAAGTTTGGGGGAGTTCGGTGATTCCTGCTTCTTCAAATAGACTAGGACGATAAAATATAGCGGCATTATTAGTGGCGAAGGGAACAGAGACAATATGCCCGTCTAACCGCATTGAGTCAAACATTGCAGGGTCGATTTCTGCTTTGATGGAGGCACTATCAAGCCAGCTTTCCAAAGGTAATAAAACCCCCAACTGCTCTAACTTGCCAGCAATTTGCGGAGCAAACCAGAGGAGGTCAGGAGGTTGCTTGCTGATGCTGGCAGCAAAGATTTTTGGCAGTTGAGCATCAGGCTGACCGATATAAACTGCATCCACCTCAATATCGGGATGTCGCCAATTAAACTTCGCCACTAATCTTTGGAAGATAACTCGGTTTGCAGGAGGATTAATTCCGTGCCACAGAGTAATTTTAGTCACTCCCTCATCAGCCAGTTGTGATGAATTACTACAGCCCCCCAACAAAATCAGAGTCAAGACTAAACCGCTGATTATGAGCTTTTTAAGCCAGAGATAGAGGCGATCGCATTCTGACTGTAGTTTAAAACTTAAATTCATTAATAGAATATTAGTACTAAATGATGCAGAGATTAATTTTGTATCAAATATTGCTTTTTTTTTGGTATTAAAAGGTACAATTTTGTCCACGAAACAATATTCGTAATTGCTCAAAATTAAATCTAACAAATCCTACCTTAAACCAGGCTAGGTGATTAGTAAGGATTAAATACCTACAAATACTAAGGTTATGTCAGAAATAGGAAGACGTAAATTTTTACTTTATGGCTCCACTGGAGTCTTGGCTAGCTTACTGTTAAAGAGTTGTGCTAGTGGTGGTGGTACAGCAGGAGACCCCTGTGCCGCAGACCCTTGTGCCGCAGCAGACCCCTGTGCGGCTGCGGGTGACGGAATCAAGGTGGGAATTCTCCATTCCTTGAGCGGTACTATGGCAATTAGTGAAACCACTGTGGTTGATGCCGAAATGTTGGCAATTGATGAAATCAATGCCGCTGGAGGGGTTTTAGGTCAGCAGATTATTCCTGTAAAAGAAGATGGAGCTTCAGATTGGCCCACCTTCGCGGAAAAAGCAGCTAAATTAATCGACCAAGATAAGGTAGCTACCGTGTTCGGCTGCTGGACATCCGCTAGCCGCAAAGCTGTATTGCCAGTATTTGAGTCTAAAAAGCACATGCTGTGGTATCCAGTGCAGTATGAAGGGCAGGAATGCTCCCAGAATATCTTTTACACTGGTGCAGCACCGAACCAACAAATTGAACCAGCGGTTGATTGGCTGCTGGAAAATAAAGGCAAGGAATTTTTCTTGGTTGGCTCAGACTATGTTTTTCCGCGCACCGCCAATACAATTATCAAGGAACAGCTAGCAGCCAATGGGGGAACTGTAGCTGGAGAGGACTACCTGCCCCTGGGAGATACGGAAGTTACGCCGATTATCAATAAAATTAGGCGGGCGTTGCCCAATGGTGGGGTGATCTTCAATAGCCTTAACGGTGATACCAACGTAGCGTTCTTTAAACAGCTTCAGGGAGCAGGATTAGGACCTGATAAATATCCCGTAATGTCTGTTAGTGTTGCCGAAGAAGAGGTACGACAAATTGGTTCTGAGTATCTCACGGGTCATTATGCTTCTTGGAACTATTTCCAAACCGTCGAAAGTCCCCAAAACGAGAAGTTTGTCTCTGCTTTTAAAGCCAAGTATGGCGAAGAGCGGGTAACTAATGACCCGATGGAAGCAGCCTACATCATGGTTTATCTCTGGAAACAGGCAGTAGAAAAGGCGGGCACCACCGAGTTAGAGGCAGTGCGGGCAGCCGCAGTGGGGCAGAAATTTGATGCTCCCGAAGGCTTGGTAACTATGCAGCCTAACCATCATATTTCTAAAACTGTTCGTATTGGGGAAATTAGAGATGATGGTCTATTTGACATTGTTTGGTCTACGGAAGGACCGTTAGATCCCATTCCCTGGAATCAGTTCGTTAAAGATACGAAAGGCTTTGCCTGTGACTGGACAGATCCCAATAAAGGCGGAAAATATAAAGCCGCTGAAGCTTAGTTCTTTATTGATCTAGGCTAGGGATTATGAACAAAAAGTAGCCGCTGGCTACTTTTTTATTATTATGTAAAATTTTATGCAAATTAGAGCCTGTGTCTGTATTAATTGAGGGTTTAATTGAGGGTGTATTTAACGGGATCAGCACTGGTTCCGTCTTGCTAATTGCTGCTCTCGGTCTGGCGATTGTTTTTGGGTTGATGGGAGTCATTAACCTCGCCCATGGTGAATTAATGATGCTAGGGGCTTATGCTACTTTTGTTGTCCAAAATATTTTTAAATCTTGGGGTGCTCCCTGGTCTGATTTTTATATTATTGTGGCAATTCCCGTGGCGTTTATCGTTTCGGCGACGGTGGGCTTAATTCTAGAACGGGGGGTAATTCGCTTTCTTTATGGCAGACCCCTGGAAACCTTGTTGGCAACCTGGGGTGTCAGCTTGATTTTGCAGCAGTTTGTCCGTAGCGTTAATTGGCTGTTGTTTATCGCCCTGGGAATTTTTAGCCTGCTGTTTTTTGGTGGGCTAAGGCTGCTTCAGAATCGCCCCAATTGGTCAAGAATCAAGAATTGGGCGATCGCCTTACTGCTGCTGCTATCTGGGGGAATTGCGATCGCTTTTAACGCATTATTAAATAGTAATCGGGTTTTAACTAAGCCCTGGTTTAGTGCTAGAAACGTTGATGTTACTGCTCCCACTTGGCTAAGGGGCGGTATCAGAATCCTAGGATTTCAGGCTCCCTATGTGCGCCTGTGGATCATTACTTTAACTATCCTCTGCCTTCTTGGAGTCTACTGGTTTTTGCAGCGTTCTACCTGGGGCTTAAAGATTAGAGCGGTGACTCAAAACCGCACCATGAGTTCTTGTTTAGGTATTCCGACAGCTCAAGTGGATGCTCTCACCTTTGCCCTAGGATCAGGCTTGGCAGGAATTGCTGGTACTGCCGTTAGTCTACTAGGTTCGGTGGGACCCAACACTGGGCAAAACTACATTGTCGATACTTTTATGGTGGTAGTTGTGGGGGGAGTAGGAAACCTTTTCGGTTCAGTAATCGCGGCATTGAGCATTGGCACCCTGAACAATTTTCTGAGTTCGGGAACTTTAGCCTTTATGCTGTCTTCTTCTAAGGCTCCCCAGCCAATTATTGACTTTTTTGACTTCTTTTCTACCACTAGCATGGCAAAGGTGATGGTATTCGCTGTGATTATTTTTTTCCTGCAAATCAAGCCAGCGGGATTATTTCCCCAGAAGGGTCGCACAGCTGAACTTTAGTTAAGTAAATAAGTAAGATGGGAGAACAGCTAACTAGCTAGTTACCAGTTGTGGAAATGATTTTTCTCTCTAGCTAGTCTGGCAATGTCCAGGTTAAATCTTTGAATAAAGCTCAGGTACAGCGAAAGTTTGGTAAGTTAATTATTGGTAAGACTACTGGTTATGCTGCTCGATGGCTTTACCGATTACTAAAAAAATATTGTGTCCTCAACGATGAAGAGTGAAAGAGTTAGCTTATCTTGAAATACCAACGCCTCAGACGGAGGAGGTTAAAAATTGGTTAAAAAATGTCTGGCAACCTCAACAGGGAAAAAAAACTGTTACTCCAGACGGCATTAGAGTTCAGCTTGACTCCTTCAGCCAGAGCGAACTGTCGGTTTTTGTCTGGCAGTTACAGCGCACAACCTATTTAAAGATTTTTCAATGGGGAGAACAAAAGATTGTTGCTGCCCAAAGTACCACCAAGCAGTTAACAGAGTCTATTCGCGAGGCGTTTCCGCCCAATTATCCGATTCCCCCCGCAATCGATCTGGGGCAACAGTCTATTTTTGAAGCACTTGAGTCAGCCTATCCCCTAACCGTCAAGTACTTCCAAAAAATGCCCAACGGAGAATATGACCTCAATCGAGTTTATTGGTGGGAACAACGTTGGCGAGAAAGTGTTAAAAATCCTCAACAGCCCCGACAGGTAATTTTTACTAGTGAACCACAAAGTAACTCAAAGGTCAGTATGACAGAATATGACCTTATCTATGTCGGTGGTGCGCTAGGAGTAATTCATGCGGCAGTCATGGCACAGCAAGGCTATCGAGTACTATTGGTGGAAAGATTGCCCTTTGGCAGAATGAATCGGGAGTGGAATATTTCCCGCGATGAGTTTCAAAGTTTAATTAATTTAGGGTTGTTCACCTCTGAAGAATTTGAATCGGTAATTGCCGCAGAATACCTCGATGGCTTTAGCAAGTTTTTTGATGCTTATAATCCTGAACATCTCAAGGCGGCGGTGCTGCACACCCCCAAAGTACTCAACATTGCCATTGATGCTGAAAAGTTCCTCCGTCTGTGTGGTGACAAACTACGTCAAGCAGGGGGAGAGATTTGGGAGCAAACAGAATTTATTCGGGCAGATATTTCTGAATCAGAGGTTACAGTTAAATTTACTGACTTAGTGACTCAGGGTAGTAAGCAAGCTACAGCCAGACTGCTGGTAGATGCTATGGGAACTGCCTCTCCTATCGCCTGGCAGCTTAATGGAGGACGGGCTTTTGATAGCGTTTGTCCCACCGTTGGGGCAGTAATTTCCAGCGGCTTTGCTCCTGAAGTGTGGGATGCTGATTATGGTGATGTGCTGAATTCTCATGGTGATATCTCCAGAGGCAGGCAGTTAATTTGGGAGCTGTTTCCCGCAGGCAATGACGAGCTGACTTTTTATTTATTTCACTATCATCAGGTACATCCTGAAAACCCTGGTTCCCTTCTGGAAATGTACGAAGATTTCTTTACTATTTTGCCTGAGTATCGTCGTTGTGATCCTGAGGAGCTAGTGTGGAAGAAACCCACCTTTGGCTACATTCCAGGACATTTTAGCACTGGCGATCGCGATCGCACTGTGGCGTTTGCTCGGTTATTGGCGATTGGTGATGCGGCTTCTCTCCAGTCACCCTTAATTTTTACTGGGTTTGGTTCCCTCGTGCGTAATCTGGAGCGCTTAACCACCCTGCTCAATACCGCCCTAGAGCATGATTTGCTAAAGGCAGAGGATCTTAATCAGATTAGAGCTTATCAAAGTAATATTGCCGTTACCTGGCTCTTTTCTAAAGGAATGATGGTGCCTACAGGAAAAACTTTGCCGCCCCCTAGAATTAACTCGATGCTCAATACCTTCTTTGGGCTGCTGGCGGAAGAACACCCCGACGTTGCCGATACTTTTATTAAAGATCGAACTGACTGGTATACCTTTACTAGACTGGCTCTGATTGCTGCTCGCAAAAATCCCGCTTTATTAGTCTGGATTGTGGAAATGGCTGGAGCAAAGGATCTAATGCGTTGGCTAGGTTCCTACTGGTCGTTTAATCTAGATGCTCTCAGGAATTTACTCCTGGGGTGGTGGTTCCCTGGTTGGCTCAAGCAGTCTCAGCCATGGATAGAAAAACGCTATCCTGGTTTGTGGTTAAGGCTGTTGAGCATTAATTATCAGCTAAGGCATTGAGTGTAGCAATATCAGGCTAGAACATTGTTTTTTCTGAGCCTATAATTCAATCTTTAAAACTTGTATAAAAGCTCATATCAAAAATATATTAAAATTTCTTACAGATCGTGCCGCTTAATTTCACCATCTAGATAAGGAATTGAAGTTGGTAATTGTTTTAAGGATATAACTTTCCAAGTTTTGGCATTATAAGTAGTGTAGACTATCTCAGATGTTGCTAGCTTTAAATCAATTAGAGTTACCGTTTTTTGCGGTGGTAAATCACTGTTGATTAATGCTCTTTCTCCCTGTCCTAAAGCTCCTGCGTGGAGTAATTTTAAGCCATTAATCTTACCAGGATAATAGGCATGATGATGACCGCTAACGTATATTAACACCTGATTTTGTTCCAAGAGCGATCGCAATTGGTTACTATTAGCAAGGTATTCTCCAGGCTTATCTTTGGCTGGAGCAACGGGGTATAGGGGTAAATGACCCAGGACAATGATAGACTTAGCTCTCTTTGCTACTTTGCTACTGAGACTTTGTTTAACCCAGGCTAACTGCTCATCGGAGATCTGGTGAGTTGAGGCATCCCAGACGAGAAAAAATATACCCTGCTGTTGAAAAGTATAGTAGAAAGGGAAATGAGCAGAATCTATTAAGTTTAAGCCTAGCTGCTCTCGATGTTTTAGCCAATAAGCCTGAGCTAAATCCCGCTCTTGTTGGAACACCAGACTTTTATTCTTAATTGCGCCTGAGCCATCATGGTTGCCGATGGTAAAGCCAAAAGGGAGTTGTGCTTCTCTTAAGGGGGCAGCTATTTGCTCCTCAAAAGCTTTCCACATCGACTGTATTTGCTGTCGGGTTAGAGATAACTTTTGTCCCGCAATCATATCTCCACCGCAGAGCACCAAATCAGGCTCCAATTGTTCCATTAGAGCGATCGCCTGATGTACTTCTGACTCATATTCCGTAGCACCATACTGACTGTTGAGGTCACTAATTACAGCTATTCGTAAATCTTCCTGTGGTGGTAAATAAATATTGGACGGTATATTTTTAGCAGTCTGTGGGGAATCATTGCTAGTGGCGAATTTTTGTTCAGCAATAGGGACACAGCTCAATATCCAACTGAGCATTAGGCTGACTATAAGTACCGCAAAAAATTTCCTGTTCATAACTTAATAACTTTTAAGCGATCGCATTTTCATGAGCAACAGCGATATAGCCAATAAAATCACAATTATGGGCAAAGTTTTGCTTTCTTGCCAGCAATTATGCTTAAACTAAAGATCTTAAGCAGCAGTATTCAATTAGAGATCAGGAGCATAAAATCATGAGTGATATGGCTAAAACGCCCATTGGAATTATTGGAGCTTCTGGATATGGAGGAGTTCAATTAGTCAGACTTCTCTTGGAACATCCTCAAGTGACTATCGCCTATCTTGGTGGTGATAGCAGTGCAGGTAAAGACTATAGCTCAATTTATCCTCATTTAGCTCATTGTGTCGATCTCAAGGTAGAAAAAATTGATTTAGATCTGGTTGCTGAACGCTGCAAGGCTGTATTTCTGGCACTCCCCAATGGATTAGCCTGCGACATTGCCCCCGTTTTATTGGCTAAGGGATGCCAAGTTTTAGATCTGTCTGCTGACTATCGCTTTAGCAATCTCAAGACCTATACTGACTGGTATAAAAAAGAGCGCGAGGATCTCGATACGGCATCCTCTGCCATCTATGGTTTACCTGAACTATACCGAGAACAGATCAAGCAATCCCAGCTAGTCGGCTGCCCTGGCTGTTATCCTACCGCTAGCTTACTGGCATTAGCCCCCCTGCTTAAGCAAGGATTAATCGACCCTGCAACAGCGATTATTGACGCTAAATCAGGGACATCTGGTGGAGGTCGTCAGGCAAAAACCAACATGCTCTTAGCGGAAGCCGATGGCTCTTTTGGAGCTTATGGTGTCGCTAATCATCGTCATACTCCTGAAATTGAACAAATTTGTAGCTCTTTAGCCCATGAAGAGCTTAAAGTGCAGTTTACCCCCCACTTAGTTCCCATGGTTCGGGGAATTTTGTCCACGGTTTATGCCACCCTCCGCGATCCTGGGTTAGTTAGGGAAGATTTGATCACTATCTATAATGCCTTTTACCGCTCATCCCCCTTCGTCAAAATATTACCCAACGGGATTTATCCCCAAACCAAGTGGGCTTGCGGCACTAATTTAGCCTATATTGGCATTCAGGCTGATCTGCGAACAGGTCGAGTGATAGTTTTATCGGCGATCGATAATCTAATCAAGGGTCAGGCAGGTCAAGCCATACAGTGTCTCAATTTAATGATGGGTTGGGATGAGACAGCGGGTTTACCAAAACTGGCTTTTTATCCTTAATTTAACGTCAGTTAAAAAGTTTTTAGTTCTTAGTTTTTAGTCATTAGTCCTGAGATTATTTATGGTTTAAAAAGCTTAGAGCCTATAGCTGATAGCTTATTTCGCTGATTTATGTTGAGGATTGAGCATTTCTCCTAATCCTTCACCCATTAAAGACAAACCTGTAACTAGGGTAGTCATAGCTAACCCAGGAAACGTTGCTGACCACCAAATTCCTGTAGGCAGGGCATCTAGTGCTAACCGCAGATCGTGCCCCCATTCTGGTACTTCTGGGGGTAGTCCTAGCCCTAGGAATCCTAATCCGCCTAAAATCAAAATCGCATCCGCCGCATTGAGGGTAAAAAGTACAGGAACACTCTGGATCACGTTCCAAAATAGATAGCGTGATAAAATTCTGCTGGTGGATGCTCCCATTGCCTGGGCTGCTTCAATAAAAAGTTCGGTTTTGACGCTGGTAGTGTGGTTGCGAACTATTCTGTAATATTGAGGAATATAGGCAATGCTTAATGCCAGTGCGGCATTGATCACCCCTTTCCCCACGACAAAAGCCAGGGTGACGGACAGCAATAAACCAGGCAGAGTATAAATTGTGTCCATAAAAAAGAGCAGTAGCTTATCAAGCTTGCCCCCCAGATAGCCACTAATCATGCCTAAAGGCACTCCTAGAACAAGACTAAAAGTAGTTGCTAGTGCCACTACCTTTAACGCAGCCTGGGTGCCAAACAGAGTGCGGGAAAAAACATCATATCCCTGACGGGTGGTACCAAACCAATGAGTTGTGCTTGGGGCTTCATTGATGGGATTGACGAGAGATGCAGTGGGATCTTGTAACCAGCCTTGACTTTGCAGAGTAGGGGCTAAAATAGCGATCGCCAAGAAGACAATCGTAATCCCTAAGCCAATTACAGTCAGATATTGAGACAGGGATAGAGAAAAGCGTCGCGGCACTCTAGTACTGGTAGTCATACTAAATCCTGTTTAGATAGAACACTTATTGATTATGCAAGGGTAACGGGTAGCGCCGAGACCCCGCGCCGCCGATATGCGGAGCGGTATCCTTTAGGAAAGGCGCAAGGGAACGCTCGGCAAGAAGGGTAACGGGTAACGGGTAACGGGTAACGGGTAAAGAGGTTTGGGGTTTTTCAGGTTTGCATTTAGTAAGTGTATTTTGGTATTCGGATCTAGTATCCTAACTTATCTGGGATTATAGATATAAGTTGCTGGATATTACAGCCAAATTAATAATATGATCAATAGCCTGAAGTAAAAATTATTAATCTGCTATAGTTAACTGGTTCCAACCTAAGAACTTTTTTTATGGTCGGCGATCGCTTTATAAAGGCAATACTTTGTTAATCTATCTTCAGACAGATAGCTTTTCTACAATAAGAAAGATGTAGCAGGAATGATCTTTTAAATATACTATTATTAAAAAATTAAGACAAATTCAGAAAATTTTTCAATGAGTATAATCAGCATTTTTGCAGAATCAATTAACCGATCAAATTTAGTATTTACACAATACCAAGATTTATTGCTAACTCCTGCTACAACCAAGATTATGAGTATTGCAGGCATATTTGTGATAGTTTTATCAAGTGTGTTTTTGCTGGTTGGTGTCGGCATTGGGGTCCAGTGGTATTCTAATAAGACTTTTGGGTCTTCTGCGCCCCAGGAAACAAATCTTGACCAGTCAGAAAATAGGGAAGTAGAAGTAAAATAATAAATTATTTATTAGAACTTTTTACTAAATCAATTGACCTATCGTCTAACAATTATCCCAGAACAAATCGATCAAGATCTAATTACCTTAGATTCGCAGCAACTCCACTATCTCTTGAGGGTTTTGAGGTTGGGGAATGGCGATCGCTTTTTGGCGATGGATGGTGGGGGAAATACTTGGTTAGCGGAAATTAAAGAACATTTAGCCAAGATCATTGAGTCAGTTGAGGTTGATAATGAACTACCTGTATCTCTCACTCTAGTAACCGCTTTACCTAAAGGAAGTGGTTACGAACAGATTATCCGCTGCGGTACGGAATTGGGAGTCAGTAAATTTATACCAGTAATTAGCGATCGCACCCTCCTTAAGCCCAGTCTCAGTAAAGTTCAACGCTGGCGCAAGATTGCCACTGAAGCCTCAGAACAGTCGGAAAGGCAGATTATTCCCCAGGTGATGGAACCTGTTAAATTTAGAGATGCAATCAGTGAATCATCAACGAGTTTTAATCAACACCATCAATATATCTGCGTGGCGAGAGGATACAAAGCAACTTTATCGGATAGTATCAATAGTATTTCTAACCAAGCCCTAACGGAAATCGTTATTGCTACAGGCTGTGAGGGTGGATGGACAGCAGCCGAAATTGAACAGGCGATCGCCTGTGGCTTTCAGCCAG
This sequence comes from Cyanobacteria bacterium J06621_8, assembly GCA_038524995.1. Taxonomy (GTDB): domain Bacteria; phylum Cyanobacteriota; class Cyanobacteriia; order Cyanobacteriales; family Xenococcaceae; genus Waterburya. The sequence goes on from JBCBIE010000018.1 coordinate 62,960, forward strand.
TGAGCCTGGGGCGGCGGATACTGCGGGCTATAACCGCCCCTATTGTTGTCTGTTCTTTAGTAGCGGCTAGATTAGAATCGGATAAATTTAAAAAAATATAGTCAGACAAGCAAGCTAACTCGATTTCCGCAATAATAAACTATCAAAAATAATTATTAAAGACGATATTGCCACAATAGGAATGATGGGTAAAAATCCGAAAGTAAAGCTAGCTGGAATTACATTAGTTTTAAAGCCAATCAGCATTAGTTCCCCGATTAAAATTGAGCCAAAACAGCTTTTAGGAGAGACATTTTTACCATATAAAGCGGCAATTACAGTGGGAAACAAGACGGATAATCCTGTAAATGCTTCAGTAGCCAGAGTTAAGATTGATTCTGGAGGTTGGTAAGCTAAAATTAAGCCAACAATTGCTAAAGCAACAATCAACAATCTACCGACAACAGTTTGTTCAGATAGAGAAGCTTGGGGACGAAGGTAGGTTGTGTAGATATCCCGCGTCAGCATCGAACTTAAGGCAAGGAGTTGAGAATCTAAGGTAGACATAAACGCCGCTAGTGCCCCCACCATAACCAGGGATGTTAACCATTTAGATGTATATTCATTGAGCATTAACGGGAAAATTTGATCCACTTGTTCCCCCACCAGATCAGGGAAAGTGAGATGTCCCCACATGCCAATCAGCACAGGGCAGATAAATAAAATGGTGGTAACAATGGGATAAAATACAGTGGCTACTTTGAGGGAAGCGGGGGTTTTAGGAGTATAAAACCGCATAAACATCTGCGGAAACATCGGCAAAGTAAAAGTCCACAAACACATATAGCTAAACCACTTTTTCTGAGTAAAAAAATCACCCATCCCCTGTCTGCTAAATAATTCAGGTTTGAGAGTGAATACAGCCTGGTTGGCGGCACTAATTCCCCCTAAACTATTGGCGATCGCCAGTAGGGCAACAATCATCAAGATAAACATTAGGATACCCTGAACTAGATCAGTTAAAGCAACGCTTACCATGCCGCCAATACAGACATAAAAAACGATCGCCACGGTTAAGGCAGTCGCCCCCACAAAGTAGGGAATCTGTCCTCCTGATAAGTTTTCTAGCAAGTATCCCGCACCAATGGGCTGGAGAGTTAAGTAGGGCAGGGTAAAAATCACCATTACCCCTAAGAAGATTAGCTTTAGAGACTGAGACGGTAAGCGATTAAAGATTAACTCCCCAGGAGTAATTAAGTTAAATTCCTTCCCCAGTCGCCATACGCGATCGCCAATATAGTAAAAAGTTAACGCCGCAAATCCAGTCCCCCAAGCCATCATAGGATAGTAGCTAATGCCAATACGATAGCCAGCACCAGCAAAGCCTAGGAAAAAAAAGGCGCTAAAATTAGTAGCACTGAGGGTAAAAAAGAGTACAATTGCCCCTAAACTACGATTGGCTAAAAAGTAATCCTCGGCGGTATTTTTTTGATTTTTATAGCCTGCTAGTCCCACCCAGAGGGTGAATATCAGATAAACAGCCAAAGGAAGTATCAACTCCAGACTCATTTTAATCTCTCCTCATCTGAAGCTTGCTGCCAAAATGTGATGGCAAAAACGGCAATGGCGATCGCTAAAGTAAGCTGTAAACCGACAAAGTAGAAGATCCAGCCAGGAAAATTAAACTCAGATAATGTCACTGGCTGTTGCCAAGACCAAAAATCCAGCGCTAGAAAAAACATGAGGCTAAAGCCAAATAACCAAAGATAATTAGCCTGAATAATTTTCATTGTTGATATTGGTATCAGAAAAATCAATATTTACTACTTATCATCGGCATTGTTGCACAAATCAAAGTTGCGAAGGGGAAAAACTTGAAAATGATAGATTAAAGTTAACCATATGCGAAGCGGTTATCCGAAGGTGTACCATATGCGAAGCGGTACCATTTATCCTCGAATGGGGACAAGGGCATAATATATCCTTTAGGACAACGAAGTCGCTCAATCGCCCAACTAGATGCTGAATGGGGATTAGGGATTAGGGATTAGGGACTGGGGATTAACTCTTAAACTGTATAATTTTGTTGGTTTTAGTTAATATTTATCTATAGTCTTGACGTTAATCGCAAATAATTAAATTCAGCGATCGCTTGTTTCAGGATAAATTTAATTTTATTTAACTATCATTGCTTATAAGCTAAGAAAATGAACAGTATTACTATTGATTTAAACTCGGTAATCAAGTTAAATGAAGAGCAATTTTATGAACTTTGCCGAGCCAATCCTGAAGTTAAATTTGAACGTAATGCTCAGGGAAAATTAATTATTATGCCGCCAACAGGAGGACTTACTGGAAAATATAATGCGGATATTATCACAGATTTGAATCTATGGAACAGACAAAAGCAGCTAGGGGTTGTGTTTGACTCTTCAACAGGTTTTAAACTTCCTAATAGTGCAAATCGTTCCCCTGATGCAGCTTGGATTTCTTTAAAAAGATGGAATAAATTAAATTTACAACAGCAGGAAAAATTTGTCCCTCTCTGTCCTGATTTTGTTATTGAATTGCGTTCAAGTTCTGATAGGTTGCAAACGTTGCAAGATAAAATGAGTGAATATATGAATAATGGGACTCTCTTAGGTTGGTTGATTAATCGCCAAGATAAGCAAGTAGAAATTTACCGTCAAAGACAACCAAAAGAAGTATTAAATCAACCTTATTCTCTATCAGGGGAAGATACTTTACCTGACTTTGTTTTGAATCTTGAATCTATCTGATTTAGCTACTGGTAAATAGGGTGCAATAAAGATCCATTGTTCTGCTGTCAGATTACGCTTGATATGATTTGTATGTTGCTTTCATGGTGGTATCGAATGTTGTTGTCTCGATAAACTATCCCATGAAAGCTTTTTTACTTTTCAAACACCCTCTTACTCCCCAACAACAAAAAATGGTGATTCAAAAAGTATTTAGTAGGACTTATTGTCTAGTATTGTTATTACTTACCTACAGATAAAAGCGATCGCTTTTTTATTTATCTTCTATTCTATTGACATAACCTTGATTTTTGAGCAGCTTGTAAGTAAATACGCTCTGTTTTTTGTAAGATTCAATGATTGACCATTGAAAATAAATAGAGCCAATATTAAATCTTGAAGGAAGTTGCTTGATCCTGTTCTGAAGCTGATTTTTTGAATACTTTTTAGGAATAGTCCAAACTTCTCCATATGCTAGTTCGGGAACTACATAACTTAAATTCAACTGAGATAGTAACTTAATTGTTTTTGTTTCATCTTGCACCGTATCGATAACAATATCCCAATTTCTATATCTAAAATATCCAAGCTCGTAAATTTTTAGATTATCCTTAAGAGAAAATCCAGAACCGAACTTGTACATATTGCCTGTAGACTTTTCTACTAAAGTTCCGCCCGAACCTATAGCTTTATATCTAAAATATCCAGATTCAATATATTTCTTCGTTTGCGAAAAAAATACCCACCCATAATCTGTCTCTATTATTGCATCTTGAATAATATCCATATTTTCAGGAAGTGAACGAGCGATAATTGTTATTGCCTGTTCTTTGTTCAGCATAAAAAACAATTCAAAAATATTAGCTATTGTAATTTTACGTGCTTGTTGATTTTATTCTAGGCGATCGTCTGTTTTCAGATTAACAAGAGCGATCGCCTTGTTTAAAGATTTTTAGCTGTTGATAAATTCCCTAAGATGAGCTGCAACTAATTGCGGGTTTTGCCACTGCGGTGAATGACCTAATCCAGGTAACCAAATTAACTTAGAGCCTGCGATCGCCTGTTGAAATTGAGTAGCAGCCTTGGTTCCTAAAACATCGTCTTGTTCTCCCCACAAAATTAGTGTCGGTTTCTTAACCAGGGGAATCTGGCTTTCCAGCTGATAGTAGCCGCCGCTACGGGTAAAGTTCTTTAGGGATGTTGACCAGTTGGGCATGAATGACGGTAAAGCCGCACAGATAATAGCATCTTCGATGTAAGCATCAAGCCAGCCATTCTGACTCAAAAATAAACCCCCGTAGCGACGAGTTCGCCAAAATGCTGTTCCTAATTCTAAGATTGCTTCAGGTAATATCTGACCAAGAGGAAAACTGCCATTAAACCCCACTGAGTTAATCAATACTAACTTGGATACCGCTTCAGGATAGTTTAGGGTAAAATCAATTGCGGCTGCGCCCCCCATAGAAGCTCCCACTATAATGATTGGACGCTGGATTAAAGTTTGCCAAAAGTGATAAATATGTTCTCTAATACTTTGAGGACTATAGGTTAAACTGCTGACTCGTTCCGTAAAGCCAAAGCCTAGTAGATCCATCGCCCAAATCTTGTGTTTTGCGGTCAATAAAGGAATCAAATGCCGATATTCCAGTAAAGAGCTATCAAATCCGTGTAGCAGTAAAATAGATGGCTCACCTTCTCCTAAGTTAAGGTATGCCGTGGCAATTGATTGCTCACTAAAAGGAACCGAAATAGCATGACGATCCAGATTAGCGGCAATGTAAACTGAGTTCTGATTTTTTAGTGAATAAACTCCTCGCGGGAGAAAGTTAGGAAACATATTGATCTTATTTCTCGCACGTCATTCTTAGACTAATTACATTCCAAGGTGTAGCCTAGGAAACTTATTACTTATTACTCGTTACTTATTACTTAAAAAGTTAAGTCCTAACGGTTCCTGCACGACAGTCTCTTAGCCAGAGCTGCACCCCTTGTCCAATAATACCGTTAGTGCTTTCTCTGGGTGGTGCAGAGGGTAAATTCTCCTGAGAGTTGCCAAAGCGAGAAAACATCATTACGGTGCGCCAACCGCTTTCGGTGAGGGTGAGAAATAGCCAATGGTAAGTTTCAATATTAATGATTTCGTCATTTTTATACTGTCTTTCCAAAACAGTGAAAAAAACCTGCTGTGGCTCTTGATGATTCAGGGGGCTATATTGGAGTTTCGGTAACCCTAAAGGCTCAAACTCTGCTTTGCTAGCGGTAACAATATAATTCTCAATACCAAACCGTTGATTAATATCCTGAGTCCGCTGAATTACCCGATTGCTGTAAGCTGGCAAATCCTTGAGGAGATGTGCGGTTAGCTGATTAATATTTTCAGGACAGGTAAACTCCGCAGGCGATCGCTCGTCTGCTTCACTGGCGATCGCTTTTTGAGTCAAGAATCCAGAATCTCCAGCACCCAAACCTAGCGCCACTAAAACACTTAAACCCCAAATTGATAATGAATTCAACTGCACCACTAACTTAACCTAATAACTCCCCTAACAACTCCTACAAACTAGCTCACAATTTCTTGTAAAGCTGGCTTAAGCTCGGCATATTGGTAATTGAATCCTGACCCTTGGGTTTTCTGGGGTAACACCTGTTGCCCTTCTAAAACAACCACAGCGCCATCCCCTAGCATAACTTCCAGGACAAAATCGGGAACGGGTAACCATGATGGACGACGCATGACCTCTCCCAAAACCTGACATAGAGTGCCCATGCGGACAGGATTAGGAGCCGTTGCATTATAAACCCCAGACATCTCTTCCTGTTCTATTCCCCGAAGGATTAAATTAACCAAATCATCACGGTGAATCCAGGAAAACCATTGTTTACCGCTGCCAATAGGTCCCCCAGCATACATCTTGAAGGGACCAAGCATTTTACCCAAAGCCCCGCCATTAGCTAACACAATTCCAATACGGAGAATCACTAAACGAACTCCCGCAGCTTTTACCTGCTGCGCTTCCGCCTCCCAATTCTGACATACTTGAGCGAGAAAATCGTTTCCTGGCTGACTCGTCTCATTAAAAGCCTGAGTTTCACTGGTGCCATAGTAGCCGATCGCCGAACCACTAATTAACACCTTGGGCTTAGACTCTGCCATGGCGATCGCCTCAACTAATTTTTTGGTGCCGAGTTGACGACTTTCCATAATGCTTTGTTTATGCTGAGGAGTCCAACGCTCGGCGATCGGCTCTCCTGCTAAATTGACCACCGCATCACAACCTGATATCTTTTGCTGCCAAGCGCCTGATTGCAGGGGGGTATACTGCACTATCTCCAGGTTTGGATAAGTAGATGCAGGAAAGGTGGTTTGCGCCTTACTAGGATTACGAGTCAAGATCAAGGCTTGATATCCTTTTTGCTTAAGTACCGCTACCAAACGACTGCCAACTAAACCTGTTGCTCCTGTAATTGCAATTTTCATAGATGATGATTTAAAGTTTTCGATATTATTAATGTTGGCGGGCGAACACTAGAGAGTTCGTGCCGTTGTTTTGCCCTCAGCGATCGCTCTTTATGGGAAGCTAGGCTTATTATTCTAAATCCTTTATGCTTGGGGGTGTATTCAACTGGTTTTCAGGAATATCTTGTGATTCAGATGGCGGCACGGTTTCTAAATCTCCTGTCAATGCCTCATCTTTATTGATGGGAATCGATTCAAAGGATACTTTGCCTTCTAGCCAGTTAGTCAGTAAATCTGGTAAATTTTTCTTGAGCCACATTAGGGCAAGCTTACGAGCTACTGGCTTAACATAACCTACCAAAATTTTCGTCAGTTTGTTTAGTGGCGGGTTATGGAGCTTGTGATTAGCATAATTAATTGAGCCAACATCAATCAGACAATCGATAATCAACTTTAAAGCTACCTCCTCTCTCTCTACTATTTGCTGTAATAGTAGATTGACATCCCTCATTCTCTCTTGCTTTTTCAGCTTTTCCGCAGATATTTGCTCTGCCTTTAGGGATTCTTTTGAATAAGTCAGCATTTAAATTTAAATCTAAAATTATTACTTGTTCTTATCTTATGGCTCTTTCTTACCTGAGACTATAACCAATAAGACGTAAATTTTATCTTAATCGTAAATTTAACTACTTATAATCTACCTGACCTAACATAACCTATAACTCATAACCTATAAAGTATAGCTAGATTAAATTTGCTTCCCTGTCTCCCTTATCTCTCATCCCAACCAATCTAATTCAAACCTGGTAAAGTACTAATTTAGATGATTTCGCGCTTCAGCAAGCATCTTTCCGTTAACGTAGACTTTTTGAGTGGGATAATTTTCCAAAAGCTCAATCAAAGAGATCGCATTGTCATTACTAGCAGAGGCGATTAAAGCACCCCTTAAAGCCTTGACATTAGCTCTTTCGGTACGAGTACCTACAATGTTGCTAGTTTGAGCTAGGACATATTCCCCTGCTGTGGTGTTAAAAAATTCATAAACGAACCTTGTGTCGGCAGTAACCTGTTGATTTAACAGCCAGCGGATCACTGAAGGATCTTGATTGCCAAAACTCAACAAAAATTCTAGTGCTGGTGATGTCTCTCCAGTATTAGCAAAAGTCTGTAACTCTTCTAGGTTGACAGATTGAGCTGCCCCTCCATAGGTAAAAACAATTTCTGATGCCGCCTTGGCTTGATGGGGAGTTAGGGATATGGCTATGCCAGCTAAAAATACTGCTACTCCAGTATTTTGAAACCATTGGCGTATTTTTGTTGTGGCAGTTCCCATCGTCCTATTCCCCTTTTTATTTAAATCTTCTTAACTATCTTTAAAGTACGTAGTTATCAGCTAGATTATGCACTGCTCGGCGATCGCTGCTTGGTATGACTTCAAATAGTGGATTTTTGTCAAGTAAAGCTTGACACTATAGCTGAAAATCAGGAATAGGTATGATGCTGCCCTGATCAAACAATACTACAGAAGATCTTGCCTCCACAACGTAGTAACTTTCATAGATTTTCTTGGCAGTAGCGGCATCAGCAAAGTCATCTGGCGCTGCCAAAGAAGTATCAATGATACGGTGCCAAGGGTTATAGAGCTTGAGGGGGGGCAACTCAAACTTAAGGGGTTCCCAAAAGGCGTTAAAAATAACGTGTAGCTGCTCACCACGGGGAGGATGACACAGAGTGAAAGCCAAATGATGGGAATCTTCACTCCAGTCAGGTTTACCTAAACGCTGACCATGCCAGATGATATGGGGCTGGGAGCTTACCTGATTTACCTGGAGAAACTGTTCTTCTTTAAAAATCGCTAGTCCTTGGGTAAAGCTGATTAACTTTTTGACGAAACGTAACAGCCCCTGATTTTGCTCCACTAAGTCCCAGTCAAACCAGCTTAAGTTATTATCCTGACAGTAGGCATTATTATTACCCAGTTGAGTGTGTCTAATTTCATCCCCCATCAGCAACATTGGTGTTCCCTGAGACATGAATAAGACAGTTAAAAGATTTTTAATCTGTCGCCAGCGCAGGTCTTTTACTGTGGGGTTTGCCGTTGACCCCTCTACGCCACAGTTCCAGCTAAAATTATCGTTAGCTCCATCTTGACTGTTTTCTCGATTGGCTTCATTATGCTTTTCGTTGTAGGAAACCAAATCATTGAGGGTAAAACCATCATGACAGGTGACAAAATTTACGCAACGATTGATGTCGGTATCTAAACGGACGTAAATATCAGGGCTAGCCAAGAGGCGAGATGCCAGATTATTCACTGCACCGCGATCGCTTTTAATAAAGCGGCGGATATCATCACGAAAAGGACCATTCCACTCGGCAAACCAGTCTGCCTGAGCTACGAACTTACCTACATGATACAATCCTGCTGCATCCCAGGCTTCCGCAATCAGCTTGCTACCTGCCAAATAAGGATCGGATTCAATAATTGAGAGAATCTTCAGCGCCCCATCATCTTCAATGGGCTTACCGTAGACATCGCGGGACAATACTGAAGCCAAATCAAAGCGAAAACCATCGACATGCATCTCGGCAACCCAGTAGCGTAGAGAGTCTAAGATTAACCTGGCAACAACAGGATGATTTCCTTTAAAAGTATTACCACAGCCGCTATAGTTCTTATACTGAGCTAGATTATCTTCCAAAATGTAGTAGGTCTGGTTATCCAATCCTCTAAATGATAGGGTAGGACCATTTTCATTACCTTCGGCAGTGTGATTAAAAACAACGTCTAAAATCACTTCAATACCTGCTCGATGGAGCGCCTTAACCAGATCGCGAAACTCATCAACTGCGCCCAGGGGAGTTTTCTGAGAGCTATAGCCTACGTGAGGAGCAAAAAAGCTTACCGTACTGTAGCCCCAGTAGTTTTTTAATCCTGGGCGAACATCTTGAGGATCGAACTGATGGACAGGTAGCAGCTCAACAGCGGTGATTCCCAGCTCTTGGAGGTAAGGAATTTTCTCAATCAAACCAGCATAAGTACCCCTTTTCTCAGGAGCCACCCCCGAATTAGGATTGCGAGTAAAGCCAGCAACGTGCATCTCGTAAATTACCGTACAGGAGTAGGGAGTTCGGGGATGCTGATCTCCTTCCCAGTCATAGCAACAAGGATCAACGACTACTCCTTTAAATGCCTGGGCACAATTATTACCTGGGCGTGATGCTGCCTGGCGATCGTAAAACTCTGATCCTGCGATCGCACGAGCGTAGGGATCTAGCAGCACCTTATTTTTATCAAAGCGATTTCCTTTCTGGGGATTAAATTCACCATCAGCACGATAGGCATAAATTTGTCCTGCTTGAAGATCGGGAACAAACACATGCCAGTAGTGATAGGTTCGATGATGCTGCGGATCGAGATTGATTACAGAAATGGGCTGTGCCGCCTGGGGTGAATCAAACAGCAATAGCTCCATTGCTGAAGCAGTTTGGGAAAAGACACTGAAGTTTACTCCATTGGGATATACAGTTGCTCCGAGAGGAAAACTATCTCCTGGCAATACTTGTGGTTTCCTGGACATATTTTGCTTAAATTATTCGCTATCAATTACTAGCTTAAAATAGATGCGAACCAGGTGTTGTGCATTGTTGACAAGTTAAATAGCTTATAGCTTTTAGATTTAGGCTCTAAGCTCGGCAATGAACTACTTATCAGCTTTTTAAGATGCCGCCATATATTTTTCAAAAATTAAGTTGTTAAGATATCTGCGTTATGAAAATTTTGTATTGTTTTAGTAATTAAACTGATAGCAAATTAAAATCTTATGAAATGCCTAGCTTAACCAGGCAAAACGATATGATAGCCTCAATAATATTTTGTGTAATCCATAGCTAAATCCTTTAATAAAAACTCAATAATTGCTCTCTAGTCCAATAACTAGGCTGAGAAAGCGCTGAAGCCTTTAAAATATCCTTAAATATGAAGAATAGCAAAAATAAAGTAGTCTATACGACCTATATCTTAATCGCTTTAAATTTATTGGTGTATGGATTAGAAATAAAGCTAGGGGGAAGTCAGAACTCCCTGACACTAGAGCGTCTGGGAGCCCTAATTCCTGAGAGGGTAGTAGCTGGGGAATGGTGGCGATTAATCGGGGCTAACTTTTTACACTATGGCTCATTTCACTTAGCAACCAACATGCTGTCCCTTTATTTTGTGGGGCGTTTGATTGAGTTAAGACTGGGAGCAAAGTACTATCTGACCATCTACATGTTCAGTGGGGTGGGTTCAATGTTAACTTTTACACTCTTAGCTTTTCGTTTAGGCTTAGATAATGCCTTTTTAGTTGGAGCATCGGCGGCAATCATGGGCTTGATTGGGGCGATTTTGGCAATCTCTCTCCAAATTTGGCTAAGAAAAAGGAATTCTCCGACGGCAAAACGTCGTTTGCAGCAAATCATTATTATTATAATTATTCAGTTTATTTTTGATAATTTAGTCCCTCAGATCAGTTTCCATGCTCACCTCTTTGGCTTTATTATTGGGTTTTTAATTAGCAGCTTTTTGATTTTTGTTAAATTTGATTGGTAAGACTGAGTTGGTAGACTGAATGCACTTCAAGAAGCCACGAGTTATTTGGGGGAGTTGGTTAGAAGAAGATTTCAAAAAAACTACATTTCATGTTCAATTAAACTTGGCTGCTTATTAAAATATTAAGCATCTAAAAAATTAATTATTAGGATTCTGACTTATGACTTCATATTTATGACTTTCGTTAACTAGTTTTTGGGTGTAAAAAAAATCACTTTTGTCACTAAGTATTAGCTAAAATTAAATGTTAATTTAGTTTAACTTTGTTGTTTGGATAACATGCAAAGTTACAAGAAGCATGAGAGCCTAAACATAATTAAGCTTTAATTGCTTAAATAATTAAAGTATTAATCAGAAGTATCAATATATTTAGGAGACATTAAAGAAAGTGATTGAAACAATTAACCTCTCCACCTATGAGCTATTAGTTAAACCAATTATCGATAGTCCTTCAGCACCAAATCGTACAGTAATTCAAGGCTACTTTCTCACAATTGCTAACCCTAGCTTAAGTAATTTGACGATTCGTCTTACCTTCAAGGCAAGAACACCTGATTTCACCTCTAGTCCTATTGTGGCTTTTTGGGATGTTAGCGGTACAAATAATCCTGACGGTACTGATGAGCCGCTTACTCCAACTTCCACTGCTCTTGACTGTGTACGCACCTATGAATTTGAGCTTGGTTTATTAGACACAGGTTTATTTCTATTACAGCCAGATGTTAGAAATCCAGAAGTCATAACAGATAGAAATACGGAGATTAGAGGCTACGTCAGGCTAGCAATCATTTCATCAACTAATCCACCTTCTGGTCAAACCTCATTTACGAGAACCCTAGTGCTATCGGCTCAGCAGCGAGGAACTTTTTTACCCCAAGGTCGTAGGATTCCTCCTAATAGAGGAGACTATGATCAGCTAAGCTATAGTCTGCCTTTGGCAACAGGAGGTGCTGAAGTAACTTTACAAACTGAAGCCGCTCAATCGCCTTCAATTAATTCTATGGAGCTGCCCAGTCGGGAACTTATTTCTAGAGAGTTACGGGCTAATCCTGGTTTTCTGAGGGAAATTACAAGCGAGCCCTTAGCTCAAGAAATTTCAGGATTAAATGTTGAAGATCAAATAAGAATGTTGGACGTTGTATTGGATCGCTTCTCACGTTGAGTTTAGCGAATGCAGAGCAGCAATCTTTTTTATTAATTTCTGCTAATACTAATTAGAAGAGGAAATACAGCAGATAAGTTGTAAAGTGGGTGAGGAAGACTCTAGTCAAAATTTAATTTATTTGCTGTAAATATTTATCTAATCAGTATAATTGGGCTGGCATATTTTATGTTGGATTATTTTTTAATATTAAAAGACTAAAAGCTTAGAACTTATTTCTACATATATATATATCAAGGCGTTATTAGCTTTAACTATCGTTAAATTAGAGTTAGAGGTATTTTAGTATTGTTAAGTACTGTTAGAGTAGTCTGATCGAGAGAGTTAGATAATTTAGTTCTCAAAGTATCTTTAGCCATATTGATGGTGGTTACCTGATATTCCTCAGCAATTCTAATTACTGATTCTGCTATTTCGCCATCAGGGGTTAATAATTGATAGGGGACATCGGCGAGAAATTTTGCCGTCAACAGATTGAGTTTGTCGAGATTAGTTGATCGTTCCAAATCGCAGATGTAGAGAATTAGGGCTTTGCCATTTGTTCTGCGGGTAAGTTCTGCAACATGAGTTAAGACAGCGATCGCCGCAGGGGTGCTATCAACTACCCCAAAGATAATAGTCGGGGTAATGATGCTGGTTTTAGTGGGATCTACTTCGTCCTGAGTCAGTAACTTGGGGGCAAATGTCGGAATTGCCCAGGCACCAAGGGGAGCGGTAACTAGAATCGATAAGGCGGCGATCGCCAATATGATTTCTCCTCCTGGAATTCCCTGACTCAGAGGAATAGCGCCAATTGCTGCTTGGACGGTAGCCTTAGCGGAATTTCCTGGTAGTAAAAACAATTTTTCTCGCCATGTCCAGTTACTACCAACGGTGGCTAAATACCAGCCAAGAGAACGTCCGCAGATTAAGCCCAGGGCGAGCAAAATAATTCCAGGTAGCAATACATTCTGCATTACCCTTAATTGAATTGTCGCTCCCATCAAGACAAAGAGCAAGATCTCTGCCACGATCCAGAGATGATTAAATTCTTGCCGCAATCGACGGGCGAGGGGAGGATTTAGCTTAATCAGGAAAAATCCACATGCCATAACCGCCAAGTAGCCTGAAAAGTAGGGAAACTGAGCAGCAAGGACAACTACTAAGAGAGCTATGGTTGATGTAATTAGGGTATCCTGGACGCTATTTTGTGTCCATCGTCGTTTAACCGTGGCAAAAACTATTAATCTTGCTGCTAAATACCCCGCTATCATTCCTAGAATAACTTGGGCGATCGCCTGAAATGGTAATAACCAGACTCCTTGATTAGCTGCTGTTTCCTGAGAGACAAAATTGAGCAAGAGGCTAAACAGCAACAGGATTAGAACATCTGATAAGGCACTCCCCGTTAAAATTGCGTCGGTGATCCCTTTCGAGACTCCCCAGCCGAGATTTTTCAGCCGTAACATACCAGGAACAATCACCGCAGGAGACTCGGCACTGATTACGCAACCCAATAACAAGCCCGTTAGCCAGTCAAACTGAAATAGCCAAATTGAAAGCCCAGAAATAGCGATCGCTTCACACAAAGCTGGCAAAAAACCCAGCCGAAGGGCAACACTACCCTGCTGTGCCAGCTTATCCCGATCCAGCCCTAAACCTGCCCGCATTAAAATTACCATAACAGCGATCATTCTGAAATCGTCTGCTAAGTCGATAACCTGGGGGGCAATTACATCACTAACTTCTGAACCCAGTAAAATGCCACACAGCATCATCCCTAGCAGAGGAGGCGCATTAAGTTTGCGGGCTAATTGACCAGCTAAAAAGCCTAGCAATAAGGCTAAACTAAGACTAAACAATAACCTATAACCTATAACCTATAACCTATAACGAATTGTAGCTCTTAGGTTGTAGAATTGCAGTGTTAAATGACAGTGTTTAATTTTCGCTATGAGGGCTAATATCCCACTTACGGAAGAGTGCATCCCAGTTATGCAATGAGTATAAATACTCTGTCTGGAAATAACTCAATTTAAAGCCCTTCGAGGATGTTATTAAAGAGAGAAAAATCATCGTATCTACAAAAGTGGGATGCACTCCTTACGGAAAGAAGCAAAAATTTTTCTTTAAGAATAATTAAAGCCTTTGGATGGCTTAAAAGTCAAAATTTCGGGCGGTCAGCATTTTGAGGAGACCTCAAAATTACGCCCTCAGAATGTCGGATTATAGGTCAACAACTTTTAAGAAGTGCTACAAGTATTGGAGCAAATATCTGGGAAGCGGAATCAGGGCAGTCGAAAAAAGACAGAATTAGTAAATTAGAGATAGCTAGAAAAGAATGTATGGAGACACAATACTGGATCACATTATTAATCGAATCAAATTTAGTCAATAAAAATAAATTTCAGTCTTTACTAGATGAAGCAATAGAAATTGGAAAAATCCTAACTGCATCAGTCAAAACTCTCAAAAAATCATTATAGGTTATAGGTTATAGGTTATAGGTTATAAACAAAACCGCCTCCAATATTCATTAGAAGCGGTTTTATCAGATTTATTTGGTGACTAATTTGTAATTTCGCCTAGCCTTACTTATCAATCTCTGCTGTTCATCGCAATCAGCAGACGGAGGATGAAGACAAAAAGATTAATATAGGTTAGATACATAGAAAGAGCGGCTGGTAGATACTGCTCATCTTCATAAGTACGAGGCAAAATATAAAAGTCAACCACTGCTACCCCTGCAAATAAAGCTACCCCAATTCCCGAGATGGCAACTTCTAACCAGCTAGGAGTGTAGACACCAAAGAGGGAGAATAACAGTTGTCCCACTAGTACAACCAATAGCGCCGTTACCCCCAGGCGTACTGTTTGAGCTAGCGCCAGACCATCCTCATCCGAAAGATTAGAGCCAATTTTACGTCCGACAATGAAGGTGGAACCGCAACCCAAAGCTGCAATTCCTACCCCTTGGATACCCACTCCAGAGTTACTCAGAGCGAGAAACACAATCCCGCTGAGGGTATAGCCTGAGAGGAGACTGTAGATAGCAAGTAGAGGTAGTGCCGTAGAGTTATTCCCCTGCTGCGCTATACCGCGAGCTACAAAAAAGAGTACCAACTGAGCGATCATTGCCCCAATGAAGGTGGGCATAAACAGATCAGGGCGGGAAGCAATTAACCCTAAACCGCCATAGGTTCCCAGTGCGGTTAAGACTAAACCACCACCCAAGTAAGGCAAGGCATTGCTAATTACATTAGGTCCTAGGATTGAATTTCCCTGCACCTCCTGCATTGCTTTTCTAAAGTTACTGGTGTTACTCATATATCCTGATTGAAATCTATTTATCTAGTTTAAACGTGCTTATTTAACTTGATTTTAATCTAACCAAGAATCTTAATGTGGTGGTGGATTACCGAATAATACTTAAGATATATCTCAGTCCATTCTAGATATTAAGTCTTCAATCTCCCGTTGGAACTTACTGGCTGATAGCCCAGCTAGGTTATAACTAGATTCAAAAGCAGGCTCACGGTCATAATTTTTCATGCCCATGATT
Source organism: Cyanobacteria bacterium J06621_8 (assembly GCA_038524995.1). Classification (GTDB taxonomy): domain Bacteria; phylum Cyanobacteriota; class Cyanobacteriia; order Cyanobacteriales; family Xenococcaceae; genus Waterburya. Next base: position 78,449 of record JBCBIE010000018.1, read on the forward strand.
CTGACATCTATTCTGGCAATTGGCGGATTGGAATGTACTACTACTTCTAATTTTGATTTCTTACCGAGATAAAAATAGCAAGGGACATCAGGAAGATGGACGCTAGTTCTACGGAATTTACGGTCTAAAAACTTAATTACTGAATCTAAGTCCTGCCTGTTTGCTTGAGATCTGTGGTTACTGAATACTGCCATAAGCCTTAAATTTTGCGATCGCCAGAATATATCTTAATAATATCAAAGGGTTTGCTGATTTAAAGTTTCAAACTAAAAGCAATCTATTCCTGTAAGAGTAATTAATTTGCTTTTAATAATTGATCGTTAGGTATTTCAAACTAAGGTTGAAATTAGTATGGCTAAACCAAGAATTGCTATAGTCTGTTTTAAAAAGAGAAACTGCAAAACTAATTATGCAAACTGAAAAGATCACCAGCGCTACAGAATACGATCGCCTGTTTGAGCAGATTCAGGAATTAGTTTTATGTCACTCTCCTAGCGGCTGGGAAACAGAGGTGGATAGCTTAATCTCAGCTAAGTTCGCCGCACTAAATCTAACAAGCTGGCAAGATCAGGCGGGGAATATTATTGCCAAAATTCCTGGTCAAACTTCCGAAGGGGCGATCGCCATTACGGCACACAAGGACGAGATTGGCATGATCGTTAAAGAAATCACAGGGGATGGCTGTCTTCAGGTGCGTCGTTTAGGTGGTTCGTACCCCTGGGTATACGGTGAAGGGGTAGTAGATATTTTAGGCGATCGCCAAGTAATTCAGGGCATACTTTCTTTTGGTTCTCGTCATGTTTCCCATGAATCCCCCCAGAAAGCTCAACAGACTGAGCTTCCCGTGATGTGGGAGGATGCCTGGGTGGAAACTAAATGTAGTGAAGAAGAACTAGCTGTGGCAGGAGTACGCCCTGGAACACGTTTGGTAGTAGGGAAACATCGCAAACAGCCCTTTCGCCTCAAGGACTATATTGCCAGCTATACCCTGGATAATAAAGCTTCCGTCGCCATTCTCCTCGAAGTAGCGGCACAGATTACTAACCCCCCCAGAGATGTTTATCTTGTAGCCTCAGCTAAAGAGGAAGTAGGGGCAATTGGGGCGCTGTATTTTACCCAAAACCAAAAGTTAGACGCCTTAATTGCTCTAGAAATTTGCCCCCTAGCAGAGGAATATCCCATCGAATCTGGGGAGGCTCCCGTATTGCTATCCCAGGATAACTACGGCATCTATGATGAGCTGCTCAATAGCGAAATTCGTGCCGCCGCTGCTGCCGCTGCAACCCCCCTTCAGCTAGCAATTCTTGGCGGCTTTGGTAGTGATGCCTCCATCGCAATGAAATATGGTCATTTAGCCCGTGGTGCCTGTCTCAGCTTTCCCACCCAAAACACCCACGGTTACGAAATTGCCCACCTAGGAGCGATCGCCAACTGCATCAAGATTTTAGTAGCTTATTGTAATCAGTAGGTTGGTAGAGATTGTTAGTTGTTAGTCGTTAGTTGTTAGTCGGAAGGGCTGTAGTTGGCTACTTTTCGAGAATCAGGGTTACTGGTCCATCATTAGCAATCTGGACATCCATCATGGCACCAAATTTACCAGTAGCAATCCGTAGACCACTTTGCTCAAGCTTGCTGACAAATAAATTATAAAGCGGTTCTGCGATCGCAGGTGGGGCAGAGTTACTGAAGGAAGGGCGACGACCTTTGCGACAGTCTCCGTAAAGGGTAAATTGACTGACAACCAGAATTTCTCCCTGGATATCCATCACGGACTTACTCCAGGGTTGCTGGCTATCAGGATCGGGGAAAAGCCTTAAATCAAGACATTTACGAGTCATCCAGTCGAGTTCTGTTTCCGTATCGGCGATCGCAATTCCTACCAAGAGATTTAATCCTTGCCCAATACGAGCAATCTCCTGTCCTTCGACGATTACCGATGATGATTTAACCCGCTGGATGATGACACGCATTAATGCTTAATGGTTAATGATCAATGAAAAACCTTTACTGTGATTTTAATCAGATGAATGGACACAGTTTTCAATTTGTTCGCGGAGAGTTGGCTTATCAAGATTTTGACCAATCAACACAAGCTGTGTTTTCTTCTCTCCTCGCCACTGATCCTCATCTAGGGTAAAGCGTTTGCCACTGAGGTGAAATACATGACGTAAGGGACTTTCTAGAAACCAGAGAATGCCCTTGGCACGAAAAATATTATCGGGAAGTTGGTTATCAAGAAAATACTGAAACTTACGAATACTAAAGGGTTGATCAAACTGAAAAGAAATGGAGGTAAAACCATCTTGTTCTAGATGGTCAGAATGATCGTGGTGGTCATGGTCATGGTGATCGTGGTGATCATGATGAGCGTGGTGGTCATGGTCGTGATGGGCGTGATGGTCATGGTCGTGATGATCATGGTCATGGTCGTGATGGTCGTGTTTGTGTTTGGCAGACTCAGCTTCTGTAAAATACTGATCTGACTCAAATAAACCAACGCTAAGAATTAAGGGGAGAGACACCTGGGACTTTTGCGTCCTGAGAATGCGAGCATCTTGTTTAAGATCCCGTACTCTCCCTTCGAGATTATCAACGTCAGCTTCATTCACCAGATCGGTTTTGTTGAGAACAATTATGTCTCCATACTGGATCTGACTCAATGCCGCTTCGCTATTGAATAGGTCGAGGCTGAAGTTAGCACAGTCCACCATGGTAACGATTGAGTCGAGACGGGTCATTTCCCTTAATTCTGTGCCCAAGAAAGTTAAAGCCACAGGAAGAGGATCTGCTAACCCAGTTGTTTCTACAACCAGGTAGTCAATGTTATCTTTGCGTTCCAAGATTTTATGAACAGCTTCAATTAAATCTTCGTTAATTGTGCAGCAGATACAACCATTATTTAGCTCCACCATGCTTTCTTCGGTTGAGATAATCAGCTCATTGTCGATGCCGATTTCCCCAAATTCATTAACTAACACTGCGGTCTTCAGTCCTTGTTGATTAGTCAGAATGTGGTTCAGTAGAGTAGTTTTACCACTACCGAGGAAGCCTGTAATGATAGTTACGGGTAAACCTGATTTAGACGTATTCATTCCTGAAGATGCAGGTGCTTGGGTAACAGTTGTCATGGCGATCGCTTATTTTTCTTTCTTGAGTATTTTTAATTATGTTGTGATTTTAGATAGTAATGTTTATTTTAGATTTACTGAGTCTAGTTGCAGCCTAAATCTAAGGATAAATTAACCCTCTAGATAGCGAATCGTCCTAAAAGACTGATTATGATGGGTTGAGAAAGGGCGATCGCCAAGTATTTTTCCATACCACTTTAGCTCTTTACTTCAATCAACTCGTAGAATTTCCTGTTGTGCTTGCAATAGTTCTCTAATACCTGTTTCCGCCAGATCTAGCATTTGATTTAATTGCGATCGCGTCATACTATTAGATTCAGCAGTTCCCTGAATTTCAATTAGCTCCAATTTCCCATTCATTACCACATTCAAATCCACATCCGCCGCCACATCTTCAGGATAATCTAGATCCAAAAACGCTTCCCCTTCAATCAACCCCACTGAGATTGCTGCCACAGGTTCAACTATCGGAGATTGCTCTAACTCTCCCGCCGCAAGTAATTTATTAATTCCATGTGCCAGCGCCACATAACCCCCCGTGATTGATGCCGTGCGAGTTCCCGCATCAGCCTGTAGAACATCTGCATCAATAGTAATAGTTTTTTCCCTCAACCCCTCAAGATTAATTGCGGCTCTGAGACTTCTGCCGATTAACCGCTGAATTTCTTGGGTGCGTCCTGAAAGCTTGATTAACTCCCTTGAATGACGAGAGCTAGTAGCGCCTGGCAACATTCTATACTCTGCCGTTAACCATCCTTGACCGCTGTTGAGCAAAAAACGGGGAACATGGTCTTCAATACTGGCGGTGCAGAGAACTTTAGTTTTCCCACACTCGATAATAACTGAAGATAAAGGATTATCGACAAAATCCAGCTCCAAACGGTGGGTACGAAGCTGATTTGGCTGACGATTATCTACGCGCTTCCAAGACAAGATATGGCTCCCAAATATCTAAGATCAATATTTTAGTTTGCCAAAAAGATAGACAGTTTCAGGGGGGCTGTGACAACTTGAGACAGTTCTTTACCAAACTGCATCTAAGATAGCTATTCAATTTAATTACTTTTGAGAATTGGTATCAGAATCGATTACAATGCAATGGTAAAGATTTATTAAGTTCATTAGAATAAAAAATCCAACCATGAAAGATGATATCGAACCTAGCGTAACTCCTGACCTCGAAGAGCCTAAGTTTGGCTTTAATTCTTATTCTGAGCGTTTGAATTCTCGCGCTGCCATGATTGGTTTTGGTGCGATTCTAATTATCGAGTACATGACAGGTAAAGGTTTATTAGCTTGGTTAGGGTTACAGTAAGTCAACTAAAGCCACTCTGCCTAAATGCAGCGAATTTTTACCTCTATGGGCGAATCTCCCTAAAGATTGATTTCAACCATCGCCCTACTTTTTTTCTAAACTCTGGTTCGGTTAAAAGTCCTTGACTAGGGCTAAAGAAAAACGCCAGCCAAAAAAATATAAAAATCACCATCACGATTGCAGCGCCTGATGGTAGATCAAAGTAATAGCTAATATACATCCCCGTAACCGCAGAACCTGCGCCGAGCAACGAACCGAGAATCATCATTGATGCTAGTTCTCTAACTAATAAGTAAGCCGTAATTGCTGGACCAACTAATAAGGACATCACTAGCAGTACGCCTACGGTACGCATGCTGGCAACGATGGTTAAAGTGATAGCACAGACCAAGCCAAAATAGAGTAAGTTTACGGGTAACCCGCAGGCTTTTGCCCCTAAAGGATCGAAGGTATAGAATTCTAGCTCTTTATAAAAAAGTTTGGTCAATAATAAAATCACGCTGGCGATCGCCAGGGTATGCCAGACATCATTGCTAGTTACCCCTAAAATGTCGCCAAACAGGATTTCCTCTAAGTTAATCTGATTAGCTTCTAAGGTATTGATCAGGATAATTCCCAAGGCTAAAAAGCTCGACAGAGTTAACGCCATGGCTGCATCTACCCTAACCCGCGATCGCTTTTGAATACCCATCACGACAAAAGCACTGGATAGCCCAGTAATAAACGCCCCCAGAGCAAGATTTAGCTCTAGGAAAAACGCGAGTGCCATTCCTGGCAGCACTGCATGGGAAATCACGTCGCTCATCATACCCATCTGCTGCAAGATTAAGTAACTACCTACCACGGCGCTTAAAATTCCCAAAGCGATGCCGATGGCGATCGCCTGACGCATAAAGGCAAATTCCAACGGTTCAAGCAGCCAACTTAGATTAATGTTTGCCAGCAACAAGAGACTTGATTGAGGGTTAGAGAAAACGGAACCAGGAATAAAGATTTGAATCACTTTAAACAGGTAATTTAAACAAGTAAAAAGGCTATCTTAAGTTAAGTCGGTATAAATAAAATTGGCTAGTTAAGATTGTTAGTGGTTAGAGCGGAGACCCCGCGCCGCCGCTATGTGAAGCGGTATCCTTTAGGGCAGGCGCAAACGCCAGTTCCTTCAAGTCGGCGGCAGTCGCTACAACGGAGGGAACCTTCGCAACGCGCTGCCTTGGGAACCCGCCCAACGGACTGGCTTGGGAATGCTCCGCTCCCGAAGGGTGGTTAGTGGTTAGTAGCAATAGCTGTAACTGAGTCAATGTTTCTTAATCTAGTTGACTTTATTTTCTCCTACTTACTTATTATAGTTCTTAGCTATTTAGCTATTTTAAAATAGGTTGGCTGAGGACTTCAGCAGTCGATTGGATGAAGTGTCATAGGCTTGCCTAGTATTGAGATTAGTTATTACTTCAGAGACGGAACCAGAGGCGATTAATCTTTTATTTAATAACATTAGCTGGTCATAGTTGTATAGTGTATCGCTAAGGTCGTGACTTATAACCAGTAAAGTTTTTCCCTGGGCTTTTAATTCCTGAAAAGTCTTAAATATAATATTTTCTGTCTGAAGATCAACGTTATTAAACGGCTCGTCTAACAACAGCAAATCTGCCTCTTGAGCGATCGCCCTGGCTAAGAAAACTCGCTGCTGCTGCCCCCCTGAGAGGTCACTAATGGGGCGATTTCGATACTCCCAGATCCCAAGCTGCCTTAGCGCCTCCTCAACTATTACCTGCGATCGCTTATTATACCCACGAAACCAGCCTATTGTGCTAATTCTCCCCATCATGACCACCTTAGCAACGGTTACGGGATAGTTCCAGTCAATTTGCGACCTTTGCGGTATGTAGGCAACTCGATGAAGTTGCTGATTCAGAGGTCGCTGACACCAGTTTACAGTTCCTGAAGCTACGGGAATTAAATCTAGAAGAGCTTTAAGTAAGGTGCTTTTTCCTGCTCCATTAGGTCCTAATAAACTTGTCACCAGACCCGACTGTAGAGTAAAGGAAATGCCCTCAATTGCACGGTGATGGCGATAGTTGACGCTTAGGTTGCTAACTTCTAGCATTCATTAAATAAAGGTTAGAATGATAATTATTATAACCTACAATAATTAGAATGATTATCATTCTGATTATTTGAAAGGGACAATATAATGAATTTTAGGTTAAAGCATCGAGGCTTAAACAGTATTTGGGGTTTAATGCTGGCAAGTACTATGGTGAGCTTGATTAGCAATAATATTAGAATCCCCCAGCTCTCTGCTCAGGAGCAAACCAAGGCTAAGGTTGTCGCTACTCACAACGTGATTTGTGACCTTGCGGAAAGCATTATTGAAGACACGATGGATTTAACCTGTTTGCTTGAGGGAAATCAAGATCCCCATTCCTACAGCCCAAGTCCTCGCGATCGCAGGGCATTAGACGAAGCACAGCTAATTTTATACGGTGGTTATGAGCTGTTGCCACGGGCGCAAAGGCTAATTGAAGCTACTTCCGAAGGCAAGAGCAGTGAAGAATCAAGTCAAGTAAAACTCGCTCTGTATGAACTGGCGGTAGCTGACCCAATTATGGCAGAGGCTCATGATCATGGACATGATGACCACGGACACGAAGAACATGGACATGATGACCACGGACATGACGACCACGCACATGATGACCATGGGCACGATGACCACGGACATAAAGAGCATGGACATGATGACCATGGACATGACGACCACGCACATGATGACCATGGACATGAAGGCAAAAAATCAGAGTCAGCAGAATTAGCCCCCGATCCTCATGTTTGGCATGACGTTGAAAATGCCATAGCCATAGTTGAAGAGCTACAGTCTACCTTGATAGAGCTTAATCCCCAATCAGAGGAGCTTTATATCGCCAACAGCTCTAGTCTGATCCAAGAGCTACAGCAGCTCGACACTTGGATTAGCGACATGATTGAAACCATTCCCCAAGGACAAAGAGTCTTAGTAACAACCCACAATGCCCTCAACTATTATGTGCGGGCTTATAACCTAGAAGGATATCAGACTCTACAGGGACTAAGCACATTAGATTCCCCCAGCGCGACTCAGGTACGAGATACAGTTGGGGAAATCCAGCAGGCTAACGTACCGACTATTTTTGCTGAAGCATTTAAAAGCGATCGCGTGATCAGCAATGTTGCCCGTGAGGCAGATGTCGAACTATCTCCTAATAAGCTTTATGTTGATGGATTAGGAGATGCGGCAAGCTATCAAGAAATGATGACCCATAATACTTGCGCCCTAGTTGATGGTTTGGGAGGAGCGTGCCAGTCCTTTACTGCGGCTAATTAATTCCTAACAGCCTCGAAGCGAACTAACAAGATACTAAGGAACATTAGCTGATTTTTTATTTTTAATCTTCTATATTTTATTAATAGTTCCTTAATAATCTGTAATAATCAAATGAGTATTAAATCTTTCGCACAGGCTACGCAAAAATTATTAGTCTTAGGTAGCATATTGGGTCTAGGAGTTATGCCAGTAGCACCTGCCTCGGCTGGTCACCACAGCGAGCCTTTAGAGTCTTCCACTGAAGTGATTGATGTGGAAAGCGAAGCATCTGCTGGCAACATTGTTGAGGTAGCTGCTGGAGGCGAGATCTTCAACACCTTAGTTGCAGCTGTAGAAGCAGCAGAATTAGTCGATCTTCTAGCTGATTCTAGTGCCTCTTACACAGTTTTTGCACCTACCGACGAAGCATTCAGTCAGCTGCCAGAAGGGGCATTAGAGTTTCTTTTGCAGCCTGAAAATCAACCTGTATTGCAGCAGGTACTTTCCTATCACGTCTTACCAGAAGCGGTTACATCGGGCGAAATTTCTGGTGGAGAAGTAGAAACCCTTGATGGTGAACTAATCACTGAGGTTACCGATGAAGGCGTTATCGTCAATAATGCTAACGTGATTACTGCTGACATTCAGGCAAGCAATGGCGTAATTCATGCCGTGGATCAAGTCTTACTATCTGAGGAATTACAGGCTACTTTAGAGTCTGAACTCGGTACAGAAGAAGCTGAATAATTCAGGCGAGGAATTTCCTTTGGCGATCGCTTTACAGTCTGGTCCCAACTGTTAAAGCGATCGCCATACATGATTAGGATAAGACATTATTTAGCTTTGAAGCGATCTCCGTAATCAATAGTCTTTTAAGATTAGAATATTTCCCTTCACTAACCTTCTAATCAAATATCCAGACAAGGCGAGCTAAAATTGCTAAAAAATAGCTATTATTAACCAGATGAAAAAGGTTAGATCTAAAGCAAAGCAGTTAACCATAATCGGCTGGCGCGAAACCCTTAGCTTACCAGATTTGGGAGTTGTAAGTATCAAAGCTAAAATTGATACAGGAGCACGCACTTCTGCCTTACACGCATTTAATTGCCAAGAATTTCAGCAGGAAGGAAAACAAAAAATTCGTTTCGAGATCCATCCCCTGCCACGTAGCAAGCAGCAAAGTATTCTAGCGGAAGCCGATTTATTAGAATACCGCAAAGTGACCAACTCAGGAGGACAGGGAGAAATCAGACCAGTGATCTTAACCAGGATTAAGTTAGGGGGACATTGCTGGCGAGGCGAGCTAACCTTAACCAACCGCGATGTTATGGGCTTTCGGATGCTTCTGGGTAGACAAGCCGTACGCGATCGCTTTTCCATCGATCCAGGAAAGTCTTTTCTACAAAGTACTCGCCATTAGAATCAATTTCTGAGTATAACGCAGGACTCGAATAGCAGTTCTATTGTCTATTATCCAAAAATGCTCAGAATATAATATCCAAGTATTCTGGCTTTGTACAGGACAAAAAAACGAACAGAAGCTTGCAAAAGAAGAGAGGAAAAGGGTTTGATTTAAAGTAACCACACTCAAATCGAACCCTATGAATCAGATTATCTTACTAAGGCAGACCTTAAAACCACTTTTGGGATGGCACGGGGCAAGACTTAACTTTCTAGCTCTATTTCTCATTGCACTGCTAAGAGTCAAAACGATTAATTTAGCAGAGTTAGCAACAGGTTTCAGGAGTAATACCAAAACTGAATCGAATTATAAAAAGCTACAGCGTTTCTTTCGCAGTTTCTACTCTATATTCCCTGATGCTAAAGTAGCTTATTTAGCTGGCGATCGCGAATTCATCGGCAAAGCTTGGCTCTCTTATCTTTTGATTGAACCAACAATTCCATTTCGGTTGCGAATTCGAGAAAGCGATGCAGTGTGGTCTTGAGCGAGAGGGGTGGCGTCCTAAAGGATATATTATGCCCTTGTGGTACCGCT
>JBCBIE010000019.1:0-88043 GCA_038524995.1 Cyanobacteria bacterium J06621_8
AGAATTTCAGATAATTGCTGAAACCGCTAAGATTCGTATTCGTGCAAGAGGTCTACTGTAAAAGTGAAAAGATTATAATTATTCGGATATAGTTATTTATGATTTGGTTTGAGGAGAATAATCAGTGTTTGCCCATAGGTTGCTTGCTAAATTTTGTCTACCCCTAGGTTTAGTTATCACTTTAGCTAGCTGTGGGCAGCCCAGAGAAGGGAACGATCAACAGTCTAGCAATACTCTTAAACTGCTCTACTGGCAGGCACCAACTATTCTTAATCCCCATCTTTCTACAGGATTTAAGGATGCTGAAGCAAGCCGTATTACCCTGGAACCCTTGGCTAGTTATAACAATAAAGGCGATCTAATTCCTTTTTTGGCTGAGTCCATCCCTACAGTTGACAACGGCGGGGTAGCACAAGACGGGAAGTCCGTTACCTGGAAGCTCAAACAAGATGTTAAGTGGTCTGATGGGGAACTCTTCACCGCAGAAGATGTGGTCTTTACCTACGACTTTATCACTAACCCGCAAGTAGGAGCAGTTTCGTCTGGTACTTACGAAGTGGTAGAAAGCGTTGAGGCAGTTGACGATTACACGATTAAAGTCAATTTTAAAGAGGTTAATCCTGCCTGGTCACTAATTTTTGTGGGGGCGGAAGGCATGATCCTCCCCGAGCATGTCTATGAATCTTTCAGCGGAGCAAATGCTCGCTCTGCCCCTGCCAACCTTAAGCCAGTGGGAACAGGAGCTTATCGAGTAGTAGATTTTCGTCCAGGGGACATCGTAATTTATAAAGCTAACCCTGAATTTCGTCAGACTCAACAGCTAGGATTTGAGCGTATTGAGCTTAAAGGCGGTGGGGATGCCACTTCTGCTGCCAGAGCTGTCCTGCAAACTGGCGATGCAGATTTTGCCTTTAATCTCCAGGTGGAAGCCCCTGTATTGGATAAATTAGCGGAGGCAGGACAGGGTAAGGTAGTTTCTAACTATGGCGCTTTATCGGAGCGATTACTGATTAATCATAGTGATCCGAACCAGGTGGCACCTTCAGGAGAACGCTCTAGCATTGATTTTCCCCATCCCTTTTTAAGCGATCGCACGGTACGCCAAGCTCTAGCATTGGCGATCAACCGTGATATTATCGCTCAGGAACTATATGGAGTTACAGGCAAGGCTACAGCTAATTTTTTGGTGGCTCCTCCTGAATATGCTTCCCCCAATACTAGCTATGAATATAATCCCCAAAAAGCTCAGGAACTATTAGATAATGCGGGTTGGAAAGATACCAATGGCAACGGCACCAGAGATAAAGACGGCGTGGAGATGCAGCTTGTCTTTCAGACTTCCGTTAACCCTCTCAGACAAAAAACCCAGGCGGTAATTAAACAGGGATTGCAGGCTATTGGGATGGGTGTAGAGTTAAAAAGCATTGACCCCAGCGTCTATTTTTCTAGTGATACCAGCAATAGCGATACTCTGGAGCGCTTTTATGCTGATTTGCAGATGTATACGACAGGAAATACCAGCCCTGATCCTGGAGCATATATGAACTTTGTCACCTGTGAGCAGATTCCCCAGAAGGCAAACAACTGGACTGGAGACAACAACACCCGCTACTGCAACCCCGAATACGACACCCTATTGCAGCAAGCTAGTCAAGAATTAGATCCTGATCAGCGCCAGCAATTATTTATCGAGATGAACGATCTCTTGATTAATGATGTGGTGGTCATTCCCCTCGTCCATCGAGCTGACGTGATGGCTTTTAGCAATAGCCTGACGGGTTATGAGCCAACAGCTTGGGATATGCGAACCTGGGACATTATGAATTGGAAACGAGTGGATTAGCCTCCTAATACTAAATCCTGTTACTAATTACTAATTATCGTCCCTAGAGCCTAGAGCCTAGTGGCTAGAGCCTATGAATTGGTCAATTATGATGATGCTCGTCCCACATGAATATTACGCACTCGTACGGGAACACAGGCATGGGTCATCTGTGCCACCTGCATCGGTTCTCCCTTGCCGCACATATTGGTTCCACACTGCATTAGTTCAGATTCTCCTCCCAGGGCATCAATACTGTTCCAGAAGTCAGTAGTCATGCTGTGATAGGTGACGTTCTTGAGCATCCCCGTAATCTTGCCGTTTTTAATCTGCCAGAAGGCATCTCCTCCAAACTGAAAATTACGCCGCTGTTGATCGATGGAATAGCTACCGATGCCGTCAATAAGAATACCTGATTCGGTGTCGGCGATCATTTCTTCTAGGGTAGCAGTATGACTATCACCAGGCTTGCCTGGTTCTAAACCTAAGTTAGGTATCCGCACCATCGGCGTACTCGACCAGCTATCGGCAAAAGCACTACCGTTGCTGCTGCCTCGTCCTAAACGATATGCTGTTTCTCGATCGGTTAAATAATCGTTGAGAATACCATCTTTCACCACATACCAACGTTGGGCTGGAACTCCCTCATCGTCATAAGCCATGGTGCTGCGTCCTTGGGGCTGAGTGCGATCGGCTACGAGATTAATCCAAGGTGCGGCATACTGGAGTTGGTGGAGTTTATCGGTAGTGGCAAAGCTGGTTCCCGCAAAGTTAGCCTCATAGCCATAAACCCGATCCAGTTCAGTGGGATGACCTACAGATTCATGAATAGTCAAAAATAGATTGCTGGGTTTTAAAATTAGCGTAGTTTCTCCTTCCTGGGTAAATTCTGCGGCATAAACCTTTTCCCTGGCTTCTCGTGCCACCCGCTCAACGTTACCGAGGAGAACTTCACTATCAATATGCTCATAGCCAATGTTGAGGGGAGGGCGTTCGTAACTTCTGCTTTTGGCGTCCCCATTGGCGATCGCCGTACAGGTCATTCCACCATAACTACGGTAGATAGTTTGTTCAATCAGGGAACCTACGGTAGAGGCAAAAATTTTATCTTCTTGGCTAAAGCTAAGAAAAGACGAGGCTTTCTTGATACTCCAGGCTTCATGGCTCAAGAACTGGTCATTAATCGTCAACAATAGTTCGGCTTTTTGCTGGATCGGTACGGTAAAAGGGTCAATCTTAATGGGAGTAGTATAGCGATCGCAATAAGCCTCAACGGGAACAAGCTTGACTGGTTCTTGCTGTGTGAGGCGGCTACCTTGAGCTGTCTCGACCGCTAGCTGGACGACTCGGCTAATTTCTGCTTCCGTAATGCGATGGGAAGCAACAAAGCCCCAAGCTCCATTGAGCAGTACTCGCACTCCAAAGCCAGAACTTACGTTATCTGCCAAGCGACTTAAAGATCGATCTCGTGCCGACAGGCTTTGCTGACGGTAATTACAGATGCGAATGTCGCCATACTCACAACCCGCCTGACGAATTAGTTCTACTGCAAAGCTGGCTAATTCTGTGGTGTTTTTTTTAACAGGAACCTGAACCATGAAAACTAAAATCTTAAAATATAATGATATGTAATTATTTTAAACAAAAGCAAGAATTTACCTAGTTAAATTGAAAGCGCTGTAATACTACGCTAGGTAATTCTAAAGAAATCAGCTATTACTGCTAATTTACATCTAAAGCTAATCTAACAGCAAATCTACATAGATATTTATTAGGAGCTTTTCATCAATTTCTCATAATGACTTGCAAAACTAAAATTGCTTAATTAATCAAAGTTAAAATATATTCATATTTAGTTTGATTACTAAATTCATTCTCTTTTAGTTATCAATTTAATTTATTTAAATTAGCAGTAGAATCAATACCTCGTGTGGAAAATAATAGATACAGCCTCATTAAAAGTAAGATTAACTGTAGGAGTAGCCGCTGTAGCAGCCTTGGGACTGGGAGGATTGGCAGCATGGACAAGTATGCAGATGCAGCAAATATTAGTCTCCAGCCATAAGGAGGACCTAAAGTATATTATCGAGCGGTTCCCTATGGATCTGGAAATTTACACTGAAATGGTGCCATTAGATCAGGGCGCAGAACGGGCAATCAATAATCTTGCTCAACCAGGAAAAATGATTTGGATTAAGGATTCTCAGGGACAAGTATTGGCAAAATCTTCTCGGCTAAACCAGTCTAAAAATGCCCAACAGTTATTATCATTAGATGACGTACCCCCCACCCCCCAGGTTAGGGATCTTGGTGGGACTTACTGGTTAATGTGTGCGGTTCCCTTGAATATTAAAGCAGCTGCTCCTGGTGAACTATACCTGGCTCATGATATTACCAGGGATCAGATGTTGTTCTGGAACTTGCTTCGGAGTTTGATTATTGCTACCCTAATTGCGATCGCCGTTATGACATCATTAATTGCGGCGTATATCCATCGCTCGATGCGCCCCTTAAAGCGAATTAGTCAGCTTACTTCCAATATTTCTGCTGATAAACTGGATCAGGCTCAGATCAGCTTAGAACAGGCTCCCTCTGAGGTTAAAGAACTGGCAGAAACTTTTGATCGTACCCTAAGGAGACTATCGGAGGCTTGGGAACACCAGCGGGAGTTGTTGAGCAATGTCTCCCATGAACTCCGCACTCCCTTGACGATTATTTCTGGCTATATGCAAAGTATCTTACGTCGTGGTGAGAATCTTTCGGAGATGCAAACCGAAGCTTTAACCATTGCCTCAGCGGAGGCTGACCGCACGGTGCAGCTACTCCAGGACTTATTGGATTTAGCCCGTTTAGATAGCGGTAGCATGCAGTTCCAAACCGAAACTATTTTGTTGAACGAACTGCTTCAGGAAGTAATTTCCATGGCGCAGCAGTATAGTCAACGCAGCATTAAATGTCATGCACCAGAGAATGAGATCGCCATTAAGGCTGACTGCAATCGTTTGAAGCAAGTGCTGTTAAATCTAATTGATAATGCGGTTAAGTACTCGGAACCAGAAACCCCCGTCATAATTAGGCTTAGGTCGGAATATAATCAAGCAATAGTTCAAGTTTGCGATCGCGGTTTCGGGATTCCTCTCCAGCAGCAGGGGCGAATTTTTGAACGCTTTTTCCGAGTAGACGAGGCGCGCAATCGTGCGGGAGGAACAGGTTTAGGACTCTCCATCGTCAAAACTTTAGTCGAGGGTATGGGAGGTTCTATAAGCTTACGTTCTGAATTAAATCAGGGCAGTATTTTTACTATTAGATTTCCGCGAACTAGTTATTAACTCAAATCCTGAAGGCTTATAAAAAAGCTAAAGGTGAGTTAGTGCGGTCTTGGGGGTTTCCCCCATGAGCAACTGACGAACCCAAATGGCTAATGGCTAATGGCTAATGGCTAGAAACCGTTGAATGAAGGTCATTGACATCAAACGTTTAATATCTTCTAATTTTCAAGATTCCCCAAGTTAAGCCAGAGATTATCGTCATTAACAACAATGCGGAAATAATCCCTCCAGGCAAAAAAGTTAACCAGCCAATTCCCCGCAGAATATATAGAACCAGAAAACCAGCTAGGGACATCAAAAAAATGTTTTGCAACATGATCTTGGAGTTTGCAACACGTAATAGTTTACCAATCATCATACTAAATCCTGTTTAGATAGAACACTTATTGATTATGTAAGGGTAACGGGTAGCGCCGAGACCCCCTTCGGGTTCAGCAGTTGCTCATGGGGGAGACCCCCGCCCTCGACAGTTCCTTCAACGCGGGGAACCCGCGCAACGGACTGTCTCGCAAGACCGCACTGCTTCACCGCGCCGCCGTTATGCGAAGCAGTATCCTTTAGGATAGGCGCAAGGGAACGCTCGGCAAGAAGAGTAACGAGTAAAGGGGTTTGAGGTGTTTCAGGTTTGCATTTAGTAAGTGTATTTTGGTGATCGGATTTAGTATCCTAGATTCCTCTGATAAATCCGACAAGCTGCTTGATAGATAGTATAAATAATAAGAAGTTCAACAAGATTCAACGCAAAAACTCAATAATTGCGGGCTTTCTTTTCTTTAACTCCGTAATTAAGTCTTTATTTAAACTGCCCTTCGGCGCATCAATAGCCAGCTCGCTTTTATCTAGAGACAGCTTAATATCTAAACTTCCCAGATACTTAAGAAACTTCTCCGTTTCAATCCTCTTAATCATCTTCTCAATCTCCCCCCTCTGCACTTCTACTGTCGCTTGTTTCCTGGCTATTCTGCCATTCTGCATCTCGGCTCGTTCTAAAATAATCTCTTTTCTGCCAAACAGCCTTTCGCTAAGGATATTCTGCCGTAAACAAAACTCAACTAGGCGGTCTGATTCGAGGATCGGCTTAGAATCAGGAGTATATTCAATGGAGGTAATATAGGTTAACCAGGGCTCTTGTCCCATGGCGTAAATATACACTTGCTGGGGATTAAACTGCTGGATTAGTGCGATCGCTTTTGTACTATCGGAGCCATCTAAGCGTCTGGTGGCGGCTACCTTGCGGGGAACAGCACTTTCTAGCAGCGCGCCATATGCCCAGGTAAAGGGTGCGCCATCGCACTCCATACCGATAAACATAATATTAATTTCCCCAAAGCAGTCATAAATATGTTGGTAGAGTTCTTGCTCAATGTTATTGGAATCTGCGGCACAGAGAATCGAATTACCCTGGAGTCGAATCAGATAGGCATTCTTAGCACTAATATTAAGATCGCCGTGTTCCCCTAGTACAGGTAGGCTAATGATCTCTCCCTCAGGTACAGGCACCGACTCCAGCTCATCTAGCTCAATGACATTATTAAAGCCAATTTGCTGCAAAATCAATTTAAGAGATGGATCTATCAGGGAACCGCGATTACTTTTGGGAATAACTACCTGCTGAATCTTATGGCGGATTTGCAGCAGGGTTTCAAACATTACGTGGTCTTGATGGTTGTGAGTAATGATGGCGTAGTCAATCTTTTCTGGTAAATCATCATAGCTGTAGCGGGGAACCCCCATAGGCTTAGGATAGGCGATTAATGGATCGCAGAGGATGCTGACGTTTTCGGTTTCCATCAGTACGCAAGCATGACCAAAATAACGCACCCTTACATTATCCCCTTCATAGGGAGCTTGTTTAGCTGGTGCTTGGTTAGTAAAGAAAGATGCAAATATCTCAGTATCTTGAGAGCTTATTGCTAGCTCCTGTTTAATTTGTTCGAGATCCTGAGCTGTCGATCGCATCTTAAACAGCTTATCCCATCGGCGATCGCTAAAGGGTAGATGAATCTGCACCCGATCATCCTGAGTTAAACGAGGAGTGCTAAGGACAAAGGGGCGACTATCAGGATCATCTAGTAGATAGAGCATCACTGACTGGTTACCAGGATTGTAGAAGGAACTACGATATAGTAAGCCTTCTATTAAGCGAATCCCTGGATTGTTCTGGCGATCATAGACTAGTTCTACATATCCCTTGAGGGCTTCTGGTACCTTTTCATACAGAGGCTCCAGAGAAGTACCTTTTTCTACATTTTTTAGCAATAGGTCGAGGCTGGTAATTGCCTGGTCTAGCTCCAACAAAGACTTTTGCTGAATTCTGGTTTGCTCCAGCAAGACTTCAATTTCCCAGGCGCGACTGGGAGGATAATTAATAAAAGGACCCCCCATCATTTCAGGATTCTTTAGGACATCTGCATGAACCTGGGGGGCAGCAACAAAAGATTCCATAATTTTGAGATGGGAATCGGCAATATATCGGGCTGCTGTTGCAGGAGGTATTAAATATGACCAGGCATACCAATGGTTAAATAGCGGTTCTACTATGACGTTCGGTTTAAGGTACAGTTCGCGACTCATTAATTATCAATGGGAAGTTTTTAAGTAATATTTAATATTTTATTACCAATAGAGGTTTAGTTCGTGTCTGCTAGACTTTGCTCTTACCCAAACATGACTTGCTGGAGGATGGCATTGTCTGGATTAAGGAAAACTTGCTCGATAATTTGATTAAATTCTTGCCAGTCAGATTGGCTATTGGCGATCGCCTGTTGAGCCTGGGTTAATTTATTGTCTTTAAAGGCAGGATAGATAAAAGTTCCTGAAAATAAAAGTCCTGCAACATCCTGCTGCCAGGGATCGGCTTGATTTTCTTGTTTAATTATTGCCTCGGCGATCGCCAGATTTAACTTGCAGCGACCAAGTTCATACTGGAAATTGATTCCAGTCTTGACTGGTGCCTGACCATAACTTTGCCAAGCACCAGAGGCGACTAAAAATTCTGTTAGAAAGCTCCGTGCTGCATCCTGGTTTGGGATCGGAATGAGCCTTTTCGCTTCTAGCTTTAGTCCTTGATAATCAAGATTTGGGAGACTGGCAACCCACTTTGCTGCCACCGTGGACACTTGGGGATCTTCTGGGCGATCGCTAATTTTTTCGATCAGGGCAATACCATTGGTTCTGGCGATGATGGTTATTCCATTATCAAAGACTAACTGAGAACGCTGCGGATTTCTGGTGGATGCGCCCCGTAACTGAAAACGGGAATCGATAATTTTCTGCGCCCTAATAAACTCTTCGGTAATTCTAGAAGGATCTAAGTCGGAAACTGCCAGCACAATGGCAAACTCCCTAATGTCTTGAATCTGAGCTTGATTCTGAAAAGGTGTAGCTGCTGTCATAACTTTACCACCCGCAAAAGGCAGCCAGCACTTGCTAGAGTTAGCGGATTAAAATATTATCAACCCTGGTTTAATTTCTTAGAATTTAGTCTCTAGTATTGCTAGCTATCGCTAAATTTTCTCAATAAAGATCAAAGAATCATCATACCATAATTCCTTGATCTCATATATTTAATTAATTAACCCCAGTAAATTATCTCTGAGGACTAAACCTTGCTGCTAGCAGCTAGTAGTTACTGGCGGTTGAATCTAAAAGACTTTGAGAGCATAGTTGAAGATTAAGAGGAGCAAAGTTAAGCCGCCAAAAATGGCAAGGAGTACCGTAATTGAGCGATTAAAATCATTTTCCCTAAACCAGTTATTGCGGGGAAAGTAGCCCATCTTCCTCAAGGTTCTAAGATGCGCATCATCATAACGAGACATCCGCGCAAAAGAATATTCTCCTAATTCCCTTTGGGGTAGAATACGACGACGCTGATAAGGGACAATATCGTCCCCAAAATTCTCTAAATACTCTTCACTATTCAAGAGTCGATCAATAAAACCTGCCAACCCAGAAGTTGCCAGAACAATCGACCAAGCTAATTTTTCCTCGTTATTGTAGACTTCTCTGCCCAAAAAACGCTGGAAACACAGCTGAACAAATCGATAATTATTGTTTACCTGGTAGTTACGCCGCTGGAACGTCTCAGACAAAGCCAAGCCCTTCATAAAGTCACGGACGGTAATTTGTCCACCCTTAAGCTGAGATTCTAGCTCCCTTTGGCGATTAGCAGACAGCATTTGCTGCTCATTAAATACTTGACGATAAGCCGCATAGATTAGCTCGTCAAATTCAGCTTTAGAAAGAAGATTTTCCGTGTTGTAGATTTTTGGCTGTTCGTCCCCTGGAACCTCAAACCCTTTAACTCTGTTGTTCTGGCTGGAGACGTTATAGTTCAGTAATGGTAAAGTCATTTTTTATTTAACCTGTTGCACAAAAACTTCTAGTAGTTAACTTTCTTCTCAGAATATACTCCTTTACTGAGACTCTTAGAAGTTATCTCCATATTATTAACAAAACTAAATCTTATAAGAGTATTTTTCCCTTTATCTTAAGAATATATTTCTAATTTATTCTTAATCTTTTAGAAGTACTAAGTTGCTTTACAAGTAAGTAACAGTCTAATTGACACCCAGTCAAAAAGCTGGTTATTGAGGTTAAATTGATTATTAATATAATTTAATTGATTTTACAGATTTCCAGAATAATTTTTATTAAACCAAACTTGAACAACTATCAACTCAAACTAGTAGTTGCTCAAGTCTGGCATGTATTATTGCCTTTTTCCCTTTTTTATCCTTGACTTTCAAGCAAAAAACAAGGCGCATTTTATAGGTTTAGAACCGCTAGATTCTCTCTACATTACTGATACAACTACCTTGAGGTAATAATAAAGTATTACGGCAACTAAAAATAACCCGCCAAAGATAACTAAAAACGTAATCGCAGGGCGGAAAGCATCATTATTATCTAGCCATTTCAAGAAATCTTCATACTCATCAGCACCTGTATTGGGGAAAGAATATCCTATTTTACGTAGGGCGTTGCGATGCTCCTTATCGTAGCGGGGTGTCCGCGCAAAGGAATATTCTCCAATCTCTCTCTGAGGGAGAATACGGCGACGCTGATAGGGGACAATATCGTCGCCAAAATTTTCTAGGTACTCTTCGCTGTTTAATAGCTGATCGATAAAACCAGCAGAACCCGAAGTTGCCAAAACAATCGACCAGGCTAATTTTTCCTCGTTGTTGTAGACATCCCTACCCAGAAAGCGCTGAATACATATTTGGACAAATCGATAGTTAGTATTTACCTGATAGTTACGCCGCTGGAAAGTTTCCGACAAAGCCAGTCCTTTCATGAAGTCGCGAACGGTGATTTGCCCCCCCTTAAGCTGGGACTCAAGCTCTTTTTGACGATTAGCACTCAGCATCTGCTGCTCGTTAAACACCTGGCGATAAGCCGCATAGATTAGCTCGTCAAACTCGGCTTGGGATAATAAATTTTCGGTGTTATAGATTTTTGGCTGTTCGTCCCCTGGAATCTCAAAGCCATTGACTCTGTTGTTCTGGCTAGAAACAGCATAGTCTAGCAAAGGTAATGTCATATATATTTGTCTATTGCTAAAAATTAGCTATTAGTTAACTTTTTTTAAAGCATATACTTCTTTGTCGAGATTGTTAAAAACTATTCTTAATCCTTAACAAAAAGAAATCTTAAGCTTTGCTTCAAAGTTGACTTCTTTGCAGAATTATTGAAATTATTTATCATTAAGCAATAATATCCTATATGTGGTCTGCGCTTGTCAATGAGCCAGATGCTTTCCATCAATAACCTTAATCCTGAATATTATTTTGATCTCAGAAGCTTTTAATCATGACATATCAACGAAAAAGTGAGCGTTTATGGCGGCTCAAGACTTGGGGATATAAACGCTGCTCAAAGTGCGGTAGAAACACCAAGTATGAGAATATATTGGATTTATATTTGCTGAAAGATGCTGAAGCCACTTGGAACTGTCGCTATTGTCAGCATTCTGAGACAATTCAACTTGATGAGCTACCCTTGAATTAGTAGCTGAGAGTATTTTTCAATAGTCATCAAATCTTAACCATTAAACATTGAGCAGATATCCTGTTAGATAAAGCTAAAGAAAAGTAAAGTCGTTTGAAGTTAAGCTATCGGCTGATACATTCTGAAGGATTGCTAAATCTGAGTTATTGATAGAGATTAAAGTATCTCCTGTTAGGTTGGTGATAACGATATCGGCAAAGCTAATATTCAAGCCAGCAACGCCGATTATGTCTTCTCCTAAGGTAAAGTCAGTAATCGTGTTGACTGATTCGGGAATCTCGGCACTAGCGAGCCAGAATTGATCGCTACCAGCTCCCCCTGTGATGGTGTTGTCGCCGCCAGAGGTAGTGAATATGGCATCATCACCGTCTCCTGTAAAAATGCGATCGCCCGTACCTAAAATTAAGCTGTCATTACCATCACCAGCATAAACTCGATTATTACTAGACCCAGTAGAAATATCAATGAAGTCGTCGGAATCCCCTGTAAAGATAAGCTGACTCTCACCATTAACTTCGATCAGATCCCCCTCTAGGGAACCAATAATAGGCTCTAGAAGGGAATCGGAGACTGGTTCTTCGGGTTCAGTTGGTTCAACTACAAAATTATCCGTAATAGTAACCGTACTGATAAACATCTGAAGATTAAGCTCATAATCATCTATCTCCGTAACACTGGAGATTGCCGATAAATCTGCGGCACTAATATTTTCTCTGGTTACCAGTTCATAAGTAACTTCAACGGGTTCTTGAGTGGTTTGATCCACAATTACGGGAATTTCTAACGTAGCACCATCCTCAAAAATTCTAACAGCAAAGCCGCTGTTGTCGGCATTGGCAACTAGGGAATCTCCTCCCATAGCGCCATCAAGATCAAATCGGGATAAAGAGTTAGGTATTTCGCTATCAAGATAAAGAACGAAACCTGAACCGTCATCAGGAATTAACCCAGGTGCTTCAAAAAAGAAAGTGATATTTTCTCCTTCATTAACTACTTCAGGAAAGATTCCAAAGCCAAGATTAGATATTATTTCTCCTGGAGAACCGAGAGCAGAACTGTCAGTAATGGTAAATTCACCACTGCTAGAATCAGGGCTAATTTCATATCCTGCTCCTGACTCCAGGGTAAAGCTGACTATTTCTGTTCCCTCAGCTAAGGCATCATCGAGAACGGGTATAGCAATGCTGCTATTTTGTTCCGTAATGGTAAATTCCAGAGTATCGTCGCTAACTCCTATTCTATAGGTCGGTAAAATATCCCTAACCAGGTTATCGTCCGAGAAGCCGTTAATTAGCTCAATATAGGTCAAGTCATCCTGGGGGGAATACCACAGATTTGAGCGGTAGCCTAAAGTTTGTCCCCGATGAATGTACCAGAAGCGATTGGGGGATTCAATTGTCCCTACCCCCAAACCGTAGGAGGAGTAATTTTCGTTATCAGTAGCGGGAATAGTATCCAGCATCTGGGCTAGGGTTTCAGGCTGGAGTAAATCCCCTGCAAACAAGTTACGAGCAAAAGTATCTAAATCTTCCACATTAGACACTATCGCCCCTGTAGACCAAGCCCAAGAAAGATTAGCCAGGTTAATATTGTCTAGGGTTCCATCTTGATCAAAATCCCAATAACCGCTGACGTAATCACCTGGTATTGCTTCTTCTTCGGCAAAGAAAGTATTATCTAACCCCAAAGGTTCAATAATGCGAGCCCTAATTTCCGCAGCAATGTTATTATCGGTAGCTGCTTCGATAATCATTCCCGCCAGCAGGAAGTTAGTATTGGAGTAGGTAAACGAAGCTCCTGGCTCAAATAAAGCTTCTTGTCCTGCGATTAATTCGACTAACTCTTCTGGTTCCCAATCACGGGTAAATACTAAAGGATTGCTGGCGGCTTCCTCAAACAAAACCTCAACGTAGTTAGGAATACCGCTGGTGTGCTGCAATAGCTGTTCAATGTTTATTTCATCGGCATTGAGGATATTTGCCGTAACGCTTTCTGGAAGCCAGTCGGTTATGGTATCTTCCAGGCTCAGGATGTTTTCTTCCACCAACTGTAGAACTACCGTCGCAGTGAAAGTTTTAGTTATACTGCCAATTTCAAAGCGATCGCCTGGCTCTAGGGGAATATTATCTTCTATACTGGCTAGACCACTAGCACCAATCCAGCTTCCTGCTGGGGATATAACAGCAACTACTGCTCCAGGAACTTCTGGTGCGCGGGTATCATCTAAATTAGCGTCTAATTGTTCTACTAATGAACTTTCTAGGGTTATTTCCCCGCCTTCTACTTGAATTTGACTTAAATTAAAGTCACTCAAGTCAGGAGCATTAATACTTACGGTAATACCTGCTGCTGGCGGTGGCTCGCTAAGGCTGAAGTTGAGCAAGGCTGTAGTTGCTTCAGCTTCGATTAGTGATTCTGGTTCGGTTATTAAACTAACTTGAGGCTCCATACTTTTCTTCCACTAGAGGTAGGTCATAGTAACTACCTTTAAGAAAGGCTAAGAGCGACAAACTAGCTAAACTTACCTGCTTCTGAGCTAGTTCGCTGGTCTGCTTCTGCGATCGCAAAAGAGTATATCGAACTGAAACAGGCGGTAAGTAGCAGACTTATGGATTAAAAGATCACTAAAATATTGCAGTGATATTTAATACTAATTCACTGCGGTAGTAAAATACTTATTAGCAAGATTGAGATGTAGAAGAATCTCAACGAAAGAAAATTTAGAGTGTTTTAACCAATAAAAAACCTACATTTGTTTAGCTGAAAAAATAATAAGGGCTCATAGCATATCTTAAAGATAAAAATATCAATGGGTTTGAATTAGCTGTAAAATACTCAATATAGCTAAAGTTAAGCTTGATTTTAGAAACAACAGCTAATGTCAACTAATTGATCAAAAAGTTAAGACTAAAAATAAGGAGGATTCGGTCGGACTTAAACAAGCTTCCTCTACTATCTACTTTCAAATCAAAATTGATAGTTAAAGATAGCTCTTTAAAAATACATGAGTCTTTTGCTGCTTTCTCTATTTTGTTACCTTACCAGAAAATGGAGCTTATGAATAAATAAGAGTAAAGTCTTAAGAATTAAGAAATATGAATTTAATTAACATTAATTGCAACTAATAAATAATCTTCTTATACTAAATCCCGTTTAGATAGGACACTTATTGATTATGCAAGGGTAACGGGTTTTGAGGTTTTTCAGGTTTGCATTTAGTAAGTGTATTTTGGTAATCAGATTTAGTATTAACTAGTTAATCTGATTAAGTTAAAAGAAAAAAGAGCCTAACCAAAGCTAAACCGCCATAATCTGATGTCTGAAAAAACCAGAATTATGGCGGCACTATTCTAAGCCTTGGCAGCGTTAAGCATTAGATTGATGATTGACAGACTAGGCTTGTTCCCAAAGTTTACGAACTTTGCCTGGTAAAAAGCTAGCAATTTCTGCAATTTTGGCTGCGGAAAGTTCTTCCTTGGTTGCGCTGAAAACTGCGGACACTATTGTTTCTGGGGAAATCATTTCAGGAACTGAGTCTGTTGTCTGAGGCAATCCTCCTTCCAGCGCTATTCGAAGGAAAAATGTATCGTCATCAAACTTTAGCGTTGGGCGAACCTGACTCAGAAAGCGCACTAGAGGATTAGCATCTTTCCACAAGTCAGCGATTTCCTCTTCTGACATTTTATTATCAGTTAAGCCAACAGGAGACTTTAGCTCATTAGCAACCTCTTGAGATGCCTCTGTAGTCATCAAGTCTCTCATGGTGCGAAAAACAATCATTGTTAGACTGCGAGCGTTATACACGTCAGAAATATTGCTTTTTGCCATGACTTTGGCTAAAAAACTTTTGTCTTGAACAGCGACCCCGTTGCTCGAAGTAGATACTTGCTTTTCCAGCAGATTGTTATTCATTACAAACTCCAATAATTTTAAAATTTATTAAGACTTATTAAGTTTAAATAAATTTTAAGCTTCTGTTCCTCTTACTTTAGTAAGAGAATCATTTGATTCTTTTCTATCTTTTGATGGATAGCCTTTCAGAGAGCTATGAGGTAAGTGATACTAAATTTTATTTAGATAGAACACTTATTGATTATGCAAGGGTAACGGGTAGCGCCGAGACCCCCTTCGGATTAATCTGATTAAGTTAAAAAAAAAGAGCCTAACCAAAGCTAAACCGCCATAATCTAATGTCTGAAAAAACCAGAATTATGGCGGCACTATCTTAAGCCTTGGCAGCGTTAAGCATTAGATTGATAATTAACAGACTAAGCTTGTTCCCAAAGTTTACGAACTTTGCCTGGTAAAAAGTTAGCAATTTCTGTAACCCTAGCTGCGGAAAGTTCTTCCTTGGTTGCGCTGAAAACTGCGGACACTATAGTTTCTGGAGGAATTCTTTCAGGGACTGATTCAGTTGTCTGAGGTAATCCACCTTCTAGCTCTATTCTAAGAAAAAACGTATTATCATCGAACTTTAGCGTTGGACGAACCTGGCTCAAAAAGCGCACTAAGGGATTAGCATCTTTCCATAAGTCAGCGATTTTCTCTTCTGCAACTTTCTCACTAGTAGAGCCAATGGGAGTCTGTAGTTCGCCAGCAACCTCTTGAGCTGCTTCTGTAGTCATTAAATCTCTCATGGTGCGAAAGACAATCATTGTCAAGTCGCGAGCGTAATTTACATCAGTAATATTGCTCTTTGCCATGACTTTGAGCAGAAAGTCTTTTTCTTGGACAGCATTCTCGTTATCTGAAGCTGATTTTTCCGCTAGATCGTTATTCATAAAGAAACTCCAATAGTCTTAATATTTATTAACATTATTTAAATCCTAAGAAAAATATTGTCATTATTCCTCATCCGTTAGTTAGAAAATCATTCGACTTTACTTCTGTCTTTCGATGGATAGATTTTCTTGAAGCTGTATAATTTTTGGAAAAAGATAAGCGTGAATTCTTTTATAATCGAAATATAGCCTAAGTCGAAAATAGAGCGTCGCTGATTTGAGTGTAGTTTACTATCGTGAGTATTGAAACTATATTTTTAATTGCTACATTAACGCTTCTGGCAGTATGTTTAGGAGTAAGCCTATGCTGGCTAGCAATAGTGCAAATAGCTATTCAATCAACTTTAGATAGGGTGGATTTATTAGCTTTAATCGCCACAATCCGTTTACCAACTATTAGACTGATGGCGGTAATTTTTGTAGTTACTTTAATTTGTGCGATCGCCTTAAATATAATTGATCATTCTCGTAGTGAACCCTACTTATTAAAGATTGGTTTAATCAGCCTAATCTTATCTTTATTATCACTAATAAGTAAGTTTATGATTTTAGATAGTATTGCGATCGCTGGTCAATTATCTCTGATTAATAATTCATTACTTTGGATAAATTTACTCTGTATTACTGTTTCTTACTGGTCATTTTTGCATTACGCTTTAAATCCTAAAATAACTAACCACTAACAGTCTTATTTCCAGTTTGATGAAAATTAAAAGATAACAGCAGGACAACTAAAATAATGCTCAAGCCAATCGCCGTACCCGCTATCATTGTTTGCTCTGCGTTTTTGATGGCGATCGCAATTGCAGCCCAGACAAAGACTCCTGCATAGGCAAAATCCAGACGGGGAATAGTCACCAAATGAGTAATGAAACCTGCTATTAATAACATTACTACCGTCCAGCCCACAGGACTGAGCCCCCATCCCTTCCACTGCCAAAAATCGAGAACTGAAGCAGCATTAACCACCGTTGCGACACTAATCCAGGCTAAATAAATACTCAGGGGGGTTCGGATTAGCCACTTTTGGATTCGTGAAATTCTTTGCTTAAATGGTAAACTCCAATAGGCACCAATTAAAGATAGTAAAATACATAGCATGGCTAAGAATGAAGCAGCATAATAGCCATTGAGAAAGAAATAAACCCAAATAATTTGTGATATGGACGCAATAACTAGCTTATAGCCTATTTTAGGCAGTAAAAATTCATTTTTAGAGATGGGGAGGACTTGATAAATCGCAAAACTGATTAAGCCGAGATAGATTAGTCCCCAGATAGCGAAAGCGTAGTTAGCAGGGGTAATTAGCACCTCCCCAAATACCTGCTGCGAAACATCTCCAATAGTCATTCCTTGAGGCGGATTGAGATTAGCCCAGATATTAGTTCCAAAAGCGGCAAGAATGGAAACTAGGGTGATAATTTGCCTAATGGATACTGACTTACGATTTACTATAGGTTGCTCGCTCATGGGTTCACGGTTTTCTTATAGTAGAAATGAGAAGAGACTTACTAATAGGACTCATGATTATTATACGCTGGGATCTCTAATACTTATTTGATATGAAGCTCGACAAATTTATCGACACTAATGGGATTAAACTGCATTGCGTTAGCCAAGGCACAGGAAAGCTAATGTTGATGCTCCATGGGTTTCCTGAGTTTTGGTACTCTTGGCGCTATCAAATTGAAGAGTTTTCCACCGACTATCATACAGTAGCAGTTGATCTGCGGGGCTACAATGAAAGCGATAAACCAACAGGAAAAGAGGCTTACAGCATTGCCGAATTAATCAAGGATGTTAAAGGAGTCATTGAAGGCTTAGGCTATCAAGACTGTATCCTAGTGGCTCATGATTGGGGAGGAGCGATCGCCTGGCAGTTTGCCTATGCTTACCCTGAAATGGTGGAAAAATTGATTGTCTTAAATATTCCCCATCCCGCCAAGTTTGCCGCAGGCTTAAAAACCCCCCAGCAGCTATTTAAAAGCTGGTATATTTTTGCTTTTCAAATTCCTTGGCTACCAGAATTTCTGATCCAGTTAAACGACTATCAGGCAATTAAAGAAGCTTTTACTGCCATGGCGATCGATAAAACCGCTTTTAGCCCTGAAGACTTAAGCGCCTATCGAGATGCTGCGGCAAAGCCTGGAGCACTGACTGCAATGATTAACTACTATCGCAATGTCTTTGCTTCTCTCTTTAGAGGACAACAACCACAATGGTCAGTATTAGAAATACCTACCCTGACTATCTGGGGCGAAAATGACGCTGCACTGGGCAAAGAGTTGACCTATGGCACAGAAGCTTATGTTAAGGACTGGCAAGTTGGATATATTCCTAACTGTAGTCATTGGGTACAGCAAGAACAGCCAGGGTTAGTAAATCAGTATATTCGTGAATTTATCGATTGATAGGTGATTGATAATTGATTGGCATTACTCTGTAAAACTATTAAACATCGAAAGTGCTCTAGGGTTTCCTGATTGGCGATCGCTTGTTGCTCAATAATCACCCTATCAGAATTAATGATCGCTGTTAACTGTTTTGCCCCAACCACCGCCCCCAGGGGTTTCAATCACAAACGTATCTCCTGGGCACATAGTTACAGTAGCAGTACTCCGTAAGGGTTCCCTGGTATGATTTTTTCTAATTACATAGTTTTGACCAAGTTTCCCTGAAGAACCGCCATTTAGTCCGAAAGGAGCAATTTTTCTATGGTTAGAAAGTATACCTGCGGTCATAGGTTCTAAGAAACATACCTGACGAACAACGCCATTGCCTCCATAATACTTACCCTGCCCCCCGCTATGTTCGCGAATGGTGAAGCTATCTAACCTGACAGGATAACGAGACTCCAATACTTCAGGATCAGTTAATAATGAATTTGTCATGTGGGTTTGTACAGCATCAACACCATTAAAACCCTCTCCTGCACCCGAACCACCACAAATTGTTTCGTAGTACTGATAGCGTTCATTGCCAAAAGTAAAATTATTCATCGTTCCTTGAGCCGCCGCCATAATTCCCAATGCCCCATATAAAGCATCAACAACAGTTTGAGAGGTTTCCACATTGCCTGCAACTACCGCCCCAGGATAGATGGGATTGAGCATGGAACCTTTAGGAATAATAATTTCAATTGGCTTGAGACAGCCCGCATTCAGGGGAATTTGTTCCTTAACCAGAGTGCGGAAAACGTATAAAACCGCCGCCTGGGTAACCGCAGCAGGGGCGTTAAAATTATTCTCCTGTTGGGGAGATGTTCCAGTAAAGTCAATCACAGCGGATTGATTAGGATGATCAATATTAATGCTTACCTTCATTTGAGCGCCATGATCCATCTCATAGGTATATTCTCCATCTTGCAGTAGTGCGATCGCTTTTTTAACAGCTAACTCAGCATTATCCTGCACAAACTGCATATAGGTTTGTACCATGATCAGTCCATATTGCTCCACCATTTTAAGCAATTCCCTTGCCCCACGGTGGTTAGCGGCAACCTGTGCCTTAAAGTCAGCAATATTTTGCTCAATATTACGTGCTGGATAGGGATGATCGGCTAAAATTTTCCTTACTGCTGCTTCCCGAAACTTACCAGCGGCAATTAATCGAAAATTATCAAATAAAATACCCTCTTCTTCAATATTTTTGCTATGGGGAGGCACCGAACCTGGCGAAATCCCGCCGATATCTGCCTGGTGTCCCCTAGACGCTACGTAAAATATTGGCTTACCTGAATTTTCCTGGGCATACACTGGAGTAATTGCCGTCACGTCGGGTAAATGAGTGCCGCCATTAAAAGGATTATTAGAAAGATAAACATCACCAGGCTGAATCTTATCCCCCACATCCGCAATCAAGCTAGTAATGCTGGCGCTCATAGAGCCTAAATGAACTGGTATATGGGGTGCATTTGCCACTAAGGAACCAGAAGCATCAAAAATAGCGCAGGAAAAGTCTAGTCTTTCTTTAATGTTTACCGAAGCGGCAGTATTTTGCAGCACAATTCCCATCTGTTCGGCAATAAACTGATAGAGATTTTTGAAGATTTCTAAGCGAACAGGATCGGGTTTAGATAAGGTATTCATGTATTATTTTTATACAATAAACTGTAGCTTTTTGATTTACATTTAATAATTTTGTACTAATGAGTAAAAATACAACAGTTTCTCGACATCATGCTACTCAAAGTAATGCGGAAAGAATACTCTCTCATTTATCTATCTAAATATAATAATTTCAATTAAGTTTTGAGGATATCATTGATGTCTTTCTGGTCTCAGAGCGTACAAAAAGACTCAATTCTTATTTAAAACTACGATAAGAGGTGGCTATCCAAAGTATCTACGTATAATAAGTAGTTAACTAGCAAAAACATGAACAATCTTTTTGGACAGTTTCGGAACTTCGATGTTTTTGGTCACTTATTCCCAGGCATCGTTTTTATCTTTTGTAGCACTCTATTTGTTCTTCATAAAAATAATATCCCTTTGAATAGAATTCCTTTGAACCTAGAACAGCAGATGCTTCTAAAAGACCAA
The DNA here is from genome assembly GCA_038524995.1 of Cyanobacteria bacterium J06621_8. Lineage (GTDB taxonomy): Bacteria > Cyanobacteriota > Cyanobacteriia > Cyanobacteriales > Xenococcaceae > Waterburya. The sequence continues at coordinate 20,486 of JBCBIE010000019.1, forward strand.
GCTTTTATCGTCGGAATTCTGCTGCTTGTGTTCGCCTATATTGCAGGGTATATTTTATCGACTCTGTCGATGTACTTCTTTTGGTGTTTCTTTAAAGGAAGAACCGATCGCAGAATAATTATGTGGCCTCAACTTGAAAACAAAAGGGAAGATCTTTCATATATCCAGTGTAAAGACATTGACTTTCTGGAAAAGAAGCCGACAGTTGAGCAGCTAAAAGAGTACGCAAAAAATTCATGGCAGATGGCTCAAGCGCTTGCAGCGCTGAACTCTGAAGGACTGGAGACACTGCCTTTTGCGGGACGAGCGCGGATGATGGGATCGATTGGTCTCATGTTCTTATTATTCCTGATTGTTGAGCTATTCAATAATTGGTTCAAATTCTGGGGAGATTCATCCTTTAGCTTTGGAGTCTATATAGTTTGCGGTGTACTTTGTCTTGTTTGTCATATATTAGCTGGGCGCGAGTGGGTATACTATCGTGAGTATCTGTCTGTCAAATTGATCTTATTCAACTATAAGATAGGCAATAGCGAATTGCCGCAGGCAATTGAGTCGCCAAGTTCCTCAAACTAAAAACCCAAGAAGAGATATGGATTATCGAAATATAATCACTATTGAGCCTGGAAAGCGGAGTGGAAAACCATGTATCCGAGGGATGAGAATTACCGTCAGTGATATTCTAGAATATCTTGCAGGTGGTATGACAGAAGCAGAAATTCTGGAAGATTTTTCGGAACTAACAGCAGAAGATATTAGAGCTTGCCTTGCTTTTGCCGCCGAGCGTAAGAAGAAGTTATTTGTCGTATCCCTGTGAAACGGCTATTCATAGGTTAAAAAGTATGAATGTGCTGTTTATTTGTTCAAAAAATCAATGAAGAAGTTCTACGGCTGAAAAAATCTATCAAAATCATTCGGAATTAAATGTTAGATCTGCTGGTACAAGTTCTAAGGCAAATAGAAAAGTATCTAAAAATGATTTAAAATAGGTTGACGTTATTTTTGTTATGGAAAGAAAGCATAAACAAAGATTATAGTCATTTACTGTATAAAGAGCTTTTTGTCTTGATGCCCTAAAGGACTCGCTTCGCATCGCGCGTTCCCAAGCCAGTCCGTCCTAAAGGATATATTATGCCCTTGTGGTACCGCTCCGCATATTGCGGAGGTTCCCTCCGTTGTAGGAACTGGCGTTTGCGCCCAAGGGCGATATTATGCCCTTGTCCTAAAGGATATATTATGCCCTTGTGGTACCGCTTCGCATATGGTACACGGTGTCGTTTATCCCAAAAGGGGACAATGTGCCCGAATTGGTGCACCGCTTGATCAAACTGTCGAACCCGTAGGGTTCTGAACAAGCTAATTTTAAACGTAGTCTATTCAATTGAAAATGACTGTAATTAAAGTCCTGATGTAGTTTGAGCAAATAGGCTAGCAAAATCAGTGGTGACTATGGCATCAGGCATCTCCTCTGGCTTAGAGATAGTATCAAAGGCTTTGTTGCGAGCATTAGGTTCAGTTAGGGCTTGTACCACCAGATTAGCCACATCTCCACGGGGAATTGTCGTTGGAATTCCATCAGGAGGATTGTTGAGCATAGTATCGTCTTTGTCTACTAATAACTCCCTAATGCCCCCAGGAGCATCCAGTAAGCCGCCAGCGCGAACAATTGTATAGTCAATACCTGAATCAATCAAATACTGTTCTGCTTTACGCTTCCAAATAAGGATATTACCGTTACCCATTTTATTTAGAGGGTGATTTTCGTCTGTCCCTCCCATCGAGCCTACAAGAACAATATGTTCTACCCCAGCCTGCGTTGCGGCATCAATTTGATTTTTTTGACCATAAAAGTCCACTTTTTCTGGGGTGCCGTCTGGTGCGTACTCAAAAACGGGACGTTCTCCTGGTGCAGGAGGTGCCGCCATTTTTGGGGAGGCGCTGGTCAAAATTACCAAGGCATTGCAGCCTTTGATTGCTGAAGCTAAACAGGAAGGATCGTTAATATTACCGATGATAATATCTGCTGGGGAATCAAACATTTCATTGACTTTCTCAGGCGATCGCGCTAGTCCAACTGCTTGAAATTCATCGGGTAGACTCCACAATTGTTGTAAGACGAGAGAGCCCGTTCTTCCAGTTGCTCCCGTAACTAAAACTCGTTTCATAATCATGGTCAATTAATAATACAGGCGAATTTGTTAAAAGCCTTTGGGTTTGCTGACTTGGCTTTGGCGATCGCTAAGGAATATCAGCTAAATTATGAGTCTTCCCTACTCAAATTTTCTGTTGACGACGCATACTCTGGGGCAAAATGCCGTACTTGGGGGCAAATAACATTGCTATGAGGAATAACACCGTTAACAGTACCACGATCGCCCCTCCCGTAGATACATCAAAATGGTAGCTTAAATAGGTTCCCATGACGCAAGAGAAGACGCTAGTAGCAACAGAAAGACCTAGCATATGGTCAAAACGATCCGTCAGGAGATATGCCGTTGAGCCAGGGGTGACTAACATCGCAATAACCAGGATAATACCAGCGGTTTGCAGAGCAGTAACGATGGTTAAAGCCAGCACCGACAGCAGAGTGTAAAACATAAGCTGGGTGTTAAGACCAATGGCTTGAGCGTGATTGGGGTCAAAACAAAACAGCAGCAGGTCTTTGCGGCGGATTAAGATCACTGCTAAGGTAATTGTACCTGCAATCAAAGTTTGAATAATATCTTCTCGGGAAATCCCCAAGACGTTGCCAAACAGGATATCAAACAGATCGATGTTACTGGGAATTTTAGTTGCCAGCACCAGCCCAAAGGCAAAAAAGCCCGTAAACACTACGCCAATCACTGCATCTTCCTTGAGACGAGTTTTTGACTTGATGTAGCCAATGGCTACCGTTGCCCCAAAGCCAAACACGAACGCCCCAATAGCAAAGGGTATATCAAGAGCGTAGGCTACTACTACACCAGGCACCACGGCATGAGAAACTGCATCTCCCATTAGCGACCAACCCTTAAGGGTGATATAGCAAGACAGCACCGCACACACCAAACCCACAAAGGCACTAACCCAAATTGCTTGGACTAAAAAAGCATACTGTAAAGGTTCTAGTAGCCAGTCAATAACGGGAACAGCCAGCACTAGCCCCCCCATAAATCCACCTCAGAGCCTTGAAAAATATTCAGCGGTAAACCGTCAAAAGTCATGGATAAATTCTCTTCGGTAAAGGTTTCTGCCGTCGTTCCTGAGGCTAGGATAGTTTTATTGAGCAGAATAGTGCGATCGCAAAAGGTAGAAATTGAGGCTAAATCGTGGGTAGACACCAAGATAGTATGTCCCAAGTCCCGTAGCTGCATCAATAGGGCGATAATTTTTCTTTCGGTTTTCACGTCTACCCCTGTAAAAGGCTCATCCAGCAGGATAATTTTTCCTTCCTGAGCTAGGGCTCGCGCCAAGAACGCCCGCTTCTTCTGCCCTCCAGACAGTTCCCCAATTTGATGATGACGAAAATCACTCATGCCTACTCGTTCTAGACTTTCCCGCACCAGCCTGCGATCTTTAGCACTGGGAATGCGTAACAGGTTCATATAGCCGTAGCGCCCCATCATTACCACATCGTAGACGCTGACGGGAAAATTCCAGTCCACCTCATCCGACTGGGGGACATAAGCCATTAGCTGTTGCTTCTGAGCTTTTACCACTGGTAATCCGCCAACCCGAATTTGTCCCTGGCTAGGTTTTAAAAACCCCATGATGGACTTAAACAGGGTCGATTTACCGCTGCCGTTGGGTCCTACTAAAGCAGTAATTGTCCCTGGTTCCACAGTACAGCTAGCATTGTAAAGAGCTAGTTTAGCATTGCTGTAAGTAACGCTGAGGTTATTTACCCTAATGTCTAAAAGTTGAGTTGCTGCTTGCATAATCTTTAAACTCTATTTACTGTTTACAGTCTTACTGGCATTACTACCCGCCAACAGACCATTAGCAATGGTGCGAGCATCATACTCAAGTAAATCGAGGAAGGTAGGAACTGGTCCTTCTTCCGTGGAAAGAGAATCTACATAAAGATTGCCCCCAAATCTTGCCCCAGTTGTTTTAGCAACCTGCTTTTGTCCTTTATCACTCACGGTAGTCTCACAAAAAATAGTGGGTACATTATTGTCTTTTACCGATTCAATGACTCCCTGAATCTGCTTAGGAGTAAACTGCTGTTCCGCGTTAATAGGCCACATGTAAATTTCTTCCATATCGTAGTCACGAGCCAAATAGGAAAATGCTCCTTCACAACTGACTAAGTATCTTTGATTTTCAGGGACTTGGGTTAAATCGGCTCTTAATTCCCGATCAATAGCCTTGAGCTGTTCGCTGTATGCTGCGGCATTAGCGTTATATGTCGGCTCATTTTCAGGATCGAGTTTGACAAAAGCTTGGCGAATATTTTCCACGTACACTAAAGCATTCTGGGGCGACATCCAGGCATGGGGGTTCGGCTTATTAGTGTAGGGTCCTTCCGCAATGGGGATGGGCTCAATGCCTTCCGTTAATACTACTGAGGGGACATCCTGAACGTTACCCAAAAACTGCTCAAACCATCGCTCTAAGTTCATGCCGTTGTAGAGAATTAAGTCAGCATCTTGAGCCTTGACAATATCGCTGGGGGTCGGTTCATAGCCGTGAATTTCCGCCCCGATGCGGGTAATGGATTCAACGTTTAGCAGATCCCCCGCAACATTTTGGGCAATGTCAGCGAGGACGGTAAAGGTAGTTAAGACTTTTTTCTTTTCTTCGCTGTCTGCTGTAACGTCAGTGGCGGCTGTCTCACTTGCTGGAGACTCTGAGGTAGCGTTTTCTGTGCTATTACAGGCTGTCAGACATAATCCCATGGTTATGCTAAAGATTAAAATAATCCCTCGCCTGAAAAAAGATTTTGCCATAGAGAAAGTAAGTTATAGATTGCTAATATGATATCACTTTCTTTTCATATTTATCTCATAATTGAGTTAATGGTGCAGATTCGCTTAAATTTTCTTAACAATTGTGCTGATTTGACTACTGAATCTGAAAATACATATTTTGGATTCCAAGATGGGAATAATTTTTATATAGCTTCTCGTTATCTTTAAGTTATTGGTATGGTTACAGAATTTCTTGCAGCAAAATTTAGCAGTCCCGCAATGCGATCGCCTTTAAGTACTTCCCAGATAAAAACAATACTCCTGATCTGTCTGGTTAGTTTTACCACACTATTGATTAGACAAACTTTAGAGATTCAGCATTCCTGCCAGCCTATGATTCATTGGTCAGGAGAACTCTCCGCAGAGTGCCAGATAGCGGTAAATAATGATAATTTCAATATTTTGACTACTCCTATCCAACCAAAATTAAAAAAAGCACCACCAGAATCTAAGGAAGTTCAACATAGTAGCGTATCTCAATCTGGGCAGCATACTTTAGAGGCATTACAACAAAATGTAGAAGCTAAAGCAACTATCTCGCTGGAAGTTGCGAAAGAGCATCCACTAGAAACAACCATTGCCGCAGTTAGCGTAGTTGCAGGGGTATCGATAGCATTGGCATCTGCCCCCATAGTAGGCGCAGCAGTAGCTATAGCTGGTGTTGGTAGTGCTATGTATTCAATTTTTCATTAAAGACTTTGGCGTTGGTGAATGCGACATTAGAGAAATATACGCTATTGATAAAGATTAAATGTCACAAAATTTGATTACACGATTATTACCAGAGCAAAAGAGACTGTTCTCTCTACTACAACGAAAATGGCTCAACGTAATCAAGCAGCCTATTCAAGAGGAAAAAGCGAAAGAGATAATTAAAAAAGTATACAGATATTGGGAATATGCGATTCCAGAAATTGTAATCGTTGACTCACCGAACGCAGCGTATCAAATACTTCAGCAGAAAAAGAAAAGCAAAGTATCGTTAGGATTACAGTTTTATGACCTGATTGATGAAAAAATTGAACAAAAATTACAAGAGCAAGTACAGGTAAAGCTTAAAAGGGAAATAAGAGAAGAAATAGAGGACAAACTTAGAAACCCACTTTGGAATCAATTGTACGATCAATTCTGGCTTCCGTTAGAGAATAGGCTTAAAAAACATTTTGGCAAGAAAAAGCCCAAAATAAGTTTTGATTTAACTCAGCTTAGTTATGCTGGCTATTTTGAGTTTGCTCAGCAAATTGGAGTTGACTTAGTTGGTGAAGATTATGAAATATATATCCAGTTTTTTGAAAATATTAGTTTATACCTTGCTTGTGAAAATCTAGTAATCATAATTGAGCGTCCAATTTATGTAAATTGGGATGAACAAGATAAGCTCCATGCTGAGGCAAAACCTGCTATCAAATTTAGAGATGGTTATGGTGTCTATGCTTATAAAGGAACTTTATTGCCGTCAAAGTATGGCAAACTTCCTTTAGATGGATGGGCTTCAAATTGGTTAACTAAAAATAAAGATTCGGAACTACTCCCATACATAGAAAAGTGGCAAAGGATTGGTTGTTCAACCAAAAGAATTAACTCCGAACAAGCAATTCATGCAGCAAAAGAAATTTATAAGCTTATGGATTATCCCGAACCAGAGATTCTTTTATTTGATAGTCCTGGTGCTGTAATTCACAAGATGGATCGTGAAGAAAATTTTTCCGAATATCTTGGAAAGGCACTTGCCCCTGAAGTTCGTAAGAAATTTTGGGATGCTTTTCTTAGCTCTTTACAAAATCAGTTGGATGATATCTGGCTAAGATTAGCTGATGAAATATGCAATTTTCCTTATCCGCTTAAAGAACTGTGGCTAAAATCAAACTATAAGATATGCCAGTTTCCTTATTTTATGCAAAGCTATACAGTTCGCGAATTCTTAGAAACACAGATGAATTTTATTTGGACATACGAAGAAGATTCTGATGATTCTGATGAGGACGAGGAAGAAGAGGAAGAAGAATTCTCTTTTCCCCTCAAGGATAGTAGTGACCCAATGAGTGTTGATTGGGATGCAGTACGAGCAAGCCATGAAGCAATGTTTTCTCCTCGGATTAATAACCGAATGAATGCAGTTAGCGACTGTAAGATAGTTATAGGATCTTTTGTAATGTTATCCGAAATAGATTTTTGCATCTCGGAACTAAAATGCACTATAGACTTACAAAAATGGAATGCTTTTCAGAAGCTTATGACCCATTGTGGTTCAGTATGGTTTTACGAAAATGCTTGTATTATTTGCGATCGCCCTACTAAAGTATCTTTTGATGACAAAGGACGTTTACATGGAGAAGGTAGTCCTGCTATTCAATTTGTAGATGGATTTAGCGTTTATGCCTTTGAGAATGTCAGGTTGCCCGAAAAATACGGTAAGGTTCATCCTAGTCAGTGGGAAACTCAATGGCTATTAGAAGGCAATTATGCCGACATTATAGGGATTTTGATTGAAAATATTGGTTATGAACGAATTAACCGCGAACTAAATGAATATTCCCTTACACCACAAGATAGATACGAACTACTAAGAACTAATCTCTACGATAAAGTTGATCTGAGTAATAGCGTTAATTCTGCTCAAGAACGAGCAAAAAACTATATCGATTTAAAATCTTTATCAAGTTATGAATTTGAAGTTATAACTGTTGACTCTAAAGGGGAAATTATTGCCACAGAAATAAAACAAGCCCAAGTGTTTACCGAAGACTTAGGGAACAATGTCAGTCTGGAAATGGTAGCTATTCCAGGTGGAGAATTTCTCATGGGCACTGCTGATAGCGGTGGTGAAGAAAATCCTCAGCATCTAGTCAAAGTATCGCCTTTCTTTCTTAGTAAATATCCAATTACTCAAGCCCAATGGCGGGCGGTTGCTTCTATGCCAAAGGTAAAGCTAGATTTAGACCTCGAACCAAGCCATTTTCAAGGTGATACTCGTCCCGTAGAGAGCGTCACAAAACAGGAGACAATTGAGTTTTGCGCTCGTCTTTGGCAGCATACAGGTAGATTATATGCTCTTCCCACCGAGGCACAGTGGGAATATGCCTGTCGCGCTAATACAACAACTCCTTTTCATTTTGGAGAAACAATTACAACCGACTTTGCTAATTACAATGGCGAAAAATATTCTTATAAAGATGAGCCTGCTGGTAATTTTAGACAAGAAACTTTGCCTGTAGGCAGCTTTCCACCTAATGCTTTTGGTCTATACGATATGCATGGGAACGTATTTGAGTTTTGTGCTGATAATTGGCATGAAGATTATCAAAATGCTCCTAAGGATGATAAGTCTAGAATTGGAGGGAATGATGAATACGCCCCTATTCGAGGCGGAGGATGGAAAAGCAACGTTTTTCGATGTCGCTCTACTAACCGTAATGATGAATTCAGAAAAGACGATATCATATATTGTGATGTTGGTTTTCGTGTATGCAGTTTCATGTAAGGTTTATTTGGCGTTGGTGAATGCGTAATGTTGTGGACTATAGAATATTGTGGAATATAGGCGCTCGCTCTCATCAATCTTTTGAACCAATCTGGCAAATTATCAAATGCTGGCAAAGCTTTTGGTATGTTACAGATGGATGGAAGGTATATCCTATGTACATTCAGTCTGAAGATCATCTTGTTAGTAAGACATACATGACACGAGTTGAAGGAGAAAATACTCGTTTAAGACACTACTTAGCTCGATTACATCGCAAAACTCTCTGTTATTCCAAATCTCTTCTACTACTTAAATATTCCCTTCGCTTACTGTTGCACCATTTGAGATTTGGTACTCTTCAATTTTCTTCTTAAAGCATTACGCATTCACCAACGCCAAGACTTTTTTGCTAATTTTTTCTAATTATGGATAATCAACAATCTTCCGAAATCATTACCGACAATCAAGCTCAAGATGCGATCGCTCATGAAGAAACCCCAGAAATCATCGTAGAAAGTCAGCCAGTATTAATTACTAGCCCCGACGATTCTTTTACGCTAAAAAAAATAGCGATCTTCTGCGCCGCTGGAGTTCTAGCACTATCGGTATTCTTTATCTTTGCCAAAGGTACCGACGTTTGTTTAGCAATCAACTGCAACAGCTACAGCGATTCTGTTTCAAGTTCTGCTATGGGCACTGATTTTGTGGCTTATGCAGGGGGTGCAGCCAGTCTCTTAGTTTTGACAGCCACTGGTATGTCCATACTTCCTGCGGTAGCGATATCCACAGGTATTTGGTTTGCAATTCAAATGATTCGTTAAGTGAATTGTGAGCAACGTAGTTAGTGGTTAGTAGTTAGTAGTTAGTGGCATGAATTTAATTAGCTTCGAGGGTGTTGATAAGGTTTTTGATCAGATATTCCAGCCGCCAACAATTATCCTCAAAAATATTAGCTTTAGTATTCAGCAGGGAGAATTTGTCCTTCTGCGGGGAGAAAATGGCGCAGGGAAAAGCACAGTTCTTAACCTAGCTTTAGGATTGCTGAAGCCTAGTAGTGGTCAAGTTAAGCTTATGGGGCGATCGCCTGAAGTCAGTCAGTCTAAGCTTAAGGTAGGTGTTGTTTTACAGGATACCCAAGTTCCTCCCAACGCCAAAGTGAGGGAACTAGTAGAACTATGGCGCAGTTACTATCCTAATTCCCTCTCCACAGCAGAAATTCTGAGTAAGGTTAACCTGAAGGGCAAAGAACATCTCAACGCTAGCGGCTTATCTGGAGGACAAAAACAAAGACTTTATTTTGCTTTAGCGTTAGTGGGTAATCCCGAACTATTGATTCTTGATGAACCCACCCGCAACCTCGACGACAAGGGTTATGAGGAGTTTTGGCAGCAGATTAAACTCTGTCGTCAGACAGGAATCACCATTCTCATGGTGACTAACAATAAATCTGATTGGCAAGAGCTAGAAAGTTTAGCCACTCGCGAAATCACCCTGCATAAATATGCTGAAGCCCCAAAATCTGGTCAAATTGACCAAAAAAGTCTTCAAAGTAATTCTAGTAATTCCCTTGCAGATGAACCCGCAGCCAAAAACAACTCTAGTTTATTATCGGCATTTATCGGACAGCTAAGGTTTGAAATTCAGCAGCTAATCCGCACTCCTAGTTCTCTAATGATTATTTTTTTAGTAGCTTTTCTACCCCTGCTGAAAAATTTAGGTATTGAGGGAAATGCAGCAATAGAACCGCTGGTTAACATCTGTGGACTTACCCTATTTACCATAGTAATTGAGATCTTAAGTAAACGAGTTGCTGTAGAACGAGCGGAAAAATGGCTCAAGCTCTTGCGGGTGACTGCCCTTTCTTCCTATACTCATCTTGCAGCTAAGATTACTACTTCCCTGTTAATTTGTAGCGCTAGTGTTCTTTTAGCCTTTATCCTAGGACACTGGCAGCTAGCTATCGGCGGCAGCTTTGGCTTATGGCTCAAGCTATTTATAATTTTAATGCTGGGCATAATTCCCTTTGCCATCCTGGGTTTAACTCTGGGTTATTTACTCAATCCTAAAAGTACCAGTTTAATTTTGAGCTTATCTTTAATCATTATTCCCTTCGCCAGTGGTTCCTTTGCCCTACCTCTCCCTAATTATCTCCAAGATGCTATTGCCCTATCTCCCTTCTATCACTATAAAGAGGCGATTCTGTGGGCAGCAGGCTTAGTCTACGATCAGCATATCTTACTCCATTTAAGCTGGTTAATTTGGGCAACAATTGTTTTTAGTGCGATCGCACTTTGGTCATATCAGCGAGAACAAGCAGTTCAATAGCCCCCGCTTTTTTCTTCTACTGCTTCGTACCTTTTATATTTCATTGCTCCATGAAATAAGGACGAAAATATTCTTGCACGACAAAGATAGGTTTATTTAAACCTTTTTTCTGTTGTTTTTTGATTCTAATCAAACGATTAACTAAACTATTCTGAGTTTGCAAATAATTATTTAGACAATCAATTTGACCTTGATAATCTCGATCTGTTTTACAAACAATAATCCCTAAATGCTGAATACCATTATTGTGTAATTCAATAAAATCATCTCGATTGAAGGTAATCAGGGCAAGGTTGTTTTGCACAGCATAATCTAAGACTTCATCATCGGGAATACCTTGATTAGCCTGTCCTGCTTCATAGCTAGTAGTTACTGTATATCCTAATATTCTGAGTATTTTAACCATTTCATAGGCAAAATTCTCATTAGAGTAAAATCTGAATCTTGCCATGAAACATTAGTCTTCCATCTCAACAATAGTGCGGTCAATTTCTAATTGATGGTTATAGTAATATCCCCAAACAGCAGTTAGATCTTCTAAAGTTAAACTTGGATAATTATCCAATAATTCTTGCTCTGTTGCCCCCTGTTGACGAAGAGATACTAAAGTCCAAACAGGTATTCTGGTATTTCGAACACAAGCCTTACCGCCAGAGACTCCAGGTGTTTTTTGAATAACTTCTGTAATTTGCATTATTGAGCAACAAATAAAGTAGCTAAATACAACTATTGAAGGTGATCAAAATCATAGCACGATATGATTACATAATATTATTATAATAATTAATTATTAGTCAAAGTACAAAAAAATGATTATAGAAGAGCAAGTAATTTTAATTAGAATCAATCAAGGATATTATGATAATATCTCAAAGGAAAAACTATATGAAGTAACCAGAGGAATTTGGAAAATAAATCCACAAAGAGCTTCTGATGTTAAATATGCTTTTGCCTTGTTTAAAGGAATTATCAAAGAAGTATATCAAGTCAATCAATGGCATAAAGCGGGAACTCTAAAGTATCTTCATAGAGACTCCTCTAGTTTTGCTGATTCAAATCGCTGGGAATTTGAAGGAAGAATTGCTAATAGAGAGATACGCAGTAAATATATTGGTGAATCACTTAAAGATTATTTTAGCAAAGGAAGTCAAAATCCAATTAAATATGTAAATTGTTAATAGTGTAATAATTTTATAACTGCTATTGCTTCACTAAAATTGACTACAGTTAATAATTATTGCGATCGCCTTTCTGATTAATCTTAATCCGCACCTTTCATCCCAGAATTTCCTTACAATTTAGGACAGGATTATTTAACTTGGTATCAAATCCTGAAGCCTTCCGTAATATCTTAGCGCGATCTCTCGAAGCACACGGACGGTTTTTTTGGAATGCTGATGAGGAGAAGTTGGAGAAGTTGAGAAAGTTATATGAATCTACCGAGGATGAATTGGAAGGAGTTACTGTTTAAATCTTGGGCACGATAACTAATAGCAAGCGAATTTTGTTGTTTCCTAATCTAGGTGCAAGAATATTTGGCAGCTACTCAAAAACATTGTCATGCAAAGCTTTTGGATAAATAATTGATTTAAACCAAATCAGCAAACATCTATTTCCGCTCAGAAACAAACTTATTCACCTTAATAATTTTAGCGTTCTTATTTTACAAGAGTAGAAGTTTAGACGAAAAACATCAGTAAAACAGATATTCAGATTTAAATCTAACTGAAAGCTGATTCTGTTGCTCGTCAATCAAGGCACAAGAATATTTAGCAGCTAGCCAAAAGTATTGTCATGCAAAGCTTTTGAATAAAAAATTGATTTGAGTCAAGTCAGCAGACGTTTATTTCCGCTCAGAAACAAACTTATTTACTTCAATAATCTTGATGTTCCTGTTTTCTATGACTAGAATTTTAGACGAAAAATATCAGCAGGACAGATATTTAAATTCAACTCTAACTAAAAGCCAATTTTGAATTTATCTAATTAACTCTTAAGATAATTGAGAGAAATATTGCTATGACTAATACAACTGTTAGGGCTCCAAAAACAAAAGGAAGAAGTTCAGCTTACTCCAGATGTAATTTTCAGAAAGCTGAAGAATTAGCAAGGGAAACTTTTAAACAAGGTGCGCGTAATTGCGATCAAGATATTATTGCTAAAGCAATAGGATATTCAAATGCTAAAAACGGATCTTATAAATCTATAAAAGCTGCTGCAAAAAATTTTGGTCTAGTTAATTATGATGGAACTCGTTCTATTTCAGTAGAGGAAATGTGGATCGAGGCTCTTCATTCTGAAGATTCAGCTAGTATAAAACAAGCGAGGAAACAATCTGTTCTAAAACCTAATCTTTATCAGCAAATTATAGAAGAATATAAAGATAGGCAACTTCCCGAGGTAGATAAATTATCTCGTGAACTACACTTAAATCCAAAGTATGGAATTCTTCAAGATGCTGCTGCAATCGCAGCCAGGATTTTTTTAGAATCAGCAGAGTATACAGGCATAATTAATTCTAACAGATACATTACTATCGAAAATGATTGTGAACAAAAAACTAGCCTCACAGATGTAAATGATATTTCTGATTTACAAAATGAGGATTTAGTAATAAATGAATCTCAAGCTAATAAATATCAACAAAACTGTGAACAGCAATCAAGGAGTATTAATAATAACTCACCCTCCCTAAATAATAATATTCATTCTAAAGAAGGCTTAGAAAAATATGAAATAACTTTAGTCAATCAAGAAAAAGCTTATATTTATGTACCAGTTCCATTACCTTATGGTGAAAAAGAAAGATTAAAAAAATATATAGATTTGATTATTGAAGATACACCATCTAGCTCCAAAGCTTCTAATTATAACTTTGATAAAAGTTTGGAAACAAAATCACTGTGGGATTAGTGCTTTACAGAAAATACTGACTTCAATCAGCTTTCCTTGGTATACAAAATTTAGAAGTCGTATTTTATCCGATACATATCTTCTTTTTTAAATTTAGGTGTTTTTATGTTCTTTTTATTTAATTCTGAAGATAATGCTTGATCATCCTCAGAATTTAAGGTTGAATCCTTTTTCTTCTTTTCAGGGTTATCTTGACTACTTGACATAGCTAGAGAGATTGACTGTACAAAATATTATAACAACTACTCGCAGAAGATTTAAAAGTTTCAATCATGACTGAAAATCTTGAACCATCACCAATTGATGATTATGAGGCAAACGTCTCTCTGACTTATGACTATATAGAAAAGTCTATTAAGGAGATACAGGATACTAGCAACAATATTAATAATAAGTTTTTATTACTAGCTACCTTTAACTTAACTTATATTCGCTTTTTTCTCAGTGGCTTACCAAAAGCAGGTAATCATATTAATTATATTGACTTTTCATCCTATGATTTTTACTTATTCTTAAAAATTATAGCTTACGTATTTTCTGTCTGTAGTATTGCCTTGTGTTTTGTTGGACTATACAGTAATACTGAATATTTTCTTATTCCTCCAAAACTTTTAGTTAATGAATGCGATCGCACTAGTATTATTGGTCTAAAATTAGCAATTATTGAAACTCAAACTGAAAAAATAGAGAGCTTTATTACATTAGCAGAACAAAAAAAGAAATTTTTCAACTACTCGATGATTCTTTTTATGTTATCCGCATTGATGGCTATTATTACCATTCTAATCAATACTTTTTCAGTAAACCCTATTTAAATGACGAACTACTAACTACTAAATATTCTGCCAGCCTACGTAGGGCAATCTTCCCGCAGTCGCCTTAATATTCTCTGCATTAGCAATTAGCTGACCACAATTATCCCAAGTACCCTTAAGAAACATCTGTCGGGAACCCTCATTCATCTCCACAGTAACAGCACGATTATCGGTCGTAACTGACATAGTTTCCAAATCGACAGTAAAGTTAGCAGCAGGATTTTCCTTGATTACTTGCTGTAGCTGCTTTGCCTGTTCAGCGGTAGCAAGGACGCAGGGGACCCCAATTGCCACGCAGTTACCAAAAAAGATCTCTGCAAAACTCTGCCCGACAATTGCCTTAATACCCCACTTAGAAAGAGCTTGGGGAGCATGTTCACGGGATGAACCGCAGCCAAAATTATTATTTACTACCAAAACATTTGCTCCCTGATATTGTGGCAGATCAAAAGGATGTTGCCCCTTAGCTTCCGCGCGATCATCGGCAAAAGCATTTTCCCCCAAGCCATCAAAGGTTACGCAACGCAGAAAACGAGCAGGAATAATCCGATCCGTATCAATATCATTACCCTCAACGGTGAGCGCTCTACCTGATACCTGCCTAATCTTACTCATAAATCAAAAATACTTACTGATGGCTAATTAATTATGGGAAAAATTTAAATGATTACTGTTTAAACTCGCGGTTTCGCTGGTCAATGTTAAATGCTCAATGTTAAATGATTAAGACCCTGATTCTAGTCTTTCTTGCCACTCACGATCAATGCGATCGCTATTTTTAAGGTCTTGTTCTAGGAGATCGTCTTCCGTAGTATAAGCTAAATCTTTTTCCCCAATTACTTTCTGTTGGGCAAACTGAGTAGCAAAGGTGAGCTTCTGCCGCAAAGTGGCATCAGGTTGCCGTAGGGCGATCGCTCTTTCGCTACGAGCCTGATTGCGTTGATTTATCTTAGGATTACGCCCCTGAATCCAGAAGTAGCGGACTAGTGGAATGATTAAATAGGAAGCGCCATAGCCTAGCAGCAGGACAAAAATTGAATCTACAAAGGCAACAATCCCTCCTAGTTGAGCAGCGATGGTGCCATCCTGCAACAGATTACCCAAAACTAGCGCTAAAACTATATTCAGTGCCCCTAAGCCAGCCGCCATAGTTAATTGATTACTACTAGCCTGGCTAAAGCGCCAGAGATTTTCTTGGAGGTAATCTGATATCATTACCCAAGGAAGATCTGCTGCTTGCCATTACCTGAATTTCAGGGAAATAGTAAACTAGCTCTCCTTCGGGGGAAACTTCAGGATAGCCATTAAAGCGACTGAGAACAGGAATCATATAGTCCTCATTCTGATCCACCTCGTCCACGTAAGGCGCAATTTGTTCTCCTACCACAGCCCCTCGATTACTTCGGATTACTGAACCAATGGTCTGCCAGCGAGATTCTTCAAGTTCCGCATTGGGATCACCATCACCGAATAAGAAGGAGAATACTGCCTCCAGGAAATTCATTTCATAGTTCGTTTGCTGACGGCGTTGCCGACGGCGTTGATTGTAGCCAGGATTAAACCACCAAAAGATATCTCCGATCCAGAAACGAGGCATAAAAAAGCCTCCTCGATAACCTCCTCCATAGCGACGGTTTCCCCCACCTTCGCGATCGTTGTTAGACGAATTCATGGCAATTATGATTGCCACAATGGCGATGGTCATTAGCACGATGGAGGCAATTAGAATAATGCCAAAGGAGACGCGAATTAAATAAAATAAGATTCGCCAGATTTTTGACCAAGTTTGTTGCCAACGTAACTGCCAATACTTATTACGTAAAATAGAGCGAAAATTCTGGGGAAAGAGATAAACCACATCTCCTGACTCTGCAACTTGAAGATGTCCTCCCGCCTCTCCAGCTAAAGCTAACAATCCTTGCTGTGCATAATTTAACTCTAGTCCAGCATCTGCTGCGACATCGCCAACGGTAACACGATAATCAAGGGTTTCAATTGATTTGACAAGTTTAGGGTCAGGAGTCATCGTTAAGGATACAAATGAGAATACCTACTTAATAACATCTTACCGTTTTCAATCTTGACATTAGAAGCGGCTTGCCGAACTTTTTTCTCAAACCTTTCTTGAGGTGTCTTACCGAACCAAGAATTTACACAGCATAAATGTTGAAGTTTGTTGCTTGCTAAATAATGCTATTTTAAATAGTGAGCTTTGCGATCGCTTTTAAATAAAAACCAACACAAGTCAAATATTAAGTTATTCGCTGTCAAATAGTTCAATAAGTATGAACTCTAGAAATCCCGAGTTTACCTATATTTTCCCCTCAGCAACTAATAACCCTGATAGTTTGAGTGATTTACGCTTGGGAGTTAAAGATCTGTTTCATATTGCAGGTATACCAACGACGGCGGGTAATCCTGATTGGGTAAGTAGTCATCCCATACCCAAAGTAACGGCACCAAGCGTCAAAGCCTTAATAGATGCAGGAGCTAATTTAATTGGCAAAACCCTGACCGATGAACTAGCCTACAGCTTGGAAGGAATTAATAAACATTACGGTACACCAGTTAACCCCCAAGCACCCCAAAGACTCCCAGGGGGTTCTAGCAGCGGTTCGGCAGTAGCAGTGGCAAATCGTAGTATTGATATTGGCTTAGGTACTGATACTGGCGGTTCAATTCGCGTCCCTGCTAGCTACAACGGTATTTATGGTTTTCGCCCCAGTCATGGGGCTGTTGATTGCGAGCATCTGGTGCCCTTATCGCCTAGATTTGACACTGTTGGTTGGTTAACTAGGGATCTAGCTACTCTCAATCGGGTAGCCCAAATTCTCCTCCCTTCAAGCATTGAACACAATCTATCTCAGGTTGTAATTGCTCATCTGGAGGGAGTGCCAGACTGGACGAAAGCTTGCCAGCCATGGTTAGAAACTCTCTCTGCTAATTTTGCCTCACTTCAAGAAATAGAAATCACCAGGGAACAATTAGCCCTTGCAAGTAAAGCATTTCGAGTACTTCAGGGTCGAGAAATCTGGCGCATACATGGAAACTGGATTGATCTACAACAGCCAGATATAGCCCAGGAAATTTGCGATCGCTTTATGTGGTGTAAAATTCTCAGGAAAGAAGATGAGCAAGATGCGGAATTGCTGGGACGAGAATTTATCAGTTTTTGGCACGGCAAAGTTTTACCCACCACTAATCATTTCTTATTATTACCAACCACTCCAGGGGCAGCGCCGTTACTTAATACTCCCCCCGCAGAACTAACAAGATATCGCACCAGTCTATTGGGGTTAACCGCCCCTGCCAGCCTAACCCGTGCCCCGCAAATTAGCCTACCCCTATTAACCTCAGAGGAAGCCCCCTGGGGAGTTTCTCTCATAGCTCGTTCAGGTTGCGATCGCTCTTTACTGGATTGTGCAGCTAAGTTAGAAAGGCTTAAGTTATAAATTGAGTAATAAAAATGCCTGTAGATTAATTAGCGAAGGACAATCCACAGACAATAATATACGTAAGAAGCTTAAAGCTTATCCCGTCAAGCGGGACAATGTGGCTTATGGCTTAGAGCCATCTTCACAGATTAACTCTCTGATCCCGAACTGACATAAAATTAAGCATCATCCAGCGCCACGATGCCAGGGAGCACTTTGCCTTCCAGTAACTCTAAGCTTGCGCCACCACCAGTAGAAATGTGGCTCATCTTTTCTGCGACTCCTACCTTTTCTACCGCCGCTACGGAATCACCACCACCGATAATAGTGACAGCATCAGATTTACCTGCTAAGGTATTGGCGATCGCCTCAGTACCAACGGCAAATTTATCAAATTCAAATACTCCCATAGGACCATTCCAGATTACGGCTTTACAGTCAGCGAGGGCATCCTGGAAGACTTTAATGGCATCAGGACCAATATCTAATCCCATCCAGCCATCAGGAATGCTATCAATACCTACAGTTTGCGAGTTAGCGTCAGGGGCGAAGTTATCAGCTACTACGACGTCAGTTGGCAACAATAGTTCTACCCCCTGTGCTTTAGCTTTTTCTTCTAAGGATTTAGCCAATTCTAGTTTGTCGTCCTCTACCAAAGACTTACCAACGCTTAAACCACGTGCTTTATAAAAGGTAAAAATCATTCCGCCACCGATCAGCAGCTTATCGCACTTATCTAATAAGGTTTCGATTACGCCAATTTTACTAGAAACTTTAGAACCACCAATAATTGCTGCTAGAGGACGCTTGGGGTTATCAACCGCATCCTGGAGATAGTCCAATTCCTTCTCGATCAAATAACCAGCAACGCTAGGACTCAAGTATTTAGTTACGCCCTCAGTCGAAGCATGAGCACGGTGCGCTGTCCCAAAAGCTTCATTGACGTATAGATCAGCATTAGCCGCTAGCTGCTTGGCAAATTCAGGGTCGTTCTTAGTTTCTTCACTATGGAAACGGAGGTTTTCCAATAAAATAACCTGACCATTGCTCATGGCATTAGCAGTAGCGCTGACTGCATCACCAACACAATCATCACACTTAGTAACCTCTTGCCCTAAAAGTTCCCCAAGTCTTTTAGCAACGGGAGTCAGGCGTAATTCTTCTTTAACTTCGCCTTTGGGTCGTCCCATGTGGCTACAGAGGATTACTTTACCACCCTTGCTAATTAAATCTTTAATCGTGGGTAGCGCAGCCTTAATGCGAGTATCATCGCTAATACTACCGTTGTCATTTAAAGGGACGTTAAAATCAGCTCTTACTAATATTTTTTTTCCAGAGACATCTGCTTCGGTTAAGCTTGCGACAGTCTTCTTCGCCACTACGACTTTCCTCCTAATTGCTTGTTATATAGATTAATAAAAATTCCCAAGTCTAAAGATAAATTTAAATATTGGGGCTAGGATTAATCTACCAGAGGGACTGCACGAAGGAAAGCTTTTACAGCCGTATTTTGCTCTCAGTTGACACCTGAAGCTGTGGCAAAATCTCTAGCAGCCAGGAACTACAACCTTTAGAGCTAATAATACTTGTTGAGTAAAGCTTTACAGCTGATTATCTGTAACAAAACATAAGTGTCATCAGGCGATCGCAAGTTTCACCCCCTCAGTAATTAGTAACTACTTTGCTTCTTCTAGCTGATCGAGACGCAACCAGACATTAGGAGTGGGGACATAAAACTGCACTAGGGCATATTCATCATTCAATTCCACGATTTCCCCTTTGCTTTCATACAAATAAGGAGGGAAACGAACATCGCTTGATTGAGCTTCGAGACTACCTTCAAATTTTTCTTTGATTACTCTTACTAAAGAGCCCTTTTTCATCTTAGCCATAATTATTTATCTTATTTATCTTAAAGACTCCCACCAGTAAACTGATGGTTCTTATTTTAAAGGCATTAGCAGAGTATCATAAAATTGTCAGCTCATACAGTAAGTTCGATTCATTTCGCTGGCATCTAAAAATCTAACTTTTCACTTTTGCGTCTTATATTTACTTCAAGAATCAGCTTTGAGGTTTGGAAGGTCTTTGAAAAGTTTTAGACTTTGAAGTACTATCTTCGGTTTTTTGTTCTAGAAGAGCAAAAAATCTATCTTTAATTTCTGTAATTTTTTTAAACCTTACTACTCCATATTCTCTTCCGACAGCCTCTTTTGATATGGTATGAATTTTATCTAATCTTACGTAAGAAAGATATGGCAAATTTCCGATTTTTAAGTCGCATTGGTCTACTTTAACTTCATATTTTGTCCCTCTACAGGATTTAGTTATTTCCAGAACCCATATATCATGCTCTAAGATTTTTATTATAATTGCTGGTCTTTCTTTTCCTGCTACGTCTAAAGAATTTGCTTGTTTTCTTTGATTTGAAAATGGACAAAAGACTGAACGAATCTGACCTTCCTTAAGTTTATGATTGTTCACTTCAATTCTCCAGCATAAACTTATTAATTAAATGTGATTCATCTTCGCTTTCATCTTCTTCCCATTCCAAAGATTTTAAATCTTGAAAATCAACTATGTTTTTATAAATAAAATATGCAGAAGTTCTTATATTAATATTTTTTTTATATGTAACTCTTATATTTATATTCTTAACCTCTTTATCCATAATATTTTCTTCTCTTTCTAGAGCTGATTTTTCTTTAGAAAAATACTCAAAAATATCTAAAATCAAAGATAATATACGGCTTTGAATATAATCTGGAATACCACATATATAGAGGTCTATCAAATAACAAATATCATCTAAACTTTTGCTTAATTTAGAATACTCTTTTCTGGAAAGGTTTTCGCTTGCCTGCAATACCTCAACACTTCTAGAAATAGCTTCTATTGATTTTATTAATAAATTAAGATTTTTGGTTATTTTTACTGCCAGTTCACTACTTTTTTGAGCAATTTCAAATGATCTATCTGTTATTAATGTTATTTCTCCTCTTTCTCTGAAGTCTTTCATGATATTAATCATGATTGCAAGTTCTTTAATTATTGAATAGATTAGCGCAATATTTTTCTTGTATGTATTTGTAACTCTATAAGACTCCAGGAGTCCTTGTAACTTTAACTCTGAGCACTTTAAATCATTAATTTTTTCTTTGTTTTTTATTTCTAAATCACTAAGTTGATAATCTTGTTCTAGCTTTGACTTCTGTTGCTGTAATTCAATATTTATATTTTTTAGAAGTTTGCTTTGCTCTTCAATGCTTTTAGCTATCTCTTGAATTCCTTTCTTTTCATTTTCTAAAATAGGCATACTAGACATCTTTTTAATCCTATTTTCCTCATTTGACTTTTAAGATAGTGTATTTTTTTACAATGCAATATATGATTGTAATTAATATAATTCCCAAAAGTATAAATTTAATAAGCATTGTATCTATTATTATTCTCTAAAGCAAACATAAGATTCATGTTTTGAGCGCGTCCCATAGTAAGGTGGGATAAATGATCAAGCATAGAGGTCTTGATTTGCCACCCAGCGATCAGTTGAGTAGACAGCAATTAATTTGCGCTGTTAGCGTAGCTCCGCCTTCAATTGATAACGATCAGTCAAATCTACAATTTGTCTAAATTTGACCTAACTACATTAACTACGAACTAATAATCATCAATGGCAAATAAGTCTTTACCAGGGAAGTTAATTGTCAAAACAGGTAAGCTGATCTGGACTACTATGTGGCAGATTATGATGTCGCAGTTAGCCCCCCGTAATCAGACAGGGGAATATATCCGCCCTGAAAGTCAGTTTAGGAAGCGGATTGCTCCGACTGATCACCAGTACCAACCTGAAGCAGGGCGTTATCGCCTCTTTGTTGGCTTAGGCTGTCCTTGGGCGCACCGTACTTTGGTAACCAGAGCCCTCAAGGGTTTAGAAGATGCGATCGCTGTCTCCACTGTCTACCCTGATGGAGATAGCGGAATTTGGGTCTTGTCTGAGGCGGAATTTAATTGCCAAACAGTACCAGAACTCTATCAATTAGCTCAACCAGGCTATCAGGGACGATGTACGGTGCCAATTTTATGGGACGAGCAAAACAACACCATTGTTAATAACGAGAGTGCGGAAATTATTGAAATACTGAATGAGCAGTTTAACCAGTATGCCCAGCATCCTGACTGCGAACTTTATCCAGCAGGGCTCAAGCCGCAAATCGATCAGTGGAATGAAACCATTTATCATCGG
This sequence comes from Cyanobacteria bacterium J06621_8, assembly GCA_038524995.1. Classification (GTDB taxonomy): domain Bacteria; phylum Cyanobacteriota; class Cyanobacteriia; order Cyanobacteriales; family Xenococcaceae; genus Waterburya. The sequence continues at coordinate 42,634 of JBCBIE010000019.1, forward strand.
GTCAATAATGGAGTTTATCGCTGTGGTTTTGCCCAAACCCAGCAGGCATATAATCTGGCGTGTCAAGAGCTGTTTGATACCCTAGACGAAATTGAGCAAGTATTGAATTACAGTCGTTATCTTTGTGGCGATCGCCCCACCCTGGCTGACGTACGCTTGTTCACCACCCTGTTTCGTTTCGATATTGTCTATTACGGACTATTTAAGTGTAATGTGCGCCGTATTGCTGATTACAGTAATTTAAGCGGTTATTTGCGAGATTTATATCAGCTTCCTGGGGTAGCAGCTACCTGTGATCTCAAAAGTGTTAAGCAAGATTATTACGGTAATCTATTTCCCCTCAATCCTGGTGGTATTATTCCCCTAGGATCAGATACTAAAAGTTTATTACAGCCTCATAATCGAGAGCAAATTACTATCGATTAAAGCTACTAAGCAATGTTCATTGTTCATTGTTCATTGATTTAAGATCATGGCAAATAATTCCCCGAACTTAGAACACATCAAGTCCGCTTGGCAGGAGAAATATCGCGCCAAACAACTGCTTCAAAATACCGCTAATCCCGACTGGCAGCTACAGCAAGGCAATCAATTTCTGGCGCAGAATCAACCACTCAAGGCGATCGCCTGTTATCGTCGGGCACTCCAGCTAAATCCCAGTCATGAGAGGGCACAGCAACAGCTGTCAGCAGCACTCAAACAGCATAAGCTAGCTAAAGCCAGTACTAACTATTCCCAGACAGTTAATCCCCCCAATCGACCAGGGCATTCTCTAGTCCCAGCCTCTAACCAGCAAACTATTGCCGAAATTTATCTCCAGCAAGCCCACGCTTATGAACTCCAGGGAGAATGGCAGCAGGCAATTAATGCCTGTCAGCTGGCTTTGAATTTTAATTCTCAGCTAGCACCAGCCTATAAGACATGGGGAGACAATCTGCTAAATATAGGGAATCTGACGGATGCCCTGGGCTGTTATGGGAAAGCTCTGGCAATTAAGCCCGATTTTGCCGCAGTATATCTTAATTTGGGTAGTTTATCCGTCAGGCAACAGCAGTGGCAGCAGGCGCTGAAATATTATCAACAGGCAGTTGCCATTGATCGTAGTTGTGTCGAGGGATATCGCAATTTAGCAAGGGTCTATAAAAAGCTGAATCAAACTCAGTTAATGGTGCAAAATTGGTTTCAGGCTCTCCAGCTAGCCCCCCAGCAGGCTAATACGGAGGAACATCTTAATTTAGCTGAGGTGATGCAGACTATGGGGGAAACCCCAAAGGCGATCGCCTGTTATCAGCAGGCACTTAAGCTACAGCCCCAGGAAATCAATATTTACCTTAAGCTAGGAGAGTTATTGCTGGGGCAAAACCTAAATCAGGAAGCTATCAAGCTTTATCTGCAAAGTCTGAAGCATTTTCCCTCCCATAGCGAGCTGAATTTTCGTCTGGCACATCTGTTAGAATCAGCCCATCCCAATGAGGCGATGGTTTATTACCAACAGGCGATCGCCGCAGATGGCAGCCGATGGCAAGGCTACTGGCATTTGGGGCAATGTTTAGTTCGGCAACAAGACTACCCTGGGGCGATTAGCTGCTATCAAAAAGTGGGGCAGCTGGCACCCCAGCATCCCGAAGTATTTTCTAACCTAGCTGCTTTACAGATTAAAACGCAACAGTGGATAAAAGTAGTGCAAACCTGCCGTCAGGGCTTAAACCTCAACCCCCAGCAGGTAATTCTTTACCAATACCTAGGGACGGCATTGCTCAACCTCAAGCAGTATGATGTTGCCATTAAGGTCTTCACCCGTCACCTACAGCTTGATTCCGCTGCCACGGATAGCTATCGTCAACTGGCACTCGCCCTCACGGCAGAGTCAAGATGGTCTGAGGCGATTAAATGCTATCAACAGATCCTAGTGCAGGAGCCCAACTGTGGTGATAGCCTGCGTAAACTGGGGGAAGCGGCAGCCAAAGCTGGTGAGTGGGAGATGGCAGTGAGCGCCTGGTCTCAATTAATTAAGCTCCAGGGAGATGAGCCTTGGGCGTACCATCATCTGGGGATGGCATTGCTTAGTTTAGAGAAATGGTCGGAAGCGATTGAGGCGTTGCAAAGGTCAATTAAACTAAACCCCGATTTTCCCTGGTCTTATTATCATTTAGGGGATGCCCTGGCAAAACAGCAGCGTTGGCAGGAGTCTAGTGTGGCATATCGTGATTTTCTCGCCCAGGAAAGTTGCGCCTATGGCTATGAACGTTTGGGAGATAATCTGGTCAGGCAGATAGAGGGGAGGGACAATTCTAGTCAACTACTCCACCAGGAAGCTGAAGCCTGCTACTATCGAGCAATTGAAGTTGAACCTGATTATCTCCAGCCCTACTATAAACTGATGGAGTTGCGACCTTACGATGCTGAACTCTGTTTTCTGTTAGCGGAAACCTACGCCAGAGACAAAAAAGAAGCAACGGCAATTATTTTCTATAAAATTGGCTTAGGAATTAACTCTGATTTTCCCCAGGCACATTTTGAACTGGGATTGGTTTTAGAACGGCAGCAGCAGCTACCCCAAGCGATCGCCCACTACCAGTCTGCGGTCAGACTCAATCCTGTCAAACAGCTCTATCAATCTCATCTAACCCAGGCTTTGTCTAAGCAGCAGGGTTCTACAACCTCATGTTGAAATTAGAGCAAGAAGTTCAGCGACTCTGGGATCTTGCCGCCCAATGTCGTCAGGAATTAGATCTTTCTAGTGCAATTGCTTGCTATCAGAAAATTAGTCAGCTATGCCCCCAAAGAACTGATGTATATTGCGAATTAGGCAATCTATTTATTCAGCAGCAGCAGCCCCAAAAAGGGATTCAAGCCTTCCAGCAGGCGATCGCCATCAATCCAGCACAACCCCCCTGGGTCTATCAAACCCTAGGCAAAACTCTGCAAAACCAACGGCAGATAGTTCCCGCTATTGAGGCATATCAACATGCTATCCAGCTAGATGCTTCCCCACCAGGCTGGGTCTATCGTAATCTGGCAGATTTACTGGTTAAACAACGGCAATATTCCCAGGCGATCGCTATTTATCAGCAGCTAATTACCCTAGATTCTGCATATGCTCCCGATGCTTACTTTGCAATTGGGGATATTTATCAGCAGCAACAGCAGTTTTTTGCCGCACAGGGAGCATATCGTCAGGCTGTTGTTGCCAGAGCCTTTCACAATATAAATCAGGTGGTGAATTTTATCCGTCAGAGAATCAAAGGCGATCGCCAGGTATGCAATATCGATATTCTGGATAATGGTTGCGACCCCACAGGCAGACAGTTAGCCCTTCTGGCAGAGTCCACCACAGGTAGAGTTGTCGGCACCAATATTTATCCTGGATTTCCCCAGCAGACCGTCAAACACCGCTGTGCTAATAATGAGTTTTACTTGATGGATGGACAGCGGCTCACTTTTGCTCCCGCTACTTTTGATTTAGTCATTTCTTTTAATGTTTTAGAGCACGTTCCTAACCCCAGTCAATATCTCCAGGAATGTTGGCGGGTGATGCGTCCTGGGGGCTATGGCTTTTTTAGCTGGTATCCCCTTTGGTCTGGGGCAACTGGGCATCATATTCATCATGATATGGTTAAACAAAATGCCCAACGCCTGGGAGTTACGCCCCCTGTCTATAGTTTGGACGGCACCGCCATTCCTTTTTGGGGGCACCTGCTATTTTCCCCCCAGGAAATGCTGGATTTTCTTGGCGATCGCCTGCGTTATCCTGCTAGCCTCGCTCGGTGGATGCGAGACTATATCTATGATGAGCCTGATCTGAATCGCTGGTTCTGGAGAGATGTCTGGCGCTCTTTTCAAGCTCTTGACTGGGCAATATTGGAGGTAAAACATTGCGGTGAACAGCATCCCGATCTCCAAACTCTCAGACAGCTCAAACAAAAATACGGTACGGTGGATCATTTTCAAATTTGTGGTGCCACCGTAATTGTGCAGAAAGTTAGCTAGTTAACGCCTATTTGGGAGCAGAATATTGATCTGTTGGGATAGCTTTTAGCTTTTAGAAGAACCCAACTCACACTATACGTGAATGATAAATAATAAATGAAGTGACAGTACTTGTTGGTAAAAATCTGTCTCAGAGAAGAGGTATTAGTACTAAAGCGTCATAGATGATAAAAAAATAATCAATCAGTCTAATAATCTTCAGGAAAGCGGCAGTTAATAATCGGGAAAAATACTGTCAGATAGCTACCAATAAGCGTACACAAATTTCAAGCATGGCAACAAAATTAAAACAGGGTATCAAGGTCAAGTGGAAAGTAGGCACTGGTGAGACTACAGGAGAGATTACCCAAAAGCTCACTGAATCTACTACGGTTAATGAACGCCAGGTTAAGGCTTCGCCAAATAAACCGCGTTACGTAGTAAAAAACGATAATACGGGTAATCTTAGCGTTCATCGTGCCAAATCCCTTGCTTTGGTTAACAGCAACAGTAAATTTAAGCCTGAACAGCAGGAGACGTTACAGGATTTTCAGGAGGCAGTGAATATGGATGCCTCAGAAATTAAAGACTGGCTTAAAACCAGGCAGAGTAATTCTGTAGGTCAAAGGAATGCTCAGGGCAAGATTAAAGGGCGTAAATCGGGCAAAAAAATCATCAAAATTCTGCAAAAAGATACTGCTGATTATCAAAAGCAAGATTTTAAACATATGAAGAAAGTCGTCAGCTATATCCACCGTCATCTCGCCCAAAAACCAGCAGGGGACGTTAAGGAAACCCCCTGGCGATACTCATTGATGAATTGGGGCTGTGATCCCCTTAAAAGCTAATCGGTATATTCAAGGCTTAATTATGTATGCAGTAGAGGAGATAATCGAGCGCCAGATCATTAGAGCTTTAGATATTGAGCCAGAAGCCGCAGCGGAATCGGCTGGGTTACACTATGTTAGGGCGGATAGCCTACAAATTAGACGGCAGAAAGCTGGTCGTGGCTTTAGCTATTTTGACGGTAACGGCGATCGCATTAAGGATCGAGCAGAACTTAAACGGCTTAAGGCTTTAACTGTTCCTCCTGCCCTGACGGAAGTGTATTACTGTCATTTGCCTCACGGTCATTTACAGGCTACGGGAAGAGATGCTAAACAGCGCAAGCAGTACTTTTATCATCCCCAGTGGCGCAAAGTCCGTTCACAACATAAATTTAACCGTATGTCAATCTTTGGGGCAGCTTTGCCTCTGATTCGGGCTACTACTACTAAGCATCTGCGGCAGCGGGGCTTATCTCGGGAAAAAGTTTTAGCAGCAGTGATTCAACTATTAGAAACCACTTTAATTAGAGTCGGAAACGCCCACTACGCTAAGAGAAACTGTTCCTATGGCTTGACCACCCTCCGCGATCGCCATGTCGAGATAACGGGAAGCACTATTAAATTTGAGTTTACTGGTAAAAGCGGTATTGATCACGAAATAGAATTACGGGATAGACGTTTAGCCAACGTAATTAAACAATGTCAAGAAATACCTGGTTACGAGATCTTTAAATATTATGATGAGTCGGGAGAACGTCATTTTATTGATTCGGGAGATGTTAACCATTATTTACAACAAATAACTGCTCAAGACTTTACGGCTAAGGACTTTCGGACTTGGGCAGGTACATTACTTACGGCAATTGGACTTGAAGAGTTGGGTCAATTTGAGAGTGAGAAACAAGCCGCTCAAAATATTACTCAGGCAATTAAACAAACTGCCAAACACCTTGGAAATCGCCCTGCAACCTGCCGTAATTATTATGTGCATCCCGCTATTATTCAGGCTTACTGTGACGGTTCGCTTCTGGATTTGATGTCTAGTAGGGCAGAACAACAACTAGATGCAAACCACCTTAACCCTGAAGAGGAGGTGGTTTTTCGCATCATCAAGGAAAATCTCCCTCTTTAGCGATCGCTCTTTAAAATTTGCTACTTTTACGGATGCCGCTAAATATATCAATACCAGGTCAAGTTAGGACATTATCTGGTCTGAAGCTATAACCTATAACTCACAAGCCTTGAAATTGCATCTGTCCTGATCGAAGTTTGCAAGGCTGTAGGTGTCCTAATCTGACGTGAGTTCGGGTTAAGCTACAAGCTATATCTAGCAAGTTTTCTTGTTTATTTTTCTTGGATTATAACTTTTGACGGAGTTACTTATTAGAAATAATTTTTAAGTTAAAGATAGCAATTATCAAGCTATATAACATTATAAAATCAAGAGGATTAAGCAATTATGCAAACTACAGAACCACAACCAAAAATGGGGTTTACTCGATTTGCCGAGCTATGGAACGGTCGTCTAGCAATGGTTGGCTTTCTATCTGCTGTAATAGCTGAAATTATCACTGGACAAGGTATTTTAAGTCAGCTAGGCATTATGTAAAATGATGATTTAAAATGGCGACCATCTAAATTTTATCGGGTTAGTCCTACTTCTATCAGCATCAAATAAACTCAAGAAGAGAGAGTAAGCATTCTAGGCTGAAATCTCTTTTTTTTGCTTTTTCAATAGTAATATAATTACTTCTTTAGATTAGAATACTTACTGCTTAATACGGCTATGTTAGCTTAAAATCAATCATTTGCAAGATGTTTTAAATCTTATTTATTGCCAAGATGAAAATGACATAAACAATCAATAACCAAAACTCAAACATTATGGCAACTAACTTAGATTTAGCTAAGAAAAATGCAATTGCTACTAAACTTGCAGACATGAAAGCTTTACAGAATTTAATGATTTCCAATCAAGAAAAGCTGTTGGAGATTACTATAGGTAAGCAAGAGGTTACTGAAACATTGACGGAAATGATTGAAGATGACCGTAAAAGCCTATCTGCCATTAACGAGGCAATCGTTGAGCTAGAAATGTCTTCTGCACCTAGCACAACTGTAACTAGTATGATTGATACCGTTAATTCAATTATGTCGGGCAGTCATCTTGATATCTACGAAAAATTTATGCAGCAAGAAGGATTAAAACATCAGCTAGTTATGACTGGTCTATTAATTCATAAAGCAGCCCAAGCTAGTGATGGTATTTTGCAAAAAGTTATTGACCCAATCAACAAGGTAAACTTTAAAAATCGCGCTCATCAGGAAAAACTAAAAGGTGCTATCTATTATTATGGAGTCAGACAGCTAGTCGGTACTGAACCTGAATCTGGCATCTGGGCAGCCGCAGACGATGCGATCGCCGCACTGAAGGGTACTTTTGCTGGTCTAACTGAATAGAGGCAAGCAAAATTATTAGCAGCGTCTACCTTTCTACTTACATCTTTAAACCTATGACTAGTATTAGCATCTGCAATATTAGTCTTTTTTGTGAAAGATTATTTGGCGATCTAGATATTTAATTTATTTAATAATCAAAGACTTATTAATCGCATTCTGATATGCGATCGCAGCTTTCAGACTATCATGGTCAGAAATATCATGACTTAAGGATTCGCTGATAGATTGGCATGCTTCATAACTACCAACTGTCGCCAGCAGCCTTTCGCCAGAGTAAATACCCCATCTACAATTTTCTACTTCTTGAAATTTTAAATCTAAGGTGTGCATTTTTAATAAAGGTTGTTTGAGGTAATTAGATAATCCAACAAAAACATCTTACTAACCCTGAGTACTTATACTCATCTGTCTTAGGTCTGAATCTAAATAGCATCCATAAGCACAAGGTAATGAAGACCTATGAAAATATAAAATCCTGGTTGAATTCACAAAGCCATGAAATACTAAGAGTTACCCAAAGATTTCGCGATCAATTATAAACGAGGGATTCAACCTATAATTGAAAATCAATTGAGAAAGCTTTAAGGTAGCCATTAAACCTTTTGTGTTAGAATTCCTGAGTAATTTTTCATAACGCATCAAATCCAAACCTCTAAGACACTTTTTTGGAGAAACTAAATGACGACCAGTTACGATGCAGATCAGATTCAGGTACTAGAGGGCTTAGAAGCGGTACGCAAGCGCCCAGGGATGTATATCGGCTCGACGGGACCTAAAGGTCTACATCATCTAGTATATGAAGTAGTAGACAATTCAATTGATGAAGCGCTGGCGGGCTTTTGTACCCACATTGAAGTCGATATTAACTCTGATGGTTCAATTACGGTTACTGATGATGGGAGAGGTATCCCTACAGGCATTCATTCTAAAACAGGAAAGTCTGCATTAGAGACGGTAATGACGGTACTTCATGCTGGGGGGAAGTTTGGCGGCGGCGGCTATAAAGTTTCTGGTGGTCTGCACGGTGTCGGAGTTTCGGTGGTGAACGCCCTGTCTAAATTGGTTGAGGTGACAGTGTGGCGGGATAAGAAGGTTCATGTCCAACGCTATGAACGAGGTAAGCCCCAGGGCAAACTAGACATTCAGCCTAATAAGCAAGAACCCAAGCGGACGGGAACGGCTGTACATTTTATTCCCGATGAACAGATTTTTACCGAGACTACCACCTTTGAATACGATATCCTTAGCAAAAGATTAAAAGAGTTAGCATATCTTAATGCAGGGATTAAGATTACCTTTAGCGATCGCCGTGGCGAAGAGGTAACTCAAAATATTTTCTGTTATGAGGGGGGCATTAAGGAATACGTAGAATATATGACGCGGGAAAAAGACCCCCTGCACCAAGACATTATTTACGTTAATAAAGAAAAAAACGGCGTTACCGTAGAAGTAGCTCTCCAGTGGTGTATTGATGCTTTTAGCGATAACCTGCTGGGCTTTGCTAATAATATCCGCACCATCGATGGCGGGACTCACCTAGAGGGTTTAAAAACCGTCCTAACCAGGACGATGAATAGCTTTGCCCGTAAGCGCAATAAGATTAAAGAAAATGATTCTAACCTGGGGGGAGAAAATATCCGCGAGGGTTTAACGGGGGTAGTTTCCGTTAAAGTACCTGAGCCTGAATTTGAAGGACAAACTAAAACCAAACTTGGTAATACAGAAGTGCGAGGCATCGTCGATTCTATCGTCGGGGAAGTCCTCAAAGAATATCTGGAATTTAACCTCAACATTGGCGATTCTATTATTGAAAAGGCAATTCAGTCTTTTAAAGCCGCAGAAGCAGCCCGTCGTGCCAGGGAACTAGTGCAGCGCAAGTCGGTATTGGAATCTTCCCCCCTCCCAGGAAAGCTCGCTGACTGTAGTTCCCGCGATCCAGAAGAATCAGAAATCTTCCTCGTAGAAGGAGATTCTGCTGGCGGTTCGGCAAAACAGGGCAGAGATCGTAGATTTCAGGCAATTTTGCCTCTAAGAGGTAAAATCATCAACATTGAAAAGACTGATGACACTAAGATTTACAAAAATAATGAGATTCAGTCGATGATTACCGCCCTGGGCTTGGGTATTAAAGGAGATGAATTCGACCCCTCTCAGTTACGTTATCATCGGATAGTAATTATGACGGATGCTGATGTTGATGGGGCGCATATCAGAACCTTGATTCTGACCTTTTTCTTCCGTTATCAACGAGAATTAGTCGATCAAGGATATATTTATATTGCTTGTCCCCCCCTATATAAACTAGAACGAGGACGCAACCATCAATACTGCTATAGCGATCGCGAATTAGAACAGCGCATTGCAGAATTTCCTGCAAACGCTAACTACAACATCCAGCGTTTTAAAGGGCTAGGGGAAATGATGCCCCAACAGCTTTGGGATACGACTATGAACCCTGAAACTAGGGCAATGAAGCGAGTAGAAATCGATGATGCTGCCGAAGCCGATCGCATTTTTACTGTCTTAATGGGGGACAGAGTTGCTCCTCGTAGGGAGTTTATTGAAACCCATGCACCCAAGTTGAATCTAGACGATTTGGATATTTAGTGTCTGTCGATTAAACCATAAGCTTAAATATTTACCCATAAGTCAAAATATTTACGCATAAGCCTAAAAGTATTTACGCATAAGCTTAAATATCAGGTACAATCTAGAGTATCTCACATTATAAGAGATACTCTTTTTTTATGGCTGTTTCCAAGGAGCTACGCAACAAACGCGGATATAAGCAAACCGTCGGCAATTTTAGTAGTTGCAAAATGAGCACGAGTATTTGGTATGACTCTGCGCTCAAAAGAGATTTTATGTACTGGCTGGAATTCGATCCAGATGTTGTGTCTTATGCAACACCAGCTATTTCATTCGATTATTACGAGTCAGGTAAACTCAAGCAATACATTCCCGACTTTCAAGTTATCCGTCATCAGAAAAAGCAAATTATCGATGTTAAATCGAGAAAAACAATAGAAAGCGATCAATATAAGCGAGTGTACCAGCAGCTGATCGGTATGTGTAACGAAGCAGAATGGGAAGTTGTTGCCTTTAGCGAATTAGAAGTCCGAAAAGAACCAATATTCTCAAATATCAAGCTGCTTTATCGATACGCAAGAGAAAGCTTTACTATTGATGAATATAAAGAATGTCTAGAAGTTATCGTTTCTTATCTGCCAGCTCCATTAGCAGATATTTATCAAATTCTCGACTGCCATAAGATTCCTCGCAACGTGCTATTCAAGTTGATCTTCTTTTGCTTGGTTGAAATAGATCTTAAGCAACCTATTCAGTTAAATAGTGCAATTACAGCAGTCTCAGAAAAAATTGATTGGGAGAGATTATTCAATGTCTAGAATAACTTTGCGAGATGGTTTGAAGTTTGAACTGCACGGACGAGAATATGAATTAATCGGAAGGATATCGACAGAAGAATGGAAGATTTGTAATGTAGTTACAGCAAAGCAAACTACCTTGTCAGAAAGTGATATTACAGATTTTTTATTTAAAGGTGAACTCCAATTCATCACAGCAAAGTCTCAGCAACATATTGCTTTCCCAGATCTGAGCGAGGTAGAGAAAAATGATGCAATTTGGCGAGAAAAGTATGTCAAGAGAGTCTTAGAGGAAGGAATAAATAAATCTACAAAACAAGCTTTAGAACCAATTATCAAAGAAGTGTATCGTCAAATAAAATTAGACGAAAATATTCCCCAGGAAATTCAAAATAAACCAAAGCCTTCATATAGTTCCGTTTATCAATGGATTAAAAAATACAAACAGTCTGAAGGAAATATTCATTCTCTAGTATCAAATACCAACAAGAAAGGCAATCGTAAATCTCGATTACAGCCAGAAATTCAGCAAATTATAGAGCAAGCAATTAATGAAATATATTTAGATCGGAGTCAGGGTTCTATTAAAGATACCTACGACCGAGTTATTGTTTTAATTGTGGAAGAAAATCAGTATCGACAATCTTTGAATTTGCCAGAGCTAAAAATCCCTAACTATATGGCTATTCGTAACACTATCAAAAAAATTCCACCACAAAAGAGAGATCAAGCTAGGTTAGGAAAAAGAACTTCAAACTTAATTCATCGACCTGTCAGCGTCGGCAAGGGGTTGAATCCCACCAGACCATTAGAAGTCGTAGAAATCGATCATAGTCTTTTACCTTTTTATGTTTTGGACAACGAATATCGATTGCCAGTGGGTTTACCCTGGCTAACATCTGCCATTGATCTATATTCGCAAACAGTTTTGGGGTACTACTTAACTTTCGACACACCCAGTTATCTTTCAGTTATGTACTGTCTACTTCATAGTATTAGAGCCAAAGAATATGTAAAGTCGGAGTACTCTCGCGTTAAAAATGATTGGACTTCTTTTGGTTTAATGGAAACCCTTAAGGTTGATAATGGTACAGACTTTCGAGGTAAATCATTAGAAGACGCTTGTAGGGAGCTAAAAGTAAATCTAGAGTTTTGTCCTGTTAGAACACCTTGGTATAAGGCTACAGTTGAGAGATATTTTGGCAGTATTCAGACCCAGTTGAGTGGCAAAATTCCAGGAAGTTGCTCCAAGTTTTTGGCAGAAAATGATTACGATCCCAAAAAACAGGCAGTTATAACGCTAAACGAGTTACAAGAAATCATTCATATTTTTTTAATAGATATACACAACCAAAACTCGCACACAAAATTAAAGAGTACTCGTGCTTCTGTTTGGAATCATGGAGTTCAATCATATCCTATTTCCTTGCCTAGCTCTGATGATAATTTGAAAGTCTTACTAGGGGATATTGAAGAAAGAACTATTAGTAGAAAAGGAATTGAATTTAAGCATTTATTTTATAATAGCGATCGCCTTCAAGCTTTACGCGATCGCTATGAAGCAGGAGATTTCCGTAAGAGAGATAATATTAGAGGGAAGGAAAAGGCTAAATTTAAATACAATCGAAATGATATCTCAGTTATTCACGTTTTCGACCCACAGACAAGAGAATATTTGGCAGTTCCAGCAATAAATCAGAATTACACTCAGAATCTTTCGCTGGCACAACATAGAATTATTCACAGATATGCTTTAACCCACGGATTTATTCAAGGTGGAACAAATGTAGATATTGTTGCATTAGCATTAGCCAAACAACAAATTCAAAATATTGTTGACGAGGCAATTAAAAAAACCAAAGCAGCTAAAACTTCTAAACAAATAATCAAATATTTGGGAACGGGCAGAGGTGAAAATATTATTTCTGCTCAAGAAAGATCGATTAAAGCAATTGAGTCTGCTAGACCAGTTAATGACATAACGGTGGATGCAGAGCCAGTATTATCTGATATCAATGCGGGTATATCCGATTTCTCTAGCGCCGTAGAATTAGACGCAATAGTTGAAGAAATTGCCGTTGAAGTATTGCCAGAGAATACTGTTGATACAAAGAGTAAAACTAAAGCTTCAAAGACACGGAAAAAGTCGGCTCGAAAAAAATCCGTAGCTAAAAAATCTAATTTACAGCAGGAAAACAAGATAAATTCAACTGCTAGCAAGAAGCAGAAAGCGATGAATCCTGATCTTGGGCGAGGCATTCAAGCACCTGAGATAAATTCAGGTGACAGCCCCTTGGCTTTTCCCCATGAACAACTTCATCAAGAAGACTTTATCGAAGAAAAGCAATACATCACAGACAAGATAACTCAAACAGATTCATCTACAAAGCACAAAAAAGAGCCGTTGCCAGAAAAAGAGACAACATCGAGAGCCAGTATCGGATTGCCTAAATGGAAACCTCCTTCTCGATAATTTGTTGAAATCGAACCACATTTGAGGTAGCTTTCCTGAGCTTGAAAATTAAAATTAACTTCGATACTGATATGTTATGTCTAAAAATACAAGGTACACTACAACCAGGGAAAAAATAATAGCTGCTAATCAAATCTATGCTACTTACCCATTATTCAATCGGGTACTAGAAGATATCTATGAATGTCATTACAGTCCTGAAACTAATGCAGATAGCGACCCTGATTGTCTTCTTTTGATGGGTGAAGCAGGAGCGGGAAAAACTACAATCTACAAAACTTACGCCCAAAACTACCCCAGACAAGAAACAGACGAGGGGAGTATTGTCCCGATAGTTTACACGCCAATTCCTGTCCCCGCAACGGTCAAAGGGCTAGTGGAAGCTATCTTAAAAAAGCTTGGCGATCCTCTCTATAATAAAGGAACAACAACTAATCAGACTAGCAGAGCATATGATTTGTTAGCTGCCTGCAAAGTCGAACTTATTGTACTGGATGAATTTCACCATTTTATTGATCGCGAATCTCAAAGAGTTTTGAGAAATGTCTGTGATTGGTTAAAGAATCTAATTTTAAATACTCGAATACCTGTTGTATTATTTGGATTACCTGAGTCTAAGAGGATTTTGGAGGTTGATAATTCTCAGTTAAGCCGTAGATTTACCTACCGTCATGAATTGATTCCTTTTCCCCGAAATGATTTGGGGATGAAATTGTTTCGCCAATTTATTAGTGACATAGAAGAACAGCTACCTCTAGAAGAAAAGTCTGGATTAGCTAAAAAGTCTATGGCGGAACGTATCTATTATGCAACTGATGGCACTATTGCTCATATCATGACATTAATTCGCAAGGGAGCTACTTTAGCAATTAAACAAGACCGAAAAAGACTCGACCTAGAAATATTGAATACTATTTACGAAAGGCATCTCAAGCATGAAAAACCTTTTAAATGCACTGAGCCTTTTTTGGTTAGAAAATTAGATTTTGAGGCAAGTTATGCCCTTGACGCACAAACTGATAGAGGCGATCACACCAGTAATTTAAGAAATATTTTGCATAGTTAAATTAGAATGCTATTTCTACGTAGACCTAGACCTGGAACGAACGAAATATTTTCAAGCTATTTACTACGACTTACTCAGGCAAATGGCTACAGCAATTACCAAGCAATTTTGGATTATGTAGATATTAATTCAGATCTCCACAAACTGAACTATTTACCCGAAGATGAAGCTGACTTGACGATATTAAGTCAGATGGCACAAGTAGAAGAAGCACAGCTATGGAATACAATTTTTCCTGCGATCGCAGATCGTAAAATTAAAGCTTATGGCTCTATTTTGGATTATGAGTGGTTAGAGCGAGAAAAAATCAAGATTTGCCCAGTGTGTTTCGCTAGCAATGGCTATTATCGCAAACACTGGTCAATATGGAGCTATACCAGTTGTCATCTTCACCAATGTTTATTAGTTGATACTTGTCCTCAATGTCAGTCTGTGTTGAGGTGGGATGACTTGAAGAATGACTGGAAGTGTAAATGCGGATGGAATTTTGCTGAAACACCAATTTATAAGATAAAGCCAGAAGAAAATATTTTGAGTAAATTAGTAGCTCATTACTGCAAACTAGTAGAAATAGAACCAATTACCAGCGATCGCCAGTCTTTACTCTTCAACCTAAGCCTATCTCAAATATCCCTGCTGATGATGTCTACGGCTTTATCGCTACACAACTCAGGAGATAGTTTATTTCATCTTCAATTACCATCGACAAACAAAGATTTACACACATTGCTATCAAAATCAGCATTTCTTTATCAATCTGAGTTTCAGAATTTGTCGTACTTCATGGAATGGTTTAATCGCTTTTATCGATTGGAATATAAGCGATTTGGACAAAGAAAAAACCATTTACAGAAATTGAGTCTCATTGCTACTTTTAGACGTAAATTAGAGGCTCTTTACTTGCAATAGTGATTCATAGTGATTGCGCTATTGGCATAAAACAGTTTCAATCCTGTCGTTTCTTTGGTTGCTGCTGAGAAAATCCCTGAGATGGAATTTCGCCTTTATCTTTCGCTTCTTTCAGTGCCATCTCCAGCAAAAAAGCTGCCAAATTTGCTAAAGATCGTCCTTGTGCATTTGCCCAGTCTTCTAATTCATCCGCCACAGAATCTGGCAAGGTGACATTGATTCGCTTGCTCACAGATTTATCAATACTCATAATATCTTTCTCTAATTATGTTAATGCGCTGCGTTCCATAATCTAGTATTTACATCTTATAGTAAAATATTTACATCATATATGATGTAAATATGTATTTAATTAAAAGATTGATTTAAATCGATCGCTGCAAAGTAAGATGAAGCTCGAAAATTCAAAACCAAATGTATTGCTGCGCCGTCCCAGACCATACGCAGATGAAGATTTAGCTGGTTATATTCTTCGCCTCAGCCAAGTTAATTGCTATGATTCACCTCAATGGATTTACAATCTTGCAGAAATTCCCCAGTATGCTGCTAACGGAAATTTCTGCGATCGCACTACACAGGATTTTTCTAAGTTAGCTCAATTACTTTCAATTGAAGAGTCAACGCTATGGAAAATGGCTTTCCGAGAATACAAATCGAGCAAAGTTGCCAGGGTTAAGTTTTTTGATAGATCTTTACCTACCTATAATCTATCCAAACTAAAGGCTAAAGTCTGCCCCTGCTGTCTGGCTGAAAAGTCTTATTGTCGTAAGATTTGGAACTTGATTCCCCTGACCGTTTGTCCAACTCATCACTGTCTACTCCTAGATATTTGTCCTCAGTGCGATCGCCCTATTCGCTGGGATCGTAATTCTGTCAATGAATGTAAATATTGCGAACTGGATTGGCGCGATATTCGGTCAGAAAACCTTGAATTACCAAAGACGATTCCGTCTCATTTGCTATTTACAGCTTGCGGTTTAAGAAAATTGGGAGAAGCTGAACTTCAAATAATTGGCAAATGTCACCCAATATTGAATTTAGAACTGGAACACGTAATTAGCCTGATTTGCTTTATTGCTGGTCAACTCATAGATATTGGGGATACTACGGGAAAATTTCTCGTTACCTCTCACAATAATGCTGAATTACATGAACTACTTCTTTCTGCTTGGGATTACCTCCAAGACTTTCCTCAAGGCTTTGAACGCTTCTTGGAATGGTACAAAAACAAAAGTTCTCATCCAGAGAGAGATACTGGAATAGCCAGAGATTTTGGTAATTTTTATCGGAGATTGTACAAAAACTTTCCCCGACAGACTTTTGGCTTTCTCCATGAAGCTTTTGAGAACTATTTAGCAACCCAATGGGATGGAGGCTACTTAAACTCAAAGTTGGGAAGGATAGAAATGCCTGATGATTGCGATCGCAAATTTCTCTCTGGAGTAGAAACAGCAAAATTACTCAGCATGAAAGAAGCATGGGTATTGCGATTGGTTGAATGTGGAACTTTGAAAGGACGATTGCGTAAGATGGGTAAGCGAACATCGGTATTAGTCGAGCGGGAGAGTGCAGAAGCTTACTTACAAAATCTTGCCAATGCTATATCCGTTAAGGAAGTAGCTAAAATTCTAGGAGTCGGAAGTAAAGCTGTAGTTCATCTCATCGAACACTCTTGCGTACAGGCTTTTAGGGGACGTACTGTGGATGGCTATCTGAAATGGTTAATTCTTCCTGATGCACCAGTTAATTTATTGGATAGTATCGATGTTTTGTTGAAGAAAACTACAAATAGAGGAGACATAGAAACTTGCTCTTTTGATTTAGCTATTCGTAGATTAAGTGGTTCGGGTTGTTCAGTTGGTCGTTTTGTTAGGGCAATTTTAGATGAAGCGATTATTCCAATTAGTAAAAACCCAAGAACTGGGTTAAAACAGTATTGCTTCGATATACAAGATGTAGATCAATTGGTGGAGGAATACTTTAGAAAATATAAAAAAGTGTTAAACGTCTTGGATGTTGCTATTTTGCTGGGAGTAAAACAAGAAGTAGCGGCATTTTGGATTGATCGCGGTTTTATCGCCGCAGAAGTCAAAGTTCATAAACATTGTCGTCATCGAAAAGTTTTACAGTCGTCGATTAAGGAATTTCAGACCCAATATGTAACTGCCCTAGAATTAGCTCGACAGATTGATACTTCTCCAAGAAAGATAGTTAGTCTATTAGGCGATCGCAATGTTATTCCTGTTACAGGTAAAGCGATCGACGGTGGAAGACAATATCTATTTTTGAGAAGAGAAGTAATTGAAATTTTACAAACGTCCTAACTTTTGCAAAACTAAGTCTCTATTTTGCAAAACATAGGGATTTTGAGCCTCTAGCTCCTTGGCTTTATCGAGAGATAAGAGAGCTTACTCAAAACATTCTAGAGCAATTAAACTCAATACTTTATTCAGCCATGCGAGAGTAAATTAGGAACTTAATTTTATAGCTTTATCTAAATCATTTAAAGCTTCTTAAAGCGATCGCTTTTATCAATCAAAAATATTCAAGATCGCGATCGCCTAAAAATAATTCTATTTAGCTGCAACCACTTCAAAATCACGATAAAATTTTTGGCAGCTATTTTTACCGTGAAGTTTATTCCACAATTCCTCTAAATGACTAGCTTTCCACTCTAAAGCATATTCCTCAGTGTTAGTGGTTAACCAAGGTAAATCCAGGGATTCATCAATTAAAATACCTAAGTATTCTTCCTTTCCTGCCGCATTAAAACTAATATCGGAACAAGCCGCATCCTCTTGAGGCATTTTTAGACTATTATCCTCTAGCTTATATTTGGGTGCGTAAGCTCGTGAAGGAGCAACCAGATATTTTGTTTGAACTTCACCTTCGGGATTTTGTCCGCGATTGAAAAGAAGTAAATAACCCTCTGCTTGATTTAAGCAAATCTCAAGATCTAGCGGTGTATCTTGAGGAAGAGTTTCTATGGGATCTGGTACGGGAACATTCATTGCCCTAGCTGCATATTCTGTAGTCAGTTCTCTAAACTTCATCCAGTTAGAATTTTTTTGAGCTTCTTGACTCCAGGTGTCCCAAATATAATTTTCTGACCAACGATGGTATTTTGTATCCCATAGCCAATCATAAATAATTTGCCAGGGACTTTTTTCTATCGCCTTTTTTTTCCCTTGTTTACCTTTACCAGTTAAACCAAGCTGCTCTTTTGTGATGCGATCTGCAATAAGTTCATCTTCAAAAGCACGATAAATCTTTTTAATTATTTCTTTAATATTTGCCTGGACATTATTCACATACCTTGGATCATCATGCATTTTTTCTAAGTGTTTAGCTATCCCAATATTGGTATAGGAATAGTTATTGGGATTGAAACGCTGTAAAAAAAGCTCTTTCTGTGGTTCGGAGGGGGCATTACCAGGAAAGATTTTTTGGCTGATGTCTTCTAAGAATATTTTATCTAGATAAACCATGTTGAGATATGAGAACTATTTGATTTGAATTATAGAACAGATTAAAAGCTACAGGTCAAAAAAAAGGATTTTTTATTTTAATTTATTTATAATTATTTTGCTTTATTTTATTGACTATTTTATTGAGATACTATGTGATAACATCTCTTTGATTTTGACTGATTAAGCTTGTAAATCTATATTGATACAACTAGAATTTATTTTTAATTTGAGTGACTTAAAAATAAATACACATTGTTTATAAAGTAGGCTTGATTTACTAATCTCAGCTATCGGCAGTTAGGGAATATTTGAATAGCTATTTGGCGATCGCCTGATTTTTGCTTTTATCTACTTTAGAGAAAATCTTGAATTTTTAAGTGCATTTTATTTTTTTCAGCCTTCTTTCTGATATTCGTTGTATTTAGGTATTACGTTTGGGCAATGGCAGATCAAGCAATTACAGTAAAAAAGTTACAACTCGGCACTGCTAAACTTTGGATAGTTTTAGTCGGAGTTAATCGCTATCTCGATTCAAAAATCCGCAACCTTCAGTATTGCGCTAATGATTGTCAAGAATTAGCGGGGGTTTTGGGCATAGCTACCCAACAGTTTCAGGAAGCTGAAATTGTAGCTCTGTATGATGATGGGGATATATACCCTGAACTAGCAGCGGTTGAAAATAGTATTAGAAAGTTTCGCTCGGCTAAGGCAGAAGATACGGTTTTATTCTATTTTTCGGGACATGGTTATCTTGACGCTAACAATCGCCCAGTTTTATGCGTTGCTGATACTAGCCTGGCAGATTTAAGCAATACTAGTCTAACCCTTGACTACTTGCTTAAGGAACTGACTCATTGTGATGCTCAACGTCAGCTTGTGTGGTT
The DNA here is from genome assembly GCA_038524995.1 of Cyanobacteria bacterium J06621_8. GTDB lineage: Bacteria > Cyanobacteriota > Cyanobacteriia > Cyanobacteriales > Xenococcaceae > Waterburya. The sequence continues at coordinate 62,078 of JBCBIE010000019.1, forward strand.
GGATGCTTGTCAGGAAGATGGACAGACAGATGGTAATAAAAAAGCTAATCCTGCTGCTCAACTAAATGCTGTTTTAGAGGAACAATCAAGGCGAAGTTACAACTTTTATGCCATGCTCTCCTGTAATAAGCATCAAAGATCCTGGGAAATTAAGGAGTTACAGCATGGAGTATTTACCTACTGTCTGATTGAAGGATTAAAAGGTAAAGCCGCCAATAGTAAAAATATTATTGATGCTGATGGGCTATTTTATTATGTAGAGCGCACCAGTCAGAGAATTATCAAGGATCTGAAAAATCCTTTGGTTAGGGATATTTCTGCCAAAGGGATGAACTTCCCCCCAAAAAAAGCTTACCAACTGCCAGCTAATGCCGCCCAGAGTCCTCAAAGAATTGTTAAAGGTGGTGGCGAATTATTTTTTATTATTGGGATTGCCACTCCTCTTAAAAATCGGAAAGCTTTAATTATCGATAAGTTAGCCACTTCAATTGATAGTATTCGCCTCTGTAAATTACTCCAGGCTAAGGGCAGTTTTGAGGTGGAGTATCGTTACCTGTGGCAGAAACAGCGATGGAACTTACAGCAGTATCTTGCAAAATATCTTGAGTCATCCAATGATCAAACAGTCTTATTGTATTTAGCAGGCAAAATTGAAGTTAATGCTTCAGGGTTATACGAACTGCTCCTTGATGAAGGACATCGCCTCGATCTTCATTGGCTAAGTAGAGTCATTAAGACTTCTACCATTAAAGAGCTAGTTTTAATTGCTGATTTAGAAGCTACCAGGGAAACTATACCTAGTTTAAAAGAGATCTTAAAGCTGAAAGACGAGCAACCCTTCTGTATCATTACTGCTTATAATTCAGAACCCCCGAACAAGAAATTTTTACGTGAGGTAGTCAAGCTCCTAGATGATGCGGGGGAATCTGATATTGAATATCGAGTTACGGATTTAATCAGCGATTTACAAAAATGGTCTAAATCCCAAACTGAGATTAAAGTCAAAGGCTGGTGGGGAACAGTGGGGATTATTGACATCCTCTCGGTAGCAGTACAACGCTCTGATAATGAGATATTTACTATTGATGTCTGTCCCTACAAGAGTTTATCCGCCTTTACCCAAGATGATGCTTATTTCTTTCACGGAAGAGGTAACCTAATCAACAGGATTCTTGCTAACCTCCGCACTCAATCCTTCCTGGCTGTAGTGGGGGCTTCTGGTAGCGGGAAGTCTTCTGTCGTTAGGGCGGGAGTATTGCCAAGATTAGCCGCTGAAGGGTTAACCCTTTCTCAGTCGCGACAGTCTCAAATCTGTAAAACCTGGGTAATGTTACCTGGAAACAACCCCTTAAAAGCTTTAGCTCAAGCTTTAACGCCAGATAGCTCGCTGTTATTGAAGGGTTTATCTAATGCTGGAGTTGATCACTTTATGGCATGGTTACGTCAACAACCCCAGAGTATTTCAGTACTGGTAATCGATCAGTTTGAGGAATTATTTACCTTAACGGATGATCAAGAACGAGATAATTTTATTAAGCTAATTGCTAGTGCGATCGCCCAAGCGGGAGATATTTTTAAGGTAATTATTACGCTGCGGGCTGATTTTTACGATCGCTTTTTGAGGATGGATAAAATAGCTTCTTTACTGGAGAAAAACGAAGCTTTAGTATCGGTAAATTCTTCCCGTTTACAAGATGAACAATATCGAGACATAATTGCCCAACCAGCCCGTCAAGTAGGTTTAGAAGTTGAATCTGGCTTAATGGCTGTTCTGTTGGAAGAGTTAAAAGCAGGAAGCCTACCTTTATTGCAGTATGCCTTAGAAGAACTGTGGCATTATTCCGAAGATGGCAGGTTAACCCTAGATAATTATAAGCAACACATTGGTCAATTAGGTCAATTTCTCAGCGATAAAGCCGAAGCCACCTACAATAATTTCAATGAACTGCAAAAAGAATGCGCTAAGTTTATTTTCCTGCGTCTGGTATTTTTGGCGAATAAAAAGGATGAGAGCAAGCAAGATACTCGTCGTCGTTTGTTAAAATCCGATCTAATAGTTCCTAGATATAAAGATGTCTTAGATGACACTTTACAGACTTTAATTAAAGCGAGACTAGTTGTAGTTAGCGGGGAATCAGATCGGCAATCTTTAGCATCAGGCGATCGCCCTTCTGAAGCAGCTTTATCAACAGAAATTCAGGAACAGACGGCTCAAGATACGGTGGAAATTGCCCACGAAATCCTGATCGATAACTGGGAAACATTGCAGGGTTGGATTGAGAATAATCGCGATCGCGAGGAATTATGGAAGGAAATTAATAACGATGCCAAGAAATGGGAGAGATATAACCAAGAGGAGGGTTATTTAGCAAAGTCTCAAGGTTCCCTAGAAAAATACGAGAAATTTTATATTAAATATGCCGATGAATTTACCCCTTCAAGCGATCGCTTTATTGTTGCCAGTATTCAGGCTAGGAATAAGGCGAATAAGTTAGCTAAACGTCGTCAGCGTCAGATTATTGGGGGTTTGACTGGAGGGATAGTAATTTTATCAATAGCATTTGTATTTGCTTTAGGACAATTGCGAAGAGCAAATATAAGTGAAATAAATGCACTAAATATTAATGCGGATAAATCTCTAGAATTAAATGAAGAATTTGAAGCGTTACTATTTGGATTGAAAGCTGGAATTAGAGCAAACAAAGCATTGAACGGAGGAATAAGCAAAAAAAATAAATTCAAGCTTTTTGAAATATTAAACAATGTTCTTTATAAATTAGATGAGTTCAATCAATTTGAAGGATATAAATTCGCTTTTAGTCCAGATGGTAAAGCTATTGCTATAATAAATAAGAATAATGAGATAAAAATATGGAATTTAAAAGGAGAATTAATCAATACATTTACAGGACATAGAAAAGGATTCTCAAAACGATATGGAATCTATTCAATAAAATTTAATCCTAGTGGAGAATCTATTATTACTGCTGGCTGGGACAATTCAATTAAAATATGGAATATAAATAAAGGGTTAATACGTACTATTGAGTTTGGATTCCCAGGAAAATTAACTAACGAAGAGGCTGTCACAGATATAATATTCAGTAAAGATGGGAAATTCTTCGCTACGATAGATGACATAAAAAATCTAAAGATATGGGATAAAAATGGCAATCTTATACTTGATACATTCACCTTAATTAATTTAGACAGCTCGGCAAAAAAAAAGAATTTTTCTGAACTAATTGACAACTTTGTTATTGAAGTAAGCTCTGACTTAAAGATATTTGCATATACTTTTAATTATGATGATTCAAGTTCAAAGAAAAAAATATTTGTACAGAGATTAAATCAAGATAAGCCATATTTTATTGAAACTGATATTGAGGCTATTCAAGAGTTAGTATTCAGTCCTGACAATAATTCTATGGTTGCGATTGGAAGTGATAAATCGTTTTCATTATGGAATCTTGACGAAAGTAATGGCAAGGTTTTTTTACAAGATAAACTCGGAAAGTTTGGTGAATTTACTTTTAGTTCTGATAGTACATTATTTGCTTATGCAACTACAGATAATAAAGTAAAACTATGGCGAAAAAATAATAGCTCTGTAGAGATGATTACATCACATAAAGATGATATTTCTGACATTTTCATAAGCAATGACAATAAAACAGTAATATCTGGCAGTCGTAATAATGGAATAATCAGGATATTTAAGTTTAAATGGAATCCTTATATTCGTCGAATTGGTATTCATATAAAAATAAATACATATTCAGAAAAGCTATGTAATCTAATCTTTGATCCCAATATAAAAATAATATTCTCTTCTGATTGTAGAGAAAATATTGATTTATGGAATCTTGATGGTACAAAAGTAAAAGAAATAACAAGCAATTATAAAGATTACAAAATAAATTCTAATAAAGAAATAATTGGATTTAAGAAAAATAGCAACATAGTAAGCATTTCCAAAATCCTAAAGAGCCCTTCTGATGATTTTTATAATATAGGAAATTCTGAAAAATTATACACTGATATAGCATTTAGTCGAAATCAAAAAATTATTGCTTCAATTGATTCAGAAAATATAGTAAAATTTTGGAATATAGAATCTGAGATAACAAAAGAAATCGCTGTCAATAAAAATATTGTACAAGACAGTTTAATAAGTATAAATATTAGTCCAGACGGAAAAATCCTTGCTTTTAAATCATATGATAGTGGGGGGAACACTAAAATCTTGAATTTAAATGCGCCTGAAAATAATTTTTTTGAAATCAAAGGAGATTACAAGATAATTTTCAGTCCAAATAGTAAATATATAGCTTCAATGTTTAAAGGAAGAAGAGAGGAAGAAATCAACATATGGAACAATAGAGGAAAATTAATTAAAACATTTGATGAGGTAGAAGGGATTCAAAAAATTATTTTTAGTAAAAATAGTAATTTTATTGCTATTAATGATAAAGATAAAGTTAAAATTTGGGATTTGGAGAAAGAAAAATGGTATGAGATTCATAGTTATTTAGATAGAGTAAGCAAGATAATTTTCAGTCCAAATAGTCAATTTATAGCTTCTTCTAGTTATAGTGGAGAAGTCAAGTTTTCTAGGATTGATGGACAATTAATTTCGACTATCAATCAACATCAAGATTCTGTAATTGATATTGCTTTTAGTCCTAATGGAAAAATGATTGCCACAGCAAGCGATGATGAAACTGTTAAATTATGGAACTTAAAAGGAGAATTATTAAACACCATTAAGATAAACAAATTTGGATTAGATACTGTTGCTTTTAGTCCTGACAACAAAATGCTAGCTACAGTTTCAAGGAATAGTGTAATTGAATTATGGGGCGTAAATGGAGAATTACTGTTAAATTTCGATCTCCCTTCTAGAGATATATACGATCTAAATTTTATTTCCAACGATAGAATAATTGCATTTTATAACAATACTTCTACCATAAGTGATGATGATAGCAGTAAAGGAACAATAACTTTAAGCTTGGATTTAAACGAGTTATTATCGCATGGTTGTGATTGGGCGCGAGGTTACTTGGAAAATAATCCTAATGTGAGCGAAGAAGAGCGCAAAATTTGTGATGGTTATTAGCTCAATCTTGAAAATACTCTAAATATATTTCTATTTGAATTCAATCAAGTAATACGATATCTAACAATAATCAAATTAAAATTAGCTACTATGATTCGCTTCCGTTACTCAGCCTTAGCAGTATCAACCATTCTTTTGTTCTCAGGATTCACCTTAACCAAACCAGCCTCAGCTAATTGGCTTTTTGACGCGCTTTTTTCCAAAGCGGTTGATTTAATTATCGATTCTGCTACTGCTTCCACATCAGAAAATGAAATTGAGGCTAGACTAGACGAAATTACGAGAGAGATCAGGGAAATCAAGGCTTCTGGGCAGGAGTCGGGGAAAGTTAACCAAGCTGAATCCCTGGTGAACTCTCTCTACGCATCAAATCTCAATCGTGGTAATCCTAGTTTTGACTGCCGTAAAGCATCTCAGACGATAGAGTTTACTATCTGTGATAACCCTTCATTGAGCGATGTTGACGGGAAAATGGGGCTGGTTTATTGGACGTTGATACACTCTTTGCCAAGTCATAGATCAAATCAGTTAAAGCAAGAACAACTCGACTGGCTTAAAACTAGAGACAATAGCTGTAGTCCATCAAATGTGAATTGTTTATTAGCAGCTTATCGAGTCCGAATTTCTGAGTTGTCATGGTGGGCGAGATAGAAATGTCAGTTATTTTATCTAGTAAGGCAAAATTATGGATGGTTTTAGTGGGCGTAAACCACTATCAAGATAGTTCCATTCCCGACCTAAAATACTGTGCTAATGACTGTCAAGAATTAGCGGAAGCTTTATCTATTGTGACTCAACAATTTAACGATACAGAAATTGTTGCCCTTCATGATGGGGGAATAACGCCAACTCTTGAGGAAGTTATTAGTAGTCTTGAAAAGTTTCGTCAGGCTCAATCTGAAGATACGATTTTATTTTACTTTTCAGGGCATGGTGAATTAGATAGTAATAATCGTCCAGTATTGGGATTAACTGATACGAAGGTAATTAAAAATGATTCGGATCAGACATTATCATTTGATTCAGCAACGGGATTAAAATTAGACTCTTTACTGGAAGAATTAAGAAACTCTCCTGCCAATAATCAGCTTATCTGGTTGGATGCTTGTCAGGCTCAGGATGAGACAAAGTATCAGAATCCGAGTGATGCTAATAGCAAAATATTTACAGCCTTATCCCAAGAATCAGATCGAATTAGAAGAGGTAAAAACTTCTTTGCCATGCTTTCTTGCGATCAAACAGAAAGATCTTGGGAGTTTGCCGAATTGCGACACGGTTTGTTTACTTATTCTCTGATTAAAGGTTTAGAGGGGAATGCAGCTAACGAGGGAGGGGAGATTGGAGTTAATAGTTTATTTAACTATGTCAAAAATAATATTAATGAATATCAAGAGCTTAAAAAGCATCCTGTCTCTACGGAAGTGGTGGGTAATGCAGCTAAAGGGATGCTTCCTTTCCCTACTAAGCAAGCCCAAAAGTTTCCTCTAGATGTCTTTCAGAAACCCCGCAAGATTGATAGCACTCAGGAAGTAGATTTAATTATCGGTTTAGTTCCTCCTAGCCATAACAGACAGGCTTTAATTATTGATCAACTGTCTTCTTCCCTTGTAGATATTGAATTTTGTAAGATTCTTCAGGATCGAGGTGGTTTTGCCGTTGAGCATTGCTTTCTTGAGGATAAAATTCAGGAAAATCTAGCTGAAAGAATTACTAGCTATTTACAAAATAAAGCCAATGAAACGGTCTTATTGTATCTAGCAGGGGAAGTTATACAGAGTCAAAATTCCGAATATAGCCTCGCTATTAACCAGGAAAATAAAATTAACCTAAACTGGTTGGGACAACAACTGCGAGATCTCCCTTTTAAAGAAGCCATAATCATTGTTGATGTTTTGGAACAGCACCAAAAACATCCAGAGATTCGAGATATCCTCAACCCAAATGAAAATAAATCCTTATGCTTAATTGCAGCATCCAGCAAAAAAGCTAACAAAAGATTAAGCAATCAGATAGTAGAAATTTTAAGTGAAGCTGCCGAAGAAGAAGCACAATTATGGGCAGCAACTTTAATTACTAAACTACAGCAAAAAGCCGACTTTCCCCCAGAATTAAGCTGGCAAAAACTGGGACTATACAGTTCTTCCACTGCCATAGATATCCTGTTACCCAAATCCCGTCGCACCAATAATCAGATCTACGACCTCAATATTAATCCCTACAAGAGTTTACAGGCATTTACTCAAAATGATGCCTATTTCTTTCACGGTAGAGTAACTTTAATTGACGAAATTATCGAGAAGTTAGAATCTACCTCTTTCCTCGCTGTGGTGGGGGCTTCTGGTAGCGGTAAGTCTTCCGTAGTTAGGGCAGGAATAGTACCTCAATTAATTGCTGAAGGATTGTACAGCCCTCAATATGACGAATATCTTTCCTGTCAAACCTTTGTCATGCGTCCAGGGGATGATCCCTTAACTGCTTTAGCTACTGCCCTAAACTCCAATCATCCAGAGTTAGCGGAAGGATTGCTACACATAGGGGCTGATTTCTTTATTTCTTGGCTACAGCAACAACCTCAAGAAGTATCAGTATTAATTATCGATCAGTTTGAGGAACTATTTACTACTGAAAAAAAAGCTTTAAGCAATGATTTTATTCAGTTAATTGTTGAGGCAGTAGATAAAGCTCACAGCATTTTTAAAGTAATTATTACCCTGAGAAATGACTTTCTTGATGATTGCTTAGCAAATCAGAATATCGACCCCTTATTCCGCCACTCCCATGTTTTAGTACCTTCCTATCTCACTGAAGCAGAATATCGCCAGATATTAAATCAACCAGCACAAAAAGTCGGTTTAGCCATCGAAGAGGAATTAGTTAACGTTTTGCTGCAAGAATTACAGCAAGACAGCTTACCCCTGCTACAGTTTGCCCTTAACGAACTTTGGCAAAAACGTATTCCAGGCACATTAACCCTCGCCAACTATCAAGAGAATGTGGGGGGTTTAGGGGCAATTTTAGGTAAAAAAGCCGAAGAAACCCTAGATAAGCTGAATTCACAGCAACAAGAATGCGCTCAAAGCATTTTTCAAGATTTAGTCCAGCTAGGGGAAGGTAAAGAAGATACCCGTCGTCGCATTTCTAGAGAGAAGCTGAAAAAAACTAAACATGAAGCTGTTTTTGATTCCACCCTCAAAGAATTAGTTGCAGCAAGATTATTAGTAATTGATTCAGACACTAACAATACCCTGGCTGCTACTTCCTCACCTACTGAAGAAAATCAACCCAGCAAATCGCAAAACACCGTAGAGATTGCTCACGAAATCCTCATCCGCAATTGGAAAACTCTACGCTCATGGCTAAATACTAACCGCACCCAAATACGCCTTGGCAGGGAGTTAGAACAAAAAGCCGAGGAATGGGTTAATACTCCCAAAGATAGAAAATATAAATTCTTACTACCCGAAGCGGGTTTAATCAAATATCAAGACTTATATAGCGATCGCATAAATGAATTAAATGAGGAAGTCAAACAGTTCATTAAGTTATCTCAGGAGAAATGCGATCGCCTTAAACAGGAAGAAGAAGCCCGCAGAAATAGAGAATTAAAGCAAGAAAGAAAAGCTCGGATTAATGCTCAGAGATTTGCTTGGACTTTGGGGATTGGGTTGATTGCTTCATTAGGTTTGAGTGGACTGGCTGGCTGGCAATGGCATAAATCAAGAATTAACGAAATTAATTCTCTCATTAATACGGCTGAGGCTTTATTAGCATCTAATCAAGAATTTGATGCCTTGATAACTGGCTTAGAAGCAGGGAAGTTAATTGAGAATACTATCTTTAGAGTAGATCCTAAAACAAAAATTAGAGTTGTAGGAGAATTGCAAAATATCTTTTATCACATTAAAGAATCCAACCGTTTAGATGGTTACTTAACAGAATTCAGTCCTGATGGAAAAATTATTGCAACAGCAAATAATGATTCTACAGTTAAACTCTGGAATTTAAGAGGTAAATTGCTTCATACTTTGAAAAGTGATGGAAGTCTTATATATGGCATTAGCTTTGACCCTAGTAATGAAATTATAGCTACTGCTAGTATGAATGGAAAAATTGATTTTTGGAATCTAGAGGGAAAGTCAATTAAAAATTTACAAGGTCATAAATATATAGTTAAAACGACAACAAATAGTCCTAAAATAGCATTCACTCCTGATGGTAAATATTTCATTCATTCTGGTCTTGATGGTGAAATTAAAATATATAATAGAGAAGGAGAATTGCATAATAAATTTAAGGTTTCCGATCATCCTTTATCAAAGGTTAAAGGTTATTCTCCCATAATTAAATTTACCTCCGACAGTCAAACTTTTGTTACAAACAGTTTGGATAATACTTTTAAACTATGGACTATAGAAGGGGATCTACGTCAAACCTTTAAAGGTCACACGGGAATAATCAAGAGTATTGCAATTAGTCCCGATAATAAAATAATTGCCTCTGCCACCTATGATGGAGAGCCTAAACTTTGGAATCTAGAAGGAAGATTTTTAGGTGATATTACGGCTCACAAGAGAGCGAATGAGGTTTTTTTCATTCCTTATGGAGAAGGGATACTTATAACTTCCTACACTGGAGGAATTAAATTTTGGAATTCTCAAGGAAAGTTATTGCAAACGATTAATGGTTTTATAAATTTTAATACGAATATACTTTTGAGTTCAGACAATAAAACTTTAGCTTTTTCTCAAGGTAATGAAATTAGAATTTTGGATTTAGAATACATAAGTCTTTGGAATGTTCAACCAAGATTCTTTAATAGTCTTCAAAGTCATAACAATACCATCAAAGATATAGATTTCCATCCAGATGGAAAAACAATTACCTCTGTAGGAGAAAATTATGGAGTTAGAATTTGGAATTTAGAAAATACTCCACTAAATAGATTTCAAAATTTCAAATATCCAGATTACCCTATAAGTAGTATTGCTTTTGATTCAGATGGCGAAATAATCGTGTCTGGAAGTGGAGATGGGCAAATTAAAATATGGGATGCTAATGGAAATTTACTCAATACATTTCAAGGACATAAAGAAACAAAAAAAGGTACGCAAGTAAGATCTGCAATTCATAGCATTAACATTAGTCCAAATGGAAAAATTATTGCTTCTGTTAGCAGAGACCAAACAGTAAAATTATGGAATCTCAAAGGAGAATTAATTCGGACACTGGAAAATTATGAAGGTTGGTATAAAAGTGTAGCATTTAGTCCTGATGGAAAAACTATTATCAGTGGTGGAGGGGACAAAATTATTAATTTTTATAATTATAATGGTAATTTATTAAAATCCATTAATAGCTCTGGAAATATTCATAGCTTAATATTTAGTCCTAACGGCAAAACAATTATATCTGGTGGTGGAGAAGGAATAATTCAGATATGGACTTTTGAAGGGCGATTGCAAAAAATTCTGAAGAATAATACACAAAGTAGCATCAATAATCTTGCTTTTAGCCCTGATGGTAAAAAATTTGCATCTGCTAATATCAATGGTCAAATTAATATATGGAGTGTAAAAGGAAAGTTAATCCAAAGTTTCAATGGTCATATCAAATCAATAAATAGTATAAAATTTACTCCTGGCGGAAAATTCATAGCTTCTGCAAGCTCAGATGGAACAGTTAAGCTTTGGAATCTAAAAGGAAAATTAATTCAAAATTTCAAAGTTCATTCACGTTCAGTTAATGATGTAGTTTTTCATCCTGATAAGCCAACATTTGTCTCTTCCAGTTCTGATATATCAGTTAAATTTTTAAGTCTAGACTTGGATGAGGTTATGACTCGCGGTTGTGATTGGGTACAAGATTACCTAACTAATAACTCAAATGTTAGTGAAGAAGACCGCAAAATTTGCGATCGCTATTACAGTAAATAAACTATACTCATCAGCTAATAATCCAGGCTTTTATTAACTCTAATTTATTTTTATTTAGCTTCAATTTACCTTGATTTTGATGCAGTCCTACTATGCCTTCAACGAGAACGACGAAGGCATAAACCATGAAATTCCAAAAACAACTGCATCAAATCATTAGTTCCGATGAGATTGTTCAAAATCTTCCTGAAATTGATATTTTTTACTCAGCAAAAGACCTCAATCACTTCAACCGACGCTTACAGCAAAGAGCAATCAATTGGGACATGATCAAACTTGCTATTGCTTACGGCAAATTTGAATATTTTTCTCAAGCCCAAACCTGGACGCTATTGGATAAAAACCTCAAGCATACTCCCTACTCTCGGTTTATCGACAAATTACGAGGACTCAGAATTATTGCCCCGATCAAAACCTCAGACGGCACGCTAAAACTCTGTACTGCTTATTGGTCATACGATCTAAGGAAATAATGACCTTGATAACGACGTTTCATACTGCAAAATATCTTAGCCTTCTTCCAATTTCTACAACTTGGGAGATTTTTATTTTTATTTATTTTGCCCCAATTTATCTCTATTAGGCATCAGTTCTAGGATGCGCTTAGTTGAATATACGAAGAGCAAACACCAATGTTTTCATTTTCCCAAAATAAAATTTTCCAAGCCCTATTTTCTCTTGGAACAGTAGCTTCATTAATAACAATGATGCCTAAACAAGCTCATGCAGGAACCTGCACCGCTAGCGAACAAGATAAAGCAGAATATCTTGCTGAAAAAGCTGGCAGGGAAATTATTGAAGAATATGGCGGCGGACAAGATGAACGTGTCAAACTCACAAGCTGTTCTTTCAACAGCTACACTCAGACGTTCAAGTTGAATATCGAAGTCTACTGGAGCGGGTTGATTTTCAGCTTCAATAAATATAATGTGGATGGATATTTAGAGCTTGATTACGACGGTAGTGACGCTCGTTTTTCTCGTACCTACGCCAACGAAAACGTTAAAAATTTAGAATTGCTAGTTGGTACAGTAATACTGTTAGATATCCTTACCGATGAATCAGGAAGTTCAGGTGGAAGTTCACAAGGCTACGATATCAAGTTTACCAACAATTGCGATCGCCCTGTACGATTTATAATTCGCTACTATTCCCCCGATATTGGCTGGGAGGTAGATGGCTGGTGGATGTTCGATCCCTATGAAAGTGCATATTTACTAGCCGATGGCAATAGACTTAAAACCAATAAAGTTAACATGTACTACTATGCAGAAAGTGACGATGGCAGTAACTTATACTGGATTGGGGATTACCAATACTATTTTGAAGGTATCCCCTACGACATGAGAAAGATTGAAGATGATAGGGGTGAAACGAATTTAAGCATCTCCTGTCCTCGATAGGAAACAAAACCTTGCGATCCTAGCTTAATTCTTCTTCCTAAACCGTAGCTAGATCGCATTATTTGTATTTACTTACACCCTATTTTTTGCTTCTCTAAGCTGACATAACTGACATCCGCAATTGTTACATTTGATTTTTCTTGGATAATTGTGTTCATTAATTATTAGTAGTACAAAATAATAAATTATAAAACTTGAATATGGGTTTTAAATTTGACAGACGAACATAAACAAGTGCTGGAGTAGACTGATTAAGCGTCTCAAACCATTCATCAAAAGGGCATATTCCCGTAATGATTAAATATTTTGAGATTGACCACGGCTGGCTTTCCACTACCCTCCCATGATAAAAACTTTTGTCATATATATGTGACGATTTTGATACTAGCCTTTATAAAGGAAAGAATCAAGCTGAAAATTATCTATTAGAAGACTGGATATTTTGTGATATGCCTCAAGCTGGTGGAGAAGCGGATAAAATTGGTAATCGCTATGAAGGTCGATGGACAATTCATTGCATCATTGATGTCATGGCTGAGAAAGCCGAATCGATTTACCTAGAACCTCCTGGAGAAGATGCTTTTGAGTTCTTTATCTGGCGTAAAGGCAACAAAGAGTATCATCAAGTCAAAAGGCAAAAAAGTAGCAGTGGGAACTGGACATTAAAATCTTTAGCAACAAAGCAAATTAGCGTCCTTTCTGATTTCTGGGAATATCTTCAGAAACAAGATGTTACGTGTGTTTTTATTTCGATTGAAAATGCCAAAGAGCTACACGAACTAGCCTACCGTGCTAAAAGTTCCAGCTCATTTATAGATTTTGAACAAAAACGAATTAAGGGTAAGGGTATCTCAAGCAAATTTGATGTCCTATGTCAGAAATGGCAAAATTGCTCTCCCCAATCAGCATATGAAGCTTTAAAAAAAGTAAGAGTTGAAACCGTAGGAGAAGATTTTTTAATTGATTCAATTGAAAATCGCCTTACTACTTTAGTAGAAGAAGACCCTAAGAAGATCAGAATTGAATTAGCTGAGTTGATACTTGAAAGTACTCGTAAACAGTTAAATGCACATGATATTTGGCGTTATCTAAGTCAAAGAGGATACCGTCGTCGCCAATGGGGAAAAGACCCCCATGTTTTAGCTGTCGTGGAGAAAACAAATCAGCGTTATATTGAAACACTCAAAGAAAAAGCGATCGCAGACAACATAATTTCCCGTGATGAAACTCAAACTATTTTGTCACAGCTTCAATCAAATACTAGTAAAAAGGCAATATTAGTAACGGGAGAGGCGGGAATTGGCAAAAGTGTAGTAATGCTTCAAGTGTCAAAAGAACTGATTGATCGAGGCATTCCTATATTGTCAATGCGTGTAGATAATCTAAGACCAGCAAAGCATCCTGATGATGTTGGTAAACAGTTGAAATTACCTGGTTCTCCTACTAATGTCTTAGCTAGTATTGCTCAAGATCGAGAATGCGTACTCATAATAGATCAGTTAGATGTTGTCAGTTTAGCTTCTGGTCGTCACCTAAATTTCTTCGAGTGTGTTTATGAAATAATTAAACAGACCTTAGTTTATCCCAAAATGTCTTTGCTGCTAGCTTGCCGTAAGTTCGATTTGGAAAACGACCCTAGATTAAAACAATTAACAGACACTAAGGGGATAGCTGAAACTATCAATATTAATTCTTTTAGTCATAACAAGGTTAAAGAGATAGTTACTAAGTTAAATTTAGATGCTACAAAACTGAATCCACGACAACTATATTTGTTGTCTGTTCCTTTACATCTATGGTTACTATCGCAAATAGCTTCAGACTCAACTAGTAATTCACTTGATTTTATTACTGCCAAAGATTTATACGATAACTTTTGGAATTATAAGCTCAGAATACTTAAGGCAAAGCTAAGAACTAAAATTAAGTGGACGAAGGTAATCGATCTTATTTGCGATCGCATGAGTGACAAACAAAGTCTTTCTGTGCCAAAGACGATTATCGATGATTATCAAACTGACGCTGAAGCTATGGCATCAGAACATGTTTTAGTCGAAGATAATAATCGTTATCGATTTTTTCATGACAGCTTTTTTGATTATGCTTTTGCTAGACGATTTGCTGCTCGTGAAGAGGATTTATTGGCTCTTTTACGTAGTGATGAACAGCATTTATTTCGCCGTACTCAAGTCAAGCAGATTTTGATTCATGAAAGAGAAGGCAATTCTGAATTCTATCTCGAACATCTTGAGGAGTTACTAATAAGCAATAATATTCGCTTTCATATCAAACAAATAATATTTGCCTGGCTAGGGACATTAAACGACCCTAAAGAAGAAGAATGGGAAATAATTCTGCCTATGCTTGAAGGTGATGATAGTCTAAATCGTCTAGCTTGGTCAGCAATATGCACTTCTAGTAGTTGGTTCAAGCTTTTAGAATCTTTAGGGTTAGTTACCCAATGGCTTAATAGCAGTCAAACTAAAGATGTTAACCGAGCAATATATTTATTGTGGAATGCACAAAAAGAAACCCCAGAAATAGTAGCCAGTTTATTAAATTCCTTAAATAAGGGACAAGAATTAACTAATAAGATTATAGACCGCACTAATTTGGGTCACAATCGCCAAATTTTTGATTTATTTTTAAATTTACTCAATCATGGTTATTGTGATGGTAAAAAAGGCGTTATTGACCATACTGGATCTGATTTTTGGTCACAAATATATTCTCTGCAAAAAAATAATTCTGACTGGGCTTGTGAAGCAATAGGTCATTATTTAGATCGCTATTTAAAATTAAGTATCGCTATTGGTCAAGACAATTTATTTGATTCTAAAAATAGTGTTTTTCCTCACAGTCAAAGTGCAGAAAGCGTCATCAGAGCAAGCGCGAATAGATCTCCTGGCTCTTTTATAAAATATATTTTGCCTTTTGTATTAAAACAAATCAAACTTACAGTCAATTCTTCAAGTAGCAATCCACCGTTGAAAGATGATGTATGGTATTACATAAAGTATGGCAATTATTACGATTTTGAAGATATTTTATTGAACTGTCTTGAGAAAGCACTTCAAGATCATGCTATTAAAAACCCCCAAGATTGTAAGGTAATTATTGAGCAACAACTTAAGCCTAACCAAGATTTCAAAACAATTCAATTTCTAATAATTCGTACTTATACAGCTAATGGAGCGTATTTTTCAAATGATGCAATAAACTTTCTGTACCAAGATCCAATTAGGTTGGAAACTGGCTATCATATTTGTAATGGCAATACCTATGCTGCTTCTTACTGGGCAACTCGCGAGCTTTTAATTAATGTTATTCCTTATTGTTCTGCTTCAGATTTAAATAGACTAAGCAATACGCTATTTAACTATTATCCGATCTGGAATAAAAGAAAACAAAAAAGTATTTTCCTAACAACTCATTTATACGATTCTGTTTTTTTTCCTAATAGATATCCTAAGTGTTTAGTACTAAAACTATTTCCTCAAACGCTAAATTTATTATACTGGTTATCTTGCTCTCAATATCTTGAATCTCTAAAAATAAGTGTAGAACATTCCTTATACCTACGAGGATATCCTCAATTTATTTTAATTGATAGCTTTGTAATTGCAGCAGAATCTCAATTACAGATAATTGCCACTAAAATATTCACTTTAGCTTATTCTTCTAATACTAGATATCACAAAATAACTTATTTAATTTTACTGAATAATATCCAGCTTTTTGCTTTTGATTTAACTATTGCTTATCGCTGGATGGAATGGAGACGTAAATTTAAATCATCAGAGTTAACTATAAAATTAGCAGCAATAGAACCTCCAGAAGCAATAGAAGCTTCTTTTGTTGACTCTCCAATTAGTCAAGATATTACAAGCCATATGACTGATGAACAGTGGCTAAAAGCTATAAATAAATACAATGCTGATGGCATAAATTCTAGAAAAACTGACTTAACTAAAGGCGGTGCTTTAGAGTTATCAAGAAATCTAGAAAAATCTGCTGCCACAGAACCAGTTCGCTTTGCAAACTTAATCTGGAAACTTTCAGATACTTGTAATAGTTGTTATTTTAACGCAATTTTGAATGGCTTAGCAAATTCAAAAATCAATATCCCGATTAAGTTTTGGACTATTCTGATTGATATTGATTGTTTAGCTGGTCTTATATTTTTATACAGTTTCACCAATGCAGTGACTGCTTCTAGTGTTATTCAAAGATGTTATCAACTTCCTGACAAGCCTTGTGGAAGAGCAATTAGCAATTTATTCCAAAAACTAGCTAGTTTGCCTTGGTCTATTGGAGCTATGAATATATTGATTTGCTATGCCTTGAATGACCCCGATCCTGAAAAAGAATTCTGGCGTAAGACAGAACCAAACGATACTATTTACTATGGTGGCAACATATTAACTGCTGGAATAAATTCTGTCAGAGGTTCTGCGGTAGAAGCGATCGCCAGTCTGATTTTTGCCGATAAAACTCGTGGTGCTTATTTTCAGTATCCTTTGGAGCAAATAGTGAGAGATAAATCGATTGCTGTTAGAAGTTGTGCTGCTGAAGCTCTCACGGCAATACTAAATTATGATCGTGATTTAGCTGTTCGCCTGTTCTTAGGGCTTTGCGATACCGAGAGTATTCTTTTAGGAGTAAACACTGTTAAAAGATTTTTAAAATATGCTACATATACGCACTTTGATATTTTTAAACCTTTGTTAGAGGAGATGATTCATTCTCAAGAAACTGAAATCGTCGCAAATGGCGCAATGATTTCCTGTATGAGAGCTTTAGGAATGAATGAAGCTCAAGATCTCGCTAATTATTGTTTATCGGCAAGCATCACTCATCGAAAGACTTTAGCTCAAGTTTTCGTAGCAAATTTTAAATCGGCAAACTTTCGTCAGTATTGTGTAGATGGGCTGATAAAACTATTTAATGATCCCGAAGAAGATGTTCGCTCTCAAGCTGCCAGATGTTTTTATGAGCTTGAAAACGATGAACTAAAAGTCTATACAGATCTGGTTCAGAAATTCGTCAGTAGTTCTGCATTTAACAGTGAATCTGACACTTTAATTCACGCACTAACGAAGACTTCTGCAAAATTACCTGAAGCAACATATTTAGTTTGCGATCGCTTTGTAAAACACTTAAAGACCTTAGCACCTGAGCAAATGTACTATATTAGGGATGGAGATCGAATTAGTCAACTGTTAATTAATCTCTACAGCCAATCAAACAAGACAATGAAATCGAAGTGTTTAGACTTAATCGACATTCTTAGTGAGATAAACCTTCATCAGTTAAATCAAGCAGTTAGTAATTATGAAAGATGAAAATGTTATCATTTTCATCTTATAAAAGTAGATGGATTTATTTGACTCTAGTTTACTGGAGTAGGTATGTTGTCTGAATTATCCAAGAGATTAATTTAATTAGAGATTTAAGAATTAGTTTATAAGTTGGCTTAAAAATATTTAAATTGTTCTTGGGACGTTATCAAAGACATATTCAACTTCTTTACATATTGTTTGTCCGTTATCGGGCGTAATGCCACCTTCAGTTATAACATCTGTTTTTCTGCCAAACAGACCTTCAGCAAATTCAATGAGATCACAAAAATTATCCCAGTCATTATTATTTATCCAGACCAGCAAATCGACATCGCTTTCTTCGGTAGCTTCTTCCCGAACAAAGGAACCGAATAATCCGACGGCAAACACTCCAAAAGCTGCGAATTTCTCTTCATTGTCTTTGACAATCTCAAATATCTCTTGCTTAGTTTGGACTTTATCTTTAAGCATCGGTTGTCTACTGTTGGCGATTCCTTATCAATAATTATAGATGCCTTTTTTCAGGTTAGAATCTATGGAACACGGGAGTTCAGTAGTTCATAATGATACTATAATCCTTGTAAATTCAATACTTTAGTTGATAAAGAACTCAAAGCAGGATATGAGTATTGTTGAGAGGAATTCCAGCAATGTTCTCTCCCTAAAACGAAAGCGAATGAAACAGAAGCAGAGAGAAGGTTGGGAAGTTGCTCGTAAGTGCGCTGATGTCCTGAAAAAAGAATTTGGTGTAACTAAGGTTTGTCTGTTTGGTTCGATGCTTGACGTAGAGCAGATTCGTGATGACTCTGATATTGATCTTGCCGTGTGGGGCTTAGGTATAGAGGATTTATGGCGTGCTGGCGCTGCTGTAGATCAAGTCTTGTATGACAGCTATAGCAAGACGCTACACAACAACGTAAATACTAAGACGTTATAGCGTTAACGTCCAGTTGATGATAGATGGGAACATCATCGACGTAATAGTATCGAGTTTTGATATGAGAGCTTACGTCGATATTAGTCAGTATTGGGATGACAACCTTTCGGTTAACGCTGCTTACGAAGAGCTGATTGTTAAGGGTATGAAAATAGATCGCAGAACTCTAGCTGCTGCCAAGAATGGCACTTTAGCTCGTAGTGAGTATTCAACTCTCATTCGCTTAAGAGATTGGGCTAGGGAGTTGTCTGGCATTCAAGATCTCTCGATTGATGACATTCTCGTCATTAAAGAGGATGAATAGGGTAATCATTAAAATAACTTGGTTCATGTCAGAGTTACTGCCTCAGTAATCCTCTCTGCCTGACATATCAGTCAACAAGATCTATATATTCTAGGATTTTGAGGTGTTTATGTTAGGCAGCTAGCTCGTAAGTAGAGTATGAAAAAATCATGAATTTTCAAGAAGTTTTTGACAGAAAAGGAATGATTAAGTTGAGCAGCACAGTATCTTGATTTTGATCAAGATATGTTGTTGTTATTTACAAAAAAGACAGAAGAAGAAATGCTGTTGCTAACCATAAACGCTAAACTAAGGTAATACAAATATTCTTAGCTTGTTTTGTCCTCAATCAAGGATTTAACCAACACCCACTGGGAATTAAGATATCCATTAATTGGCAAATCACTACCAGCAGATCACGGACATCGCCTCTATGGTGCAATGTCTCGGATAGTTCCAGCAATTCATGAGCCTAATAACTGGAGAATGGCAACAGTTGGTGGCACATTAACTGGTCAAGGAGAAATTCTGCTTACAGAATATTCTCGACTGAGAATTAGGGCGGGATGGGAGCAAATTCCACTATTTTTGAAGTTAGTTCAAAAGTTACTCAAAGTAGGTAAGCATTCTCTAGTCCTTGAATCTCCAGAAATTCATCCCATCTGCCCATCTAAAATCTTAAAAGCGCGATTGGTAGTAATCAAAGGATTTAAAGAACCAGAGCCTTTTATTGGTGCTGTGAAATATCACCTCCAAAAGCTAGGAATTGAAAACTGTGAAGCCTATGTTCCTAATAATGCTTCAGGAGAAAGCGATCGCAAAATTATAAAAGTACATCAGCATAAGGTTGTTGGTTTTGGGGTAGTAGTAAAAGAATTAAACGCTCTTGACTCGATCTCACTCCAAATCAATGGCTGTGGTGGCAAAGGCAAAATGGGATGCGGATTTTTTTCACCTGTTAGTAGTCCAGAACTGCAAAAACATGACAGTAACACAGAAACAAAATCTGGTAACGCTTAACTACTCATTAAGTCAGCTATCATCTTCTCAACATCGAGCGGGTTTAGCAGGATTGGTACTAATAATACAGTGGCTACAAAAACAATCAGATTTCCAGAGCTTGGCTGATGCCGAATTAAAAGTCTCTGATCTAGATGCCGATAGGGTTACAGTTCAATTCAATTTAGCTGGCTTTACCACCCTAATGAAAGCTCATTTCAGTGCTGCTTTTGAGGAAAGGGAACGGTCAAAGAAAAGAGCAAATAGTAAGCAAAAATTCAAAACGATTAAGCGTAAGATTCACAATCCCGACACGGGCAAAAGTAAAGAAACTACTTTCTATATCTATACAGACATAGTACCTCAAGGAGATTTAGTAAGAAGCTTTGAGCCAGCAAACAGCAAAAACTTTGTTTGGACAAGGCTATGGCAAGAAGTAACTTGGGCAGTATTGCGTCCTCGCGACAAACAAAGACTGCCATTCAAAGCCATCGCTGAGGGGAAAGAACCCTCAGAAATCGAAAAAATCTGGAATCTTTTACAAGATAAACCAGATTCAAAAGTACCATTATCTAGTACCTACATGTTAGGGGCACAAGCTAAAAGCAATGAGGGCATGTCGTTTACTGATTTAGCGAAAGAGCGATTTCTACTCAATTTCTGGAGTTACGTGGCTCGAATTTATTTACCCATAGTAATAGATTTGAAGGGAAAAGTTAAATTCAATGGTTATGCGATCGCCATTCCTGATGTTCGCCATTTAACTTCTTTCTGCCAACATTTTCCAGCCATCTTACAACAAAGAAATACTGAAGAACTTTGGGATAAACCTCGTAGCGCGATCGTTCGTAACCTAGAAGAAACAGGATTGGATTCATTAGGTCAAATTCAAACCTATCTATCTCAGCTAAAGTCGGAGCTAGATATAGACAAACTATTATTTGGCGTAGATGTTTTCCATATAGTAAGACCGCAAGATAAACCCCAAAACAAACCCCAGATGCTAAGTATTCAGCGTTATCTACCTTACAGCAATGCGATCGCCGAGTTTACTCAACTACAAAATAAGCTTTACGACCCTCTATTTCGCCAACAGTACTGGAAAAACTTAATTCGCGATCGCCCTAGAACTGAAGGGTTTTATGCTCTCCTACGAGATTCGCCCACTGCCAAAACTCTGAAAAACTACTCTTTCTGCCGAGATTTCCGAACTGTATTTAGTCCCCAGAGCAATCCTATGGATCAACAAGAAACGGACGCTGTGCCCCTAAAAAAGGCTAAAAAATCTAATAATGCCAAAAACTCTGAATCAACTAAAAATCAAGAAATTTCCATAGAGAGTCTGTTGCTACGTCTATTAAAAACCTACACTCGTCATCAACTAGAACGTCGTTCTGGGTTGAAGTGGAATGAAAATTGGAATAATCTGAAAACAGAAGAATTAAGAAAAATTGCTGCTTATCAAAATTATAAAAAGAAGCGACAGCAAATAGTTATTGATCTCCATCATGATCTTTGCCGTCCTCGTGAAGTCCATGAATTTCTCGCCTATTTTGCGGCAAAGTTTACCGATGTCTACCAGTATATCACTACCGAAGAATATCTATTACTTGCCCAGCTCATACAAACCAAGCCAGAGCAAATCCGAATCCTATGCTTGTTGGCTTTACCAGTTCTCTAGACTTATTTTAGTTTCTCAACCACGAGTAAAATATGCCAAAGCGTACTTCTAAAAGGGATTGTAATCAAATCAAAAGACTCAATCTATTCGCGACGATTTTGACCTATGCTGCACCAAGCGCCAATCACCACAATAAGGGAGATGACAATAATAAAGTACTTCAGACTATCTCCAGACAAGGTAGGGATTATCCCACCATTAGTCCCTATGCTATTCGAGATGCTTTACGGCGTATTTTGCATGAAGAAGGATTACCTTGTAACCGTACGCGGGTTAAAACTGCTGGCGCACCACAGGTAGAATATCGAGCTTTCTCTAATGCTGAAAAATACATCGATGACTTTTTCTTTGGTTTTTGTATAACTGATAAAAAGGCGATTCCCGCTAATCCCGATCTACCGCCAAAAAGAGACAGTATTTTCAAAAATAACCTAGCAGTTGGTCTATCCTCTGATATCAATATTCACTTACAACAAGCCCCTAGAAATACTGAAAATAGCCCGTGGAATAACATTAGCGAAACAACCTTACTCTATAGACAAGTAAGCTACACCGCCTATCAATATCCATTTGCTCTATTAGGCTCAGAATGTATTTCTAAACCAGATTGGACAAAAGCTTTAGTCAAAGCCATTGGAGAACTGAGTGGAGTAGCTGGAGGTAATAGCGTTAGCCACATTCAGATGGCTCCCAGGAGTATCATTGCTCGTCTTACTTCACGCCGAGTTCCAGGCTACGATACTTATGGATTTAATCAAGAGGGGGAATATAAGGAACTAGATAGACTGATTAGCAATGAGCTACCAGGGAAAGAATTTTGGCTAGGAGGGGAAATTGTCCGTCAACTTCCTGAAGAAAGTAAGCAACAGTTAGAAGCGAATGGAGTCAAACTAAGAAATAATCCCGAAACTCTGTTAGAGGAAATATCACAACAGTTTTTAGCAGAGGAAGAGCAATAGTGGAGACGCTCTGGCTGCATATTTATGCTCCATTTGCCAGCTTTCCTTATTTTAGAACTGGAACTTATCGGGATACCATGCCGATAATGCCTCCCTCTGCTGCCTACGGATTGATTCTTAATTTAGCTGGAATAGAAATGCGGGGCAGTCTTAAACAGAAGATTACGCCAATTAGGTCAAATTTACCTGCTATTAAATTAGCTTTTGGGAGAGTAGCTGGAAGCAATAACGAGATCAGCGTGCTGCTACAAAATATGCACAGTTACCCTGTTGGATGGGCTGGTCAAGAGCGTAAGCCAAAAACTCATGGAAATAAATATTGGATTGAGCCTACTTACCGTGAGATTATTGTTGATTTGGATATGATGTTGGGAGTAAAAGCCAACTCAGAATTAATTTCTCTAGTTCGTCAAGGATTGAACGGAGAAAGCGATCTCATTTACTATGGATTTCCCTTTGCTGGCGATAACAACTTCCTTTTTGATCGCATCGATTGTTTGGAAAAGCCTCTCCCAACTCATTGGTTTGTACGAAGGGATTCAAACTTAGAATTAGAACCAGGTGCAGTTAACTTAACCGTTGAAATTGATCGCCAAAATCCTAGTCAGACAAAAAGCCTTTTATTTTCCGCTACTCATAATCCCTCTACTTCTTTACCAGATAGCGGATGGCTCTCAATGTTTGAGCCGAGTCAATGATTTTTTTGCAAGGATCTTCGATTGTTTACGAATGAAAATTGAAAAAACTTCTCAAAGTACTTTCCTGCAAGAATTACATTTAAATCATTGTGTTTGGAGGTGCTTGCATTTTTTCAAAAGCTTACAGAGCAAAGTTTTCCAGGTTTAATAATCAACACATTTTTCTGTTTCATCTTAAAATAAGTGTGCTAGGATTGTGTTGCTTACAAAACGGTCTACAAGTTTATAACCAATGAACTTTTCAGACACTGCCCTGTAACCACCCTAGATGCCATAAAGCGTTAAGCAGTCTATTATTCTTCCTGGTTATACATTTTTGCGTTTTTTCTGTAACCACCCTAGATGCCATAAGGCGTTAAATAACATACTTTAACTTGCGATCGCCAAGACTGAAAGTAGATTCTACTAAAGCCAATTTGAAAAACATCAATTATATTTGATAGGTCTGTTGAAAAAATTATTTTTTGGCTTTTACATTTATCTTCATACTAAGCGAGTAAAGCTTGTAACTCATATAGAATAAGGATTTTAGAGTTTTATAAAATAGCTGCTGTGGATTTTTCAAGCTTATGAGTAAAAATAGCCAGATTTTTCAAGCTTATGAGTAATAAATTTTACCTTATGCGTAAATATCGTGGGCTGTAATATAGCTTTTTCGTTGATATTTTTTAAGCTTATGAGTAAACTCACATGTCTGTCGTTTTACTCATAAGCTTAAATATTTAAGTACGGTAGATCTGTTTTTGATGTGCCGTATTTTTTAGTAAAAGGCGATCAAGCTCCCTACAATACTCAATAAATAATTATGAACTTTTGCTTTTTTTAATAGTATTTTTGTGCGTACTACATTAAAATAATGATTCAGCATTAGTTATATCGGTTTTTGAGTTTTAGCAGTATCAATATTAAAAAAGAAATCAGAGAAAGCAAAAATAGTAATTTATATAAAGCTATTTTGTTTGATGATGTTCGTGAATACTATTTTTATAAAGAATGGAAAGATAAGGTAAAAAAGCCAATTTGAAAAACATCGATTATATTTAATACTACATCCGATTACCAAAATACACTTACTAAATGCAAACCTGAAAAACCTCAAACCCCGTTACCCGGTAAACCTGCATAATCAATAAGTGCTCTATCTAAACAGGATTTAGTATGATAGGTCTGTTGACAAAATTATTTTTTGGCTTTTATATTTATCTTCATACTAAGCGAGTTAAGCTTATAACTCATATAGAATAATGATTTTAGAGTTTCATAAAATATGCACTGTAGATTTTTTAACCTTATGGATAAAAATAGCTGGAATTTTTAAGCTTATGAGTAAACCGGCAATCCTTTAATAAATAATTACCAGAAGTAACCAGATTTTACGGTAGTTTGACGTTTTTCTGCATGATATTCTAATAAATATTCTTTGGCGATCGCTTTTTGATTTCTCAGCAGTTCTATTTCTGATTTGCCGATTTCAGTATCAGTAGAAAGCAGGATTACCTGATGAGATGCTGCGGGAAAATATCGCTCAACTAAGTTATGACGATGAGAGGAGTCTAATCTTCCTAAAGGGGTATCAATAGCGATGGGTAAATTACGTCCCGATACTCTGGCTAAACCCCATAAAAAAGCGATCGCCAAGAGTTGTTTTTCTCCTGCGGAGAGACGTTGTTTAGGAAATGGCTTCCCTTGGGAATCGCGAAGAGAAATACGAAAGCGATCGCGCTCTATTAATACTTTATGAACCAAATTAGTTTTATGGAGTAAATAGCGGAAACATTCAGTTACTTCTACTTCTAGTTTATTGAGCTTTTTTAGGGTGAGTTTTTCCCGAAATTGCTTCAGAGTTTGCTGTACTTTGGCAACGGAATTTATAATATGTTCATCGTTAGCAATACTAATATTTTCTTCGCTATAGTTTTTTAATTCTCGTTTTGCTTGTTCAATAGCAATGTCTATTTGGCGATACTGATACTGTTCGCGGTCGTATTCTGACTCGCACTTATTTAGCTTTTTTTGTGCCTTAGTAAGGGCATCATTTAACTTTTGATAGGCTTCTGGGGATGCGGCGATCGCAATTTGTTTTTCAAGGCTATTTAATTGGGATTCTTGCTGTTTTAATTCCTCTATTTTTGATTGAGTTTGTTCAATGGTTAAAGCCAGGCGATCGTTATTAATTAGGGTTAACTGCTTGAGGGTTTCTTCATCTAGCTTTAAATAAGCTTCGCCATGCTCATTAACCTCTTCTTTAAGTCTATTATCTTCTTGTTCTAAAAAGAAGTCAATTTTATCTAAGTGCTCTCCTGAAAGGGGAATTTGTTCTAAAAACTTAAATAATTTTTGATCGCGTAACTCTATAATATTTTGTGCTTGCTGTAGCTGCTGTCGTTTAATTTCTTGACTTGCCTGTAATTCTGCCTGTTGTAATAATGGCTGAATTAGCTTTAACGGTAAATTACTAGCCGCCAGTTCAATTAGCTGACTACGTATCTCTTCTATCTTGTCAGTTATTTCTTTAATTAATGCTTCTAAATGATCTCTTTCGGAGGCAATCTTCCCCAGGGCAAACGCATGAAATGGGAGAGAAGGAAAATGAGATAATCAAGCTATTT
>JBCBIE010000020.1:0-84420 GCA_038524995.1 Cyanobacteria bacterium J06621_8
ATGGTTTAGATGATGTTGAACTTGATACTAGCTTGGCTTCTGAGGAGTTAAGCACTAGTCAGGCTTCAAGTCTGAAAGATTTGAGTCTAGATATTGAGACTCCAGAGTTGGCAGATCTCACCATTGATGGTTTAGATGATGTTGAACTGGAGGATACCCTACCTTCTGAGATTTTGATCAATAGTCAGGCTGAAATTACCAGCCTAGCGGATGATGATATAAATGACCTCAACAATATCTCTGAATGGCTAGAAAGTATAGATACTACTCAGCAAAAGACAGACATTACTGACAATATTGCTGAATGGCTTAGTAGTCTAAATACTGAGACGACAAATATGGAGGAATCTACTCCAGTAGAGCTAGAAACTGACTGGAGTCAAAATATTTCAGCGGAAGCCGATACTATCACCTATGAGTTCTTGGAGGATTTATTGGATCGAGATTCTAAATAACATCAATTGTATGGGTCGGAAACGAACCCCGCCAGAACTCTTACTCCCATCTCGCCATAAAACTACCTAAAAAGAATAACGGTAGATCATCAATAATCTGCTTTTCTACAGGTAATCATCGAGTGTAATGGGAGTAAAGAGAAAGGCTTGAAATCAACTTGTTAATTGTTCGCCTAGGGTTTTTTGCCATTGCCAGGTATATCTTTTAAAGTTGAGCCAATTCCTTGAATAATTCCCTTGCCAATTAAGCCGATTCCTCTGCCAATCACTTGAGTTAACAAGAAAATAACGCCACTACCTGCTAAAGCAATTAATCTTCGTACCAAAGGAGCAACTGCATCGCGTGCTTCAATCACAATTGTAGAGAGCCAGGGTATGCCAGTAAGCTGCTCTAGTTCAGCCTTGCGGGGGGCATAGACATACCTAGTTCTAATATAGCTATTGCTGATCACCAGAAGACGATGGCGACTCTCAAAGATGTCTTGAGGACGAGTAAAGTAATGTTGCTGACGGTATTTCCAGGATAATTGATTGCGAAACCGTGCTATCTGGCGATCGCTTTGATATTGAGGCTGATAAAGCTGATATTTGAAGATTTCTAGGTCATAAAAGTTATTGAGGATGACCTGCATCACGGCATTTGCTAGCTGAATCAGCAAATTGTATAGTAAGGATTTAATTCTGGCGATCGCTTCAGCAGAGTCGGATTGATAGACTTGATGCTCGATTTCTAACCCTGGCTTCCCCAATAGATATTCAAACAGTTCAGGTATGCCGTATATCTCGGTAAAGATATTCTGATTAACTACTCCAAATTCTATCTCTAATAAAGAGGTCAGCTTTTCTAAAACGTCAGGGGTGATTTCAGATTGAGCGATAAATTCACTGAGGCTCCACGACCAAAGCTCTTTTAAATAGTTAGTATAGTCTTGGTCTAGGGTATTGGCGATGGGAACCTGGGCAATAGTCTCACTGAGACGCTTTAAAAGCAGATGACATAAATTTTTCTGCTTGGCTGGCTGTAAAATATCAATTTCCAGCAGTATTTGGCTGCGATTAGCTAATCCTAACTGAATGTCTGTGGCAACCTCTTCAAAAATACTCTTATTGGCAGAATCGGCAAACACTGGCAGGGGTGCTAATTCCACTGCCGCTACAGGCACAATCTCTGCCTTAACTGGTTGAGCCGCTAGTTCCTCGGACTCTAAATCAACTGACTCCGCCACCAGACGACTAGATAGCCAGCGTGCGGAGAGTAGTTCTCTTTTTCTTCCCGTGAAAAACACCCGCTCCCAATCAGGTAAATTAGGATTAGCTAGTTGGGATTCGATTTCTTCAAGGGTTTGAGCAAGCTCAATTCTGCCCCCCCTACTCCAGCGGGCTAAAGCCTTTTGCCACCAGCGTGGGGTCTGTTCTTCAGTCTGCCAATAAGGGTTACCATAGGCGACGGTGTAAAGCCCTTCAATAATCGTCTTGATATTAGCACTGCGATCGCAATGACCCTGAACCCCCCAGGACTTTAATTTTGCTAGCTGTGAGGGGGAAGCATTTTCCGTAAGCAAAAATAACGGTAGCTGGGGATAAAGCTGTCGTAACTGCTGGGTCAAGGAATAGCCCGATAAATCAACCTCGGCAAAACTGTCAATGCCTATCAGCAGCACGTTTAGCACTACACCCTGGGTAAGTTCTCTTAAGGTATCATTACCAAAGTCTCCCTCGCCAATAACTTCAAAATCGGCATATTTTGCGATCGCAGTCCGCAAACCCAAACGAAAAATGGAGTTACGATCAACAATATACAGTTTTATCTTGGCGTTAGACATGTTGAGCCGTTAATTTGGCGATAACAATCAATTATATGGCTCTTCTTGTCATTGAACTAGTCTCCACGTTAACTAGACAACTCATAACTGATTCTTCAATCGTGACAAATTAAGGGACTACGATGTTTGCCCTAAAGGATTCCCGTCGGTCTCAAACTGCTCGTGGGTAACAGGTAACAGGTAACTGATTTAGTATTACACTAATGCTTTTCAAGTCTGAATTACTTTTTCCTTCAAAATCTAGAAGTAGAGTTATTAATTTATCAAGCTAAAATTGTAAAGTCTGGCAATTTAAAAAAAATTATTATCCGATGATTATTAGAGCAGTGATTGAATGGGATGAGGAAGCACAAAGTTACTCTGCTACTTGCCCAGAACTTAATTTTGTTTCTTCTTTTGGTGATACGAAACAAGAAGCAGTTGCCAATTTGGAAGACGCAATAAAATTGATGCTTGAGCCTATTCCAGATGATTTATATTCGAGTAGTTCTGCCTCTGAAGAAATTGAATTGGTTTTGTGAGGATAGTAATTAATGTCTCCTCGGACTCCTAGATTAACTGCCAAACAAGTTATTCGGCAGCTCAAAAAGTCTGGATTTACTGAAATAAGTCAGACTGGTTCTCACCTTAAGTTATTTAATCAAGAAACTCGGTGTACTGCCATTGTTCCTATTCATAGTAATAAAATTATTCCCCTTGGCACTCTAAAAGCTATTGAAAAACAATCTGGCGTTAAGTTTTTATGATTTTTCTATTAGGAGTATCCCCGCGTAAACAAATATGGATTCAATGAAAGATGTTCCAAGAAGCATGAGAATTACGGGAATGTTTCTTTTTAGAAGTGCTTTTATGGAAGCTTTATATGGTCAAACACCTATGTGCATTGTTCATGCTGCTCATGCTGCCGAAATTCTTTTAAAAGCTAGAATAGCCCAGGAACATCCTTTATTGATTTTTTCTAAACTACCAAAGCCAAGTCAGAATTGTCATAATCCTTCATTAATGGATTTTTTAGAAAAAGGACGTACTTTATCCTATGAAGAGTTGCCCGATCAATTATGGAACGTTACAGGAATCAAAATTGAATCGATTGATCAGTATAGAAAATTTGGTAAATTGAGAAATCAAATTATTCATTTTTCTATGGCAAGTGAGGATAAACTAGATCGATTAACATTAGAATATTCATTACAATTTCTTGATCCATTAATAGAAAACTTTTGGGGTAAGTCAATGATTGAATTTATCAAAAGAGATCCTGACCCAACTATCCCCTGTCAAGAATTATTTCAGACTGGAATACTAGAAGAGATGATCAGAAGTAAAGGCTTTCCCATAGATTACAGATTACGAAGAATTTTGGGAGAAGAGAGTAGGAAAGCATGGGAAGAAATCAATAAGTTGCAGAGAATATTGGATCATGCCCCTCCAGCTCTTACAGATGATGAAATAGAAGCGTTTGTTGCTGAGGTTAAGGAAAATCCTTACGAAGAAGAACGCCAAAAATATCGTGAAAAGATTCAAAATGATTGGGATACTTTCCTCCTATCTTTTTAGATTTTTTAGATTAGTATCAAAAATAATCAGGAAGAAATATTAATTTAATTGACAAAAAAAAAAAGAAGGCGATCGCAAAGTAAAATACTCCGCCTGATCGCCAATCCAATTCTTGCGTTTTAACCTAATATCCAACTACAACCCAAATCACACGGGATAAATAAGCAACTGACGAACCCGAAGAGCTAATAGCTAACCTAACAGATTAGTGTTCTTATCCAAAACTAGTATTACTTAATTATTCCCGAATGTCCTGGAATATCTTCTCTAGGCTCAAATCTACCTCCTAAATGCTTGGCTAAAAACTCTTCCGCCACGGCATAAAAGTGCATCCGATTTTCAGGGCGGGCAAAACCATGTCCTTCATCGGGATACAAGACATACTCTACGGGCTTACCTGCTTCTCGCATGGCGTTAACTATCTGTTCGCTTTCGGCTTCTTTCACTCGAGGATCATTTGCCCCCTGTCCTACTAGGAGGGGTTTTTGAATTTGATCGACATAAAATAACGGCGATCGCGATTTTAAAAAGTCTGCTTCTGCCTCTAAATTACCGACTCGATGTTGAAACATTGCCATCAAGGGCTTCCAGTAGGGAGGAATACTCTGCATCAGGGTAATTAAATTAGAAGGACCCACAATATCTACCCCACAGGCAAAGACTTCGGGGGTAAAGGTTAAGCCAACGAGAGTAGCATAGCCACCATAGGAACCCCCCATAATAGCAATTTTGTCCCTTTCGGAAATGCCTTCACTAACTAACCATTCAACTCCATCCAGCAGATCGTCGTGCATTTTAGCTGCCCATTCACGATTACCAGCACTCAGGAACTCTTTGCCGTAGCCTGTAGAACCTCTAAAGTTTGGCTGTAAGACTGCATAGCCCCGATTAGCTAGCCACTGCGCCTGGGGATTATAGCCCCAGAAATCTCTTGCCCAGGGTCCTCCATGAACCAGCATCACTGTGGGATAGGGGGCGGATATTCCTTGAGGCACGGTTAAATAACCATGAATCGTTAAGCCATCTCTGGCAGGATAGGATATGGGCTTGATGGGAACCAGGGGTAAGGATTCTAATTCGGGACGATGACTGAATAACAGCTTGCTAGATTTAGTAGCGCGGTCATAGATGTAGTAATATACAGGACCATCATCGGTTATGTAGCTAACTAACCAGGTTTTATCTGCCAAGTCGCGGCTAACTAAGTTTACCTCCCCTGAACGTACTGCGGCGATCGCATCCCAATCGGCAGCAATTGAATCATCAAGGATTTGCCATTGCCGCTTATCGCGATAAAAGCCCACTGCTTGAATCTTTCTGTTAGTAGGGTGAGAGATTGCCGAGGAAACGTCATACTGTGAGTCTTCAGCAATTACTGTTTCTTGCTGGCTGGTTAAATCCCAACTCAGCAGACGGCTGGCGTTAGCGTCATGGGAGGCAATTAAGTAGAGAGTTTTGCCATCCTGGGCAAAGTCTAGCACTCCCCCTTCATCATCGGGACTCCACTGTTTTAGTGTTGTCCAGGGTTGGTCTATGGTTTCTCGATAGAGTAATTCCGAACCACCATCGGGAGTTGCGGCGATCGCCGCCCGTATTTGAAAGTTGGCATCGGCAGTCCAGCTAACTATATTACCTGGATTCTCGGTATCAAATTCCACCGCGCCATTATTTAAGTTGATGCGATAAACGTCAAACTTGGTACGATTATCAAGGTTTAGTCCTACTAAAATCTCGCTGGGGAATTCTGCTTCTAGGGCGATTACAGAACCCTGTACTCCCTGAAATGGGGTTAAATCCCTTACGATATTGCGCTGAATATCAACGGAATAAAGGTGGAAATTTTCGTCACCATCAGCATCCTGGAGATAAATTAGCTGCCCTGAGTTATAAGTCCAGAAAAAGGCTCTAATGCCCCGTTTTTTATCATCGGTGATTTTTTTTGCTTCTTCCTGTTCGACAGCACGTACCCAAACTTGCAGAATATCCTGTTCATCAGGGGCGATATATGCAATGTATTGACCATCGGGGGATAATTTAGGGCTAACTCTTTCAGGATTCCCAAATAAAATCTCTCGCGAAATTAGTGGAGGTAGCTGGGTTTTGGTTTCAGTAGCAATTGTCATAATTTTTTTCTAAAAAAAGCTTTATTATGGTCAATTTAGCGCATATCGCTACCCTGATGAGAATTATGAGCAGGAAGAAATGCGATCGCGGCTGAAAATTTGCTGTGGTTCTCTTCAGTTAAGTTCTGATCGCAAAACTCGCCGTAATGTTTCTTTTAAAGGCTGCTAATATTTTTTTAAACCTGGACATTGCTGAAAATTAGCGAGGTAATTCCTTAGATTTACCCACTAACAACTAACCAAAATCCAAAAATCATAGTGCATCTTGTTCAAACGAGAACCGACATAATTATTTTTTAGCAAGTCTTCCAATAATTCCTTGATTACTTTGGGAAAATTTGATACAAACATTAATGGATATTTTTAGGCTATGAGTTAGGCAGCTTTTATTATTATTCCTGTCCATTTATCGCCTTGTTCATCATTCAATATTTCTGTTAGTAGTCAAATATGGAATCTCAAAATCAATCTCTTTACCGTAGCTCTGCTATAGTCAATTATTATCAATATTTAACTCAACTACAGCCAGCAGAAAAAACTATCCTGGAAAAATTACAGCCTCAACTATCAGAATTTAAAATGTTAGATATTGGCGTTGGGGGAGGAAAAACAACTACTCACTACGCGCCTTTAGTTAAGGAGTACTACGGAATTGATTATTCTCCAGAGATGATTGCTGCCTGCCAGGCTAAATTTTCTTCAACATTGCCTCAAGATAACTTTCAAGTCCTTGATGCTAGAGATTTAAGTCAGTTTGCTGATAATTCTTTTGATTTTATTTTATTTAGTTTTAACGGGATTGATTCTGTAAAAAATAGCGATCGCCAAAAGATTTTCTCAGAAGTTGCTCGGATAGGAAAACCTGATGCTTATTTTGCCTTTTCCACCCATAATCTTTACGCCATGATCCGAGCCTTTCGCTTGCAAACTCACTTACGCTGGAATCCCATTACAACCTATATTAATTTATTCGTCTGGGTGGTATTAAGATTCACTAATCTATCTAAAACAATTAAAAAACTAAAAAATAGCGACTTCTGTATAGTCCGCGATGAATCTCATGACTTTCGTCTGCAAAATTTTTATATTAAACCTGAAGTTCAGTTAGAACAATTAGCTGCCTATTTTCAAGATATTGAGCTTTATTCATGGAAATCTGGCAATAAAATAGAGAGCATGGAAGATGCTGCCATCGACTCTAATTTCTGGCTGTATTATTTGTGTCGCGTCATCAAGTAAGTAAGTAGATCGGTATGAATAAAACCAACTTATTAGGACTAACAGTCCTAAAGGATATATTATCCCCATTCGAGGGCAAGCCGTCAGGGCGGGATAATAAGGATAAATGGTACCGCTTCGCATATCGTTCGTAGTTAGTCATTCGTGATGATAGCTATGACCATATTCATATTTTTTAACCTGAGTAACTTTATATTGCCCTACTTACTTCGTCATAAATTTAACAATGAGGCGATCGCATTAATTTTATTATTTTTATGATCGTCTGACTATTACTTCTAAAATATAGCTGGAATATTAACTTTTTAATTTTCATGGTTCTGCTTGACCTACTTACGTTCGCCTTTGCCAGATCTTGCTAAACCAGCAGCCCCAGCTATTGCAGTTCCAGCTAACCCCAGCCCAGCAGTTGCTCTTGTATTGTCAATTCTCTCTGCGGGTTGAACTAAGACAACAATACCGATGATAGCCCCAACAGTTGCGATAAATAAAGGAGTTATTGCTTCAATTGTGTCTGGAAGTAGAGAGTTAATATTGGAGGCTCTCTCAGGTTTGTTAACAGATTGTGAATTAATAGCGTTAGAGTTAGTAGTTGTCATTTTTGATACCTCTGATAAATTAAATTAAAATCTGAGTGTTTTGTGTTGTTATTTATTAGTAGATACCAGGGAAATTACTTATGCAGTTTTTCTGTGAGCAAATTTGTAAACGGAGTATTTGCAAGCACTACAGAGTATTCGATACTGTCCAGCGATCGCTCTAGGGTAAGATTTCTCAGGCATGATGAGATAATGATATTTGATAAATCTATACCTTGACCCTGATTGGCTGACAAAAAATTATTCTAAACCTGTTGATCTAAAGAAGCTAATAGCTAATAGTGAGTCAGTGCGGTCTTGGGGGTTTCCCCCTATGAGCAACTGACGAACCCAAAGGGCTAATGGCTATATGCAAACCTAAAAACCTCAAACCCCGTTACCTATTACCCTTCTTGCCGAGCGTTCCCTTGCGCCTGGGGGCGACGCGGGGTCTCGGCGCTACCCGTTACCCTTGCATACTTAATAAGTGTTCTGTCTAAACAGGATTTAGTATCGTATGAAAAAATTTATTAAATTAATCAAACTTTATTGGCTGAGTTCAGAGAAGTGGGGAGCATTTAGCTTATTATTTTTGCTGCTAATTTTAATACTAGTCAAAACAATATTATTGGGCTTAGTAATATTGCAGGGTGGCGAATTAATAACAGGACTAGCAGAAAAAGATTGGCAGAGGTTTAGTCAGAGTTTAGTTATTTCTTTAATTGCGATCGCCATAGCAGTCCCTGTATTTTCTGGTACGGCATTTATCCAATCTCGATTAAGCTTATACTGGCGCGACTGGACAAGTAACTATTTATTATCTAAGTATTTCAGGGAAAGAAGATATTACCAGCTTAGTTTACATCCTCAGATTGATAATCCCGATCGCCGTATTGTGGAAGATGTAAAAAACTTTACCCAGGAGTCTTTAAAATTTCTGTTGCTGTTAGTAGATTCCAGTTTACAGGTAGTTGTTTTTTCTCTAATTTTATGGTCAATCTCTAAAGCTTTAATGCTCTTTCTTATCTTTTATTCAATTATTGGAACAACCGTTACCGTTATTATCTTTGGACGTAAATTAGTTGGCATTAATATTAAACAAATTGCCAAAGAAGCAGACTTTCGCTATGGCTTAGTTAGAATTGCTGAGAACAACGAAGCGATCGCTCTTTATGAAGGACAAGAGATGGAACGAGATATCCTTCACCATAGATTTACCCTAGCATTTAATAACTTTCAACATCTAATTCGCTGGCAGCTCAATCTCAGCTTTTTCCAAAATGGCTATCAATATTTAACCTTAATTATTCCTGGCTTATTTCTCGCTCCTAGTATTCTATCAGGAGCATTAGAAGTAGGTGCGATCGCCCAAGCAAGCTCATCTTTTAGAAGTGTACTAGCAGCTCTCGCCCTAATTATTACTCAATTTGAACAGTTGAGCAATTTAGCCGCCGCCGTTAATCGAGTAGCAGCCCTAGAAGAGTACTTATCCGTTGAGCAAATCTTTGATCAAGCATCCCACCCCATCATTAAAACTAAAGAGAGTGCAGAATTCAAAATCGAGCATTTAACCCTCCAAACCCCCAACTACCAAACGACTCTAGTCCAAGACTTAACTCTAACAATCCGCCCCCAAACCAATTTGCTCATTACTGGTGCTAGTGGAGTAGGCAAAAGTTCTCTCCTAAGAGCGATCGCAGGATTATGGAATTCTGGTGCAGGCTGCATCACCAAACCAGAAGCGCAACAGCTATTTTTCTTACCTCAAACCCCCTACATGACGGAAGGCTCACTATCAGAGCAGATTTTATACCCTGGAATGGTAGATGTCTCTGACGAAACTCTGCAACAAATTCTCCGACAGGTAAACTTAGCCTACCTTAGCACCAGGTTTAATTTAGATACGCCTCAAAACTGGTCAACAATCCTGTCTTTGGGGGAACAACAACGCCTTAGTTTTGCTCGTTTAATTCTGGCTCAACCAAAGTATGCGCTCATGGATGAAGCTACCAGTGCCCTTGATAATGCCAATGAAAAACTACTCTATCAACAATTACACAAGCTAAGCATTACCGCCATTAGTATCGGTCATCGCCCTAGCCTCTGGCAATACCATCAGCAAATATTACAGCTTAACTCTGACTTGACTTGGAAAGTGAATTCCTAAAGCGAAAAGCCTAGAGAATCAAACTAACAATGATAACGATCTGTAAAGAATTAGACCTAAAAGGATTTACTTTTGCCAAATACATTTATCTTTAGATATTAGGCATTCAAAAATTAAAAAAAAATAGTACATAAATTCCTAGATTACAGTTATCCCTGACTAGTTAGTTTGACACAAAATTATTATGCAAATTTTTTCTCAGCAAGCTTGGAGAGAGATGCGTCAAGCTCCGCAAACTGAAGAAGATAAGCGCACCAAAATCCTTCAGGCTGCACTGCGACTATTTGCAAAGCGTGGCTATGATGGCACTACCACCAAAGATTTAGCCAAATCAGCAGGAGTTGCCGAAGGAACTTTATTTAGACATTTCTCCAATAAAAAAGCGATCCTAATTGAGGTTGCCACTGCGGGCTGGATTGATATTTTAACTGATTTATTAACTGAACTAAGCGAAATGGGCAGTTATAAAGCAGTATCTCAAGTAATTAGCCGCAGAATGCTAAATATGCGTGAAAATAGCGATTTATTACGAGTTTGTTTTATTGAGGCTCAATATCATCCCGAATTGAAGCAAAGTATTCAAACCGAAGTTATCAATAAAATGACTGATGTGGCAGAAGCTTTTTTTGAAACTGCAATGGAAAAGGGCGTTTACCGTCCAATGAACCCTAAAATTGTGGCAAAAGTATTCTTAGGCATGTTTGCGATCGCTGGATTCTCAGAGCAAACTATTCTTGATCCTGATGCATCCCCTCAAGCAATCAAGGAAATGGCGGAGGGTATATCGGAGATCTTTCTTCGTGGAGTTTTAAACAGTGAACAGTAATCAGTAATCAGCAATCAGTGACTATAGTTAAACGAGCTCCCAAAAGGGTTAGAAAATATCGCCCTAATCTCTGGTTGGAAAAATTAATGGCGTTGATCGCCACAGTCAATTTTTTCCTCGTAGTATTCGATCTAACTTATGTTCCCCTGCGGGATTTTTGGTTATCTGGTGAAGTTACCATCGGAAAATTCGATACCGCCTATGTTCAATTAAAAGGTATTGAGCTAGATCTGCTGCCGACGAGTGTTTCTGAGTTGATTACTGGCTATGATGCTTTGAAAGGCATTGTGCCCAACCGCGTTACAGAACCCTTCCTCGATAAAGTAGAACAGCTAGAAGCAGAGCTGAAGCAGAATGGCGTTGATTCCCCCCAGGCGATCGCTCTGATGGGGGATTTGCGCCGTCGCAGCATTGAAATTATCCAAACCGATCCTTTTGCCGAAGCGAATAAAACAGGCAATTTAGAGCGGATTAAAAACCGTATGCGGCAACATCTACCCAATACAAGTAACTCCTCTAAAACGGCATTTTGGCGCTTTTGGAATCCTGATAACTTCCGAGGGCGCATTATCCCAGAGCTAGATTTTTTTAATCAAGAAATTAAGCCCCTATTTGCTACTAATTATTATCGCGTCGTGGGGGAAAATGGCGGCTACATTGACTATTTTGGATTCATTGACTTTCCCTTCGGGGCGCTATTTGCCTTAGAATTCCTGGGTAGAAGCTGGTACATAAGCCGCCGTCGAGTGGGGGTTAGCTGGCTAGATGCGATGCTCTGGCGCTGGTATGACGTGTTTTTCCTGCTGCCTTTTTGGCGCTGGCTGAGAATAATTCCTTTAACGCTGCGTCTCAATCAGGCGCAGTTCATCAACCTAGATTCAATTCAGAAGCAAATTAGCCAAGGGTTAGTGGCAGGAATTGCTGAAGACGTAACGGAAGTTGTCATAATTCGCCTGATTAATCAAATTCAGGCTTCGGTACGTAATGGAGACATCGGCAGATTACTTTCTCAGCAAACCGCAAATCCCTATATTGATCTTAATGACACCAACGAAATTGCCGAGCTAGTGCGTATTTTCGCTACGGTATTAGCCAATCGGGTATTACCCGCAATTCAGCCTGAAGCGGAAACATTATTAGAGTACAGTTTTGATAAAGCCTTGAGAGAAAGCCCAGCCTATCGCGGCATTAAGCTACTTCCTGGAGGCGATCGCACGATCAGGAATTTGAGCCATCAATTAGTATCCCAGAGCTACAGTGCCTTTAATGGTGCTCTTCAGGCAGCATTAGTCGAGGATGAAAAATTTGACCGTTTACTAGAAAGTTTAGTTAGTAATCTCGGTAAATCTTTGTCTACGGAGCTTCAGGCACAGCACAGTATGAATAAAATTGAGCTGTTGCTGGTGGATTTATTAGAAGAAATTAAGGTTAATTACGTAGAGCGTCTATCCCAGGAAGATATTGAGGATATTCTGGAACAGACTCGTAGTCTACGTCAAATTACTCAGAAGTAAGTAACGCCAGGTTTGGATAAGAACATTATTTTTTGAGATACATTGCTGACACGTTAAGGGGCGACGTTGTTTGTTAAATGGTCTTTAGCTCTTAGCTATCAGCTTTTAGCTTTTAGCTTTTAAGACAATTACGACTAACTTTCTTATTAAGATTGCGATCGCCATGTTATAGCCATCGAACTATAGGTCAAGACATCTTTGAGTCTCTTTGCGCCTTTGCGACTCTGCGTGAGACTTTTTTTATCGTCCTAATCTTTACTTCGACTGCTATACATTTAACATCAGCGCCTTGCGGCATCTAAGACTAAATCCTGTTTAGATAGAACACTTATTGATTATGCAAGGGTAACGGGTAACGGGTAACAGGTAACAGGGTTTGAGGGTTTTCAGGTTTGCATTTAGTAAGTGTATTTTGGGAATCGGATTTAATATAAGGTTAAGACAGTTTCTTGGCGATCGCTTTGTAAATGCTGCTCTCTGGGTGATCAACGCCTTACGGCTATCAGAGGTAAAACACAGCGAGAACAGCAACGGCTCCAGGAGCAACAAGAAAAGTGATCAACGCCTTACGGCTATCAGAGGTAAAACACACCAAGGTAAGCCAAAGCCTGGGGCTGAAAGATGGGTGATCAACGCCTTACGGCTATCAGAGGTAAAACACTTCTAATATTAGCTACAAATATTTTCGCAGATTACTGTGATCAACGCCTTACGGCTATCAGAGGTAAAACACGGCAGTCGCCGAAACCCTTTTTATGACTGTATCCAGTAGCAATTTTACAAGCATCTCCTGCAAAGTGACAAATTTTGAGAAAAGTGCTGTTAAATTACCTAAAAACCAAATCCCCAAACCTTTACACCATAAAGGATACAAGAAAATTCAAGCACCTATAGACAATCAAAAAACTCTCCTGTTCCTTACGTAGTAATGATTTGAGCCTATTTTAGAAAATAAAAAATCAAAACATTCACAGATGCTTGTAAAAACTACAGTACTAGAAAAGCACTACTATCAGCTATCCAGATATTAGGGCAATTAAAAACAGGGAAATCTCTGACACATTAATAAAATAAACGAATCAAAATTAAATCGTCCTCTTTTGTTATGGCATTACGGATCTAGATTAGGACATTGTTTGATATTACAACATAGCCTTTGATTAGAACACTTATTACTTTAAACCCCTTTAACCGTTAACCGTTAACCGTTACCCGTTACCCTTTCATAATCAATAAGTGTTCTGTCTAAACAGGATTTAGTATCACCCAGTGCGCGGTATTCATCGAGAGTATAAGTTTTCGATTCAGATTGAATAAGCATCACTTTTTATTGCTCAGAGCAATTTGTGCAGACAAGATATATTCTAGACTTACTGCTCAAGCTGATTGTTAATTTACATTAGATATTTAATCAGTAATTAGTAATTACTGACTAGCTAAGAGAATAATTAACAAAACTCTGAGTATGCTTTTGCGCTAGCGTCTCTAACTCTCTAGCCTGGATCGGTTTATTAATAAAGTCTGATACTCCCGCCATCTTCGCCCGTACCAAATCCATCATATTTTCCTGTTCACGAGCAATAATAATGGGGATATTTTTGCCCATGGGCATATTCCTAATTTGGGCGCATAGTTCATAACCGTTAGCATCGGGCATTATGGCATCAAGAAAAATGATGCTGGGCTTATTTTCCAATAAAACCACCAGAGTCTTTGCCGCATCATTAACGGCAATCAATCGATAGCCCAAGGGATTAAGAATTTGAGCTGCTTGTTGACAGATATGAAGATTATCATCAACAAAGATTACTAAAGGTAAGTCTAGCTCCTGGATGTATTCGCGGTTGGGCTGCCCCTCATACTTACTGTTGGGAGGGGTGAAGTAAAGATTCGTTAATTCTTGATCGGGAAGTTGCTGCAAGATTATGGCTCGACTCTTGATGTGGGGGGCGAATAGACGAGCTATTTCTAACATATTCTCTCGTGATGTGATCGCTAAATCTCTCAGGGTTTTTTTGCCGTTGATGTGAATAAATAATTTTTGGTAGGTAGCAGGATCTACGTTCTGTCTTAGTTTATTAATATCTTTTATTACAGGAGCTAAATTCAACGAATAAATTTTAGGAGCGGCATTGCGAGACTGGGAAACAATAGCTTCCAGGCGATCAATGGTTTTTTTATAATCAATTTGGGCAATGGGCTGCTTAAATAAAGAACTTCGTAAGATTGCTCCCATACCATTGCCCTGAGTTTCAAAAATAACCTTACTACCTTTAACTCTTTCGCTACCCAACAGACAATCAAATAAAACTTCTTTGATCAATTCTTGAATAATTTGCGTAACTTGAATCATACTAATTTGCTTTCTTTTATATAAAACAGCAACTAGTAAATACTCCCAGAGTTCAGAAATTTCTTGTTCTCTCAGCTTAGTATACTGGCAGTTAACTTCAGGGCAGATTTGATTGGTTAAACGATATAGTCTCCTAAAACGATGAACGCTATTGCTAGCCCAAATCAGACAGCCCTTTTTAAAATAGAAGCTCCAGCTTTCTTCATTAATTGTAGTTACCAGAATTTTACAGCTTTGCTTCAGTTCAACTGCATTATGAAATTGTTGTTTGATTTTGGGCAAATGCTCCAGCTCAACTTTCATCATTTTGAGGACTTGAGAATAATAAATGTAATATATATATTACTAAGTCAATCCTAACAATAAAAATAAGCACTGCAAGCCGTATAATTACTATGATTAGGTTAATTTTTAATCAAGTTATTGCTCTTTGATTTCTAGGTATTTAATCTTGAATTTAAACTTTTGGGAGCAAACTAGTGGAACTTGGATCAATTTTTTTACGGTGTCTCTAGGCACGAGTCTCGGTTTACTCTTAAGGGGGTATATCCCTCCCCAAATACAGACTATAATTACTCAGGGCATAGGTCTGCTGACCATCTGGCTTGGTATAAATTTGGCTGATAGTATGGCGGCAGTTCAGGCGGGAGAAATTAGTGGGGTGATCTTAGGATTAATCGCCCTAGTGCTCGGCGGAGTAATGGGAGAATTACTAGAGCTTGAGTTACGATTGGCAAAAATTGGCGATCGCTTGAAACGAAAGTTTCGTGGTCAGGGGAAGTTTACCGAGGGGTTTGTTGCCAGCAGTCTCTTGTTTTGCGTGGGACCGATGACGTTAATTGGTAGCTTAACCAATGGTCTGCAAGGGGATAATACTCTGTTGGTTCTTAAAGCAACTATGGATGGCATTGTCTCCATCGCCCTGGCAAATATTTATGGTGTTGGCGTGGGGTTTTCGGCGCTGGTAATTTTGATTTATCAGGGGGGACTCTCTTTGATTGCAGGGTCGATTGCTAACGGATTGCCCTCTGTTGAGGAAAATTCTTATTTACTTTTAACTACGGGCATCGGTGGCTTAATGATTATCGCTATCGGCTGCAATTTATTGGAATTAGTCAAGATTCGGGCGGCTTCTTTCTTACCCGCTCTTGGTTTATCACCCTTAATTTACTGGATCGCAATAACAATAGTAAATCTATGATTTAGATATTTTGGCTATCTTGGGTGTCTTAGATCACAGCATGGGTAAGAATTAAGCAATTATTATTTAGTTGATAAATATCCTTTTAAATATCGCCAGCAGGTTATCTCATAAATTGCTGGCATATAAAAAAATTACATCTAGTATGAACTATAGGTGAGATCACCTTCGGATTCGCGTCGTTGCTCATAGGAGAACCGCTAACTTAAATTTATAGGCTATGCATTCTGGCTGCTCACAACTCCGACAGCCAAATCTACTGGTATAATAAGACTTACCAGCGTCGGAATACTTAAGAGCCATGTATATAGTTACCGCTGAAGCGGCATCTCTGTTAGAAATATCCCCCCGCAGATTGCGACAGCTACTACAGCAGGAAAGAGTTAAAGGAGCCTATAAAAGTGGTAACTTCTGGCTGATTCCTCTCTACAACGGTATGCCCCAGATAGTAGAAGCCACGCGGGGTCAGGCAGGAACCTGGAAAAGGGGGAAGCGCCCAAAAAAGACGATTGTTCACATCAATCGCAATACCATCAGGAGTAATGCTAAAAAAAGCCCAAAACAAAGAGAGCCTGTAATTGCCATCAAGGGCACTAAAAACACATATGCTCATTCCTTGGAGATTCCTACTCGTTGTCGAGTTGTTTATCAACCAGATAAACCTCTATCCTGTGGGGCACAGGTATGGATTGAGGTTTTAGATTGCGCTCTGGAATTAATTGCCAGTTGAAACAGACAAATTCATAGGCTCTAGGAAAAGGCTCTAGGCTCTAGCATTCCAAAGGGGATTGAACCCCTACGGGATGCAAACTTCTTAAAACAAAGGCGCGTTGCCACGCCGCATGTAGGAGTCTTATACTAAATCCTGTTTAGATAGAACACTTATTGACTATGCAGGGGTAACGGGTAACGGGCAATCGTGACAAGTTAGGGGACTGCGCTGTTTGTCAAATGGCATTTAACCTATAACCTATAACTGAGGGCGACCCCGCGTACCACAAGGGCATAATATCGGCGCAAGACGTTTATCCTCGAATGGGGGCAAGGGAACGCGCCCGAACCCGAAGGGCTATAACCTATAACTTTCAAGAG
The DNA here is from genome assembly GCA_038524995.1 of Cyanobacteria bacterium J06621_8. GTDB lineage: Bacteria > Cyanobacteriota > Cyanobacteriia > Cyanobacteriales > Xenococcaceae > Waterburya. Next base: position 16,929 of record JBCBIE010000020.1, read on the forward strand.
CTTCTTTGGTTACTTCTATTTAAGTTAAGAGCTTATCAGACTAATCGAGTTAAAATCTGCATCTAGTGTTGTTCAAAATAAAAAACACCATGTGTAGTACTTGACCAACAATATCTTTTCTTAACTTGTCACCAATGGGTAACGGGTAACGGGTAACGGGGTTTCAGGTTTTTCAGGTTTGCATTTAATAAGTGTATTTTGGTAATCGGATTTAGTATTATACCCACTCATCTGCGGGACGATAATATAAGAGATATAGCCGTACAGCTTTACTTTGGTGGTGCCCACATTCGAGGATAAACGACTCCCTGAAGGGTTCGGCAGTTTCTTTTTGTGAACTGGCGTTAATTAATGGACGAGAATTGGGATTAGTTCAAAATCAATTGTTGACGATGAACCCGAAGTAGCTGTAGCTCAAGGTCTGCAACTTTTTCTAGCATATAAACCAGGTTATCAGGGGATAAATTAGTGCCATCATTACGACAGCTACCAGTAAAGCGAATTACCGCCTGATTTTGCTCTGGTGCTTCATATTCTAGGGAGAGAGAGCATAAACGTTCGATTAAATTAATCTCTTGTTTCTTTCCAGACTTAGTAAATTTCTCCCAGATTATTGACTGACTTTGATTAATCAGATCAATCCACCGTTGCCAAGGGGGATTATTCTCTGGGGCTGCCACGGTAATTAGATATTCAGCTCGCTCCATCAGACGGCTGGCGTTAGCAGATTTAGGATCAATATCCTCCACCCGATAGATAGGAATATTATCTGGTAGCTGTGCCCCAAGGCGATCGCGAAATTCTGACACCTCCATATATTCTGTCAGTTCAAAGTCCACAATTTCCCCATTGCTGGTAATACCCAAGGATAGGGCATTGGCGATCGCAATTTTGGGACCTGGATGAAACCCCCCTGTAAAGGAGATGGGTAAAGCCGCCCGCCGCACTGCTCGATCAAACAGACGCACTAAGTCCAGGTGGCTAATTAAGCTCATAGAATCTACCTTGCCAAACCAGAGGCGAATCTTCTGTGACTTATTCTGGTTCGGCTTAAAATGCCCTGTAAAGGTCGGAATTTCTGGTGCTGATGCTACAACGTTATGCCCGAAGTCGCCACCACAAACCCCGCACTGGTAGCAGCCTTCAAAGGCACAATCTGGAACCGTTACTGCCTCTAAAGCCTGTTGTAGATCGTCCTTTAGCCACTGTTTATCGATTCCCGTGTTGAGATGATCCCAGGGTAACGGGGCATCAAGATTATCATTGTTTATATCTGATTTATTATTTGATTCATTAGGGAGTGTTGGCTGATTAAAAATATTCCATTCCCCATTTTCCACCTGTCGATACTTCCAGGTTAGATCCGCTTCGGCGATCGCCTGGGACCAGGCTTCAAATGCCCGATCTAAATTTTCCCACCAGGAGTCCATTCCTGCACCCATTTCCCAAGCCCTTTTGACCACTGAAGAGAGACGGCGATCGCCCCTACCAACAAAATCTTCCATTGCTGAGATGCGAACGTCGGTATAGTTGACCTTAACTCCCCGTAAGCGGCGGAATTCCTCTTTAAGGAGTTCCTGCTTACGCTTGAACTCACTAGTAGAAACTGAGTGCCACTGGAAGGGGGTATGGGGCTTGGGGGTAAAGTTGGAGATCGTAATATTAAAGTTAAGGCGCTTGTTGCTAAGTTGACTGCATTCCCGACGTAGCCAGCGTATCGTCTCCACAATGCCCATTACGTCTACATCAGTCTCCCCAGGCAAGCCCACCATAAAATACAGCTTAACCTTATTCCAGCCTCGATTTACGGCGGTTTTGATGCCCTGGAGTAACTCTTCGTTGGTCAGTCCCTTATTAATTACATCCCGCATCCTTTGGGTACCTGCTTCAGGGGCAAAGGTTAACCCAGACTGACGTAAGCCGCCAATAATATCGGCGATATTATCATCAAAACGATCTACCCTCTGACTGGGCAAAGATAAGGAAATATTTTCGTTGCGGAGACGGTTTTTAATCTCCATCCCTACCGCAGGTAAAGCCAAATAGTCTGAACAGCTAAGGGAAAGTAAGGAAAACTCATTGTACCCCGTAGCCCGCATCCCCTTTTCAATCGCGTCTACCACCTTAGCTGGTTCCACGTCCGTTGCAGGGCGAGTCAGCATCCCTGGCTGACAAAACCGACAGCCGCGAGTACAGCCCCTTCTAATTTCTATGGTCAGGCGATCGTGTACCGTTTCGATAAAGGGCACCAAACCAATAGAATAGGCAGGGATTGGCGTAGCTACCCGTCTTAAAATTCTTTGGGGCACATCATTCCTAATTCGCTGCACTGAGCCATCAGGAAGCATTTCATAAAACCTGGGAACGTATACCCCAGGAACCTGTGCCAAATCTAATAATAGCTCCGATCTACTCAAGCCTGCAGCTTTTCCTTCCCTAATTACCAGTCCAATTTCGGGCAGCAACTCTTCCCCATCTCCAAGGGCGATAAAGTCAAAGAAATCAGCAAAAGGTTCAGGGTTAGAAGTAGCGGTTTGTCCACCAGCAAAAATCAAAGGATAGTCCCCCTGATCTCTTTCTCGCCAGGTTAGGGGAATCTGCCCCAGACTGAGCATTTCTAAGATATTGGTTGCCCCCAGTTCATAGCTAAGACTAAAGCCCAAAATATCAAAATCCAGTAGGGAACGTTTTGATTCCAGGGCAAACAAAGGCGTATTGGTATCTCTTAACTTTGCTGCCAAATCTGCCGCAGGCAGATAAGTGCGATCGCATAATTGTTGCGGTTGAGCATTAATAATATTGTAGAGAATTATGTGCCCCAGGTTAGAAGCCCCTACCTCATACACTTCAGGATAGGTCAGCACCCACCGCACCTCAGCCTCATTCCAAGGCTTGTGAATTGCCCCCAGCTCATTACCCAGATATCTCGCGGGCTTGGCAATAGTGGCATCGATGAAGTTATCAAAAGCAACAGTCAAAACTTCAGTCTCCTTATATGGGGCAATTCTCCTCGACTTCTACTATATCCAATCCCCAACAGCGTGAGTTCGATAGAGACAAAAGTTATCTAGTAGGGGCAGGGAAAAGGGAAAAGGAGAAGGGTTAAAGGAACAAAAAATATGACCTTTCCCCTTTAATCAGCCTCAGAAAATCAATGATTGAGGCTTGTCGAACTCACTGTCAACAGCATAGAGAACTCTTGTTTGCTTTGCTTATTAAAGAGGTTATGAATTAATTTTTTTTGTTGAGATAGGTTACGTTATTTCTACATAAAAATACTCGGAGCATTTTAATAGCTTTTCTAAAGGCGATCGCCTGTTCTTAAGCAACTTGAGCTATAAACAAGATTGTCAGTTATTAACTATCCATTTATAAATAGGCTTGAAGGACTGAAAGTTGGGCATCAGTGATTAAGCTTTATTACTCAAGGAGCAATCAATCATGGCTGGAAATAGCGTAATCTTTATTCACCCAGACGGCACCAGCCCCTCTCACTATGCAGCAGGGCGTTTTGCCTCGGTGGGACCCGACGGCAGACTAAACTGGGACAAGATGACCAATGTCGGGGTTTATCTGGGACATATGGACGATAGCATCGTGGCTACTTCCAACGGCGGCGCGGTAGTTCATGCCTTCGGCATTAAATCTTTTCAGGGCAGCTATGGTTTAGATGCAGCAGGCAATCCCTATACTTCCCTCTCTGGTAAGGTTGGCACGACTATTATGGAGGAGGCGATCGCCGCTGGGAAAGCTACCGCAGTAATTAATTCGGGCTTTATTGCCGAACCTGGTACGGGGGTCTTTTTAGCTGAAGCCCCGAGTCGGCAGAACGTGATGGAAATTACTGCCGAAATTCTGGAGTCTGGGGTTAACGTAATTATGGGGGGTGGCGAAATTCTCTATCTCCCTGAAGGTAAGGTGGGGCGCTTTGGGCGACCAGGAATACGCCCAGATGGACGCAACCTAATTAAGGAAGCGGAAGCCCTGGGCTATACCGTGGTTTATACTCGCCAAGAGTTACAAAGTCTCCCTCCTGATACGGAAAAGGTTCTGGGGATTTTTGCGGCAGTAGATACCTATAACGCCATACCAGAAGCAGCATTAATTGAAAGGGGCTTTGTCCAGCAAAATGGCGAATTGATTCTCTACGGGCAACCAGGAAATGAAAATCCCCCTACCGTAGCTGAAATGCTGTTTGCTACTCTAAACCTGAAAGCCTTTCGCAACCCTAAAAATGGTATGTTTGTCGTTCTGGAAGAAGAGGGCACCGACAACTTTGCCAATAATAATAATGCCGCAGGAACTATTGAAGCCGTTTTAAGAGCGGATGCAGCCATTGGTGTTGCTCAAGACTATATTAATAACGTTAACTCCGATACTTTATTGATTACCGCTGCCGATAGCGATGGCGGCGGCTTGGAAATTGACGATGTCTCCGTCGAACCAGAAGAAGCAATAACCGTTGGCACCACGGCAATTCAGCCGCCTTTTGCCATGAAAATACCCCTAGATGGCACTACGGGAAATAACACAACGCCTTTTACCACTGGCGCCCCCGATGCTCAGGGAAACAACTACGATTTTGGGATTCTCTGGTCTGGAGGACCTGACTTTGCGGGGAGTATCGTCTCTAAAACCTATGGTTTAAATGCCGAAAAGCTACCTCCTACTATCGACAATACAGGCATTTATCGTCTGATGTATGAAACTCTGTTCGAGAAACAATTAGCCCCTCCCGAAGGAGTACCCGACGATTTTGCCATCTCCCAGCCCCCCAAACCCACCCAAGATACAGGTAACGTCATCTTTATTCATCCCGACGGCACTAGCCCTTCCCACTACGCCGCAGCCCGCTTAGTTGATCAGGGTACCGATGGCAGACTGAATTGGGATAACATGACCGATGCAGGGGTTTATCTAGGACATATTGGCGATCATCTAGCATCAACTTCTAATGCGGGGGCTGGGGTTCATGCTTTTGGGGTTAAACCCTTTGCTGGTAGCTATGGTTTAGACGCAACAGGCAATCCTCTTACTTCTTTATCGGGTCAGGAAGGAACTACTATCTTAGAAGAAGCGATCGCCGCCGATAAACCAACGGCAATAATTAATTCGGGCTATATTGCTGAACCAGGAACTGGGGTCTTTTTGGCTGATGTGGAAGACCGCTATAGCTTTGCTGAGATTACAGCCGAAATTGTTGAGTCGGGAGTGGATGTGATTATGGGGGGTGGTGAAATTCACTATCTGCCAGTGGGTACTGTCGGACGCTTTGGGGCAGAGGGGATTCGGGAAGACGGACGGAACCTGATTGAGGAAGCGGAAGCCTTGGGCTACACCGTGGTCTATACTCGCGAAGAACTGGACTCTCTCCCTGTTGATACGGAAAAAGTCTTGGGGGTCTTTGCGGCAGAAAATACTTATAACGACATTGATGAAGCAACTTTAGTCGAGTTGGGCTTAGTTGATGAGAATGGCGAATTAATTCTCTATGGTCAGCCAGGAAACGAAAATCCCCCTACCGTTGCCGAAATGCTGTCGGCGACTCTTGGTCTAGATCAGTTTATCAATGCCGACAATGGCTTTATGATTGTCCTGGAAGAAGAAGGTTCCGATAACTTTCCTAACCATAATAATGCTGCGGGAGCAATTGAAGCTGTTTTAAGGGCAGATGCGGCGATTGGGGTCGCTCAGGATTTTGTTAACAACGTTAACCCCAATACCTTGATCCTAACTGCTGCGGATAGTGATGCGGGAGGCTTAGAAGTTGATGATGTTCCTCTTGAAAGTTTAACAGTAGGCACGATTGACGTTCAATCCACCTCAAATTTGTTGAGTGCTGATAATCCAATCTTTCCCCTTGACGGCACTAAAGGTAATGACACATCAGCATTTACTACTGGCGCAGGTGATGCCAATGGGGATAATTTTACTTTTGGCGTAGCCTACGTTAGTACCAGCGATGTTGCGGGGGGTATTGTGGCTAAAGCCTATGGTCTTAATTCTGATTTGTTGCCATCTACTGCGGACAATACCGACATGTACCGCATTATGTATCAAACCTTGTTTGGAGTTACTCTAGAAAATACTAATCAGGTTGAAGCAAGCTCCTCAAAATCTTTATTCATTAACTCTGATAACAATGGGGGCATTGGTCAGGACAGCCTATCACTTTTCGCTGGGAAAGAAATTGCCTGGTTAATCCTGCCATTATTAGTAATTGCGCTAGTTCTATCACCCCTAATCAAAAAGATGATGTCGTCATCTAGGGGGAGATAACCTATAACCTATAACTATTCCTGATAAGTTAAGGGACTACATGCAAAGCTGAAAAACCCCGTTACCCGTTACCCGTTAACCGTTAACCGTTACCCCTGCATAATCAATAAGTGTTCTATACTAAACAGGATTTTAGTACTAATCGTTAATCTTGGTTTATCCTATGTAAATTTAATGAGTTCCAAGGATATTCCCTGGCAGGTAGAAAGAAAAGCACAGTTTCAGACTGGGGCGGCTTTTTATAATCCTCAAAGTCGCCTGGTGCGGGATTTGGGGGTGTTGGCGGGGGCGGTATATCGTCAGGAACAGGGTCAGTTAAGGGTGTTAGACGCTTTGGCTGGCTGTGGGGTACGCAGTCTACGTTATTGGCTGGAGAGTAAGGCTGATTATCTTTGGGTTAATGAGGGTAATCCCCAGCATCATCATTTAATTCAGCAAAATTTAGCGGCTATTCCCCCTGATCGCTATCGCCTGACTCATCAAGATGCCCATCGCCTATTTTTTAACTGCTATCAAGAGCGAGATTACTACGATTTGGTAGATGTAGACTGCTTTGGCAGTGCGGCACCCTATCTTAATACTATGCTTTGGGCGACCAAAATCGGCGGCTTAATGTATCTAACCTGTACCGACGGCAGAACCATTACAGGACATCCCCCTGAAAAAACCGTCCCCGTTTATAATGCGATCGCCCGTTCCCATCCCGCTATCCAAGAACAGGCGCTACGGATTCTCATCGGCGCTGTACAGCAGCAGGCGGCTACCAGAGGATTGGGCATAAAACCCATCTTTGCTTTTTTTACAGGACAAACCTATCGGGTGATGCTGCGTCTAGTGGCGAAGCCCCAGCTAACTTCTACTAACTATGGTTTTCTAGCATACTGTCATGACTGCGGTAACTATCATACTTTTTCCTGGCGGGCTTTAAATAAAGTCGGCTGTAGCTGTAACCAACCTGCAATAACCGTCAGTGGGGCAATGTGGCTCGGTCAACTCCACGACTCCCAACAGCTAGGGCGGATGATTACCCTAGCAAATCAGTGGGGCTGGACAAAAGTCACTAAACTACTCCAGCTCATGCAGGGAGAGCTTGTTTTTCCCCCCTACTACTATACTTTGGGAGAAATCGGACATCGTGGCAAGCTAGATATACCCCAGAAAGCCAAGCTAATCAAGGCACTCCAAGAGGCAGGCTATCGTGCGGCAGCAACCCATATTGAGCCTGAAGCGATTAAAACCGATGCCAAGATGGAGGAAGTAGTGGCGATCGCAAGTAAAGTCGTATGAACTTAAAACAAGAAAGCTTTTATGTGTCTGCTCGTAAGTAATAAGTAATGAGTAATAAGTAATAAGTATTTATTGTTCATTAAATTGATCTGAAAAAATCTATTAAAAAAAGCTAATGGCTAAGAGCTAAGAGCTAACGGCTACGAACAAGGGAGTTTTAAGCGAAATCTATTCAATTGAAAACGACTGTAATAAGATGTTCAATTAATCTTTCCAGGTAACTTTGCAAAGCACGACGGTCGCTTTTTCCCATTCCTTCAACTTCATCAATTAAATTGTGCCAGTCAATAGCATCAAGATCTTTATTTTTCAAGTTCGATACGGTTTGCTGTATCCACAGATTAAAATCGCGATCATAGAGAGCAGTCATTATTACGCTAATCTTATGGTCTACGTATTAGGTGTTTACATGTATATATAGTACATGTCAAAATCAATAATTTAATGGGGAAAAAAGTTGATGATCAACAAAATTATTGAGGAACTAAAGGAAATTCCAGAAGACAAGCTGCCTCAGATTTATGAGCTGATTCATTACTTTCGTCTGGGATTAAATCAACACAATGATCAACCTCGCACTCCTGGTTTACTTAAAGGAAGTTTGGGAGCAGCATTTTTTGAACCTTTACCCGAATCAGAACTTCGACAATGGGAAAAAGATATTTATAGTCGTTTTAATTAATTTTTGAGTACTCTGAGTTATCTGTTCGAGAGACTGGGGACTGGGGACTGGGGACTGGGGACTGGGGATTAGGGGTTTGTATAAATTTCATGCGCTCAATTCTTATTTGAAACAACTGTAGTATGTCAAAAGACTAGCTCGTAAGACAATCTACTAATATCTCTTAGCCTAACTTCTGAGAAAAAGATCGCCTTTAAATGTTCAATGTTTAATGCTCAATGTTCAATGTCCAATGCTTAAACTCGCGCGTTCCCTTGCGCCTAACGGCGACGCGGGGTCGCTCGTCAATGCTCAATGAACAAACCCGAAACCCAACAACGCTGTTGACGAAGTCGCGCCCCCAGATATCGTTGACGCGGAACGCCGAGCGGCAGACATAAGGAAGGTTGACCCAGGAACCGCCCCGCAAAGGAGAACGATTATCATTGCCATTTTCAAGCCAAACACTGCCGTCATTGGGAGCACCATCATAGTTATCATGCCAGTTATCGGCACACCATTCCCAAACGTTACCGTGCAGATCATATAAATCAAAAGCATTTGGGGGGAAGTTACCTACAGGGGTGGTTGCTTTTCGATATTTTCCTGTGGGTTCTTGGGCGTAGGTATAGTTACCATTATAGTTAGCTAAATCAGCAGTAATAGTCTCACCAAAATAGAAGGGTTGATGATGCTGCTGATTCCATTGTTCTAGGGTTAAATCTTTAGCATTAACTGCACGACAGGCATATTCCCACTGGGCTTCTGATGGCAGTCGATATTCTATTGGGGTCAATTTTGATAATCTTTGGCAAAACTCCACCGCATCATACCAAGATACCTGTTCTACAGGACGGCGATCTCCATCTGCTTGATCTTTAAAGTAGGCAGGATCAGGATCAAGGTCTTGCTTAACTTTTAAATCGCTACGGGAGGCTATTGCTCGCCACTGTATTTGAGTTATGGGATATTTGCCCATAAAGAACGGTGGAACCGTTACCTTGTGCTGTGGTTGTTCTCTATTAAACCTAGTTGTATCGTATTTCTGATTGAGTCTGGCGATTTCTGCCTCATCTGTTCCCATGAAGAATTGACCCCCAGGAATAGCAACCATATCCAGAGTGACACCATCCCCCAGATTTTCGCTGAAATATTCTGCCTGTAATGGTTTACGCGCTATTTCTTTGCCCCTGGCATCTACGGTTATGATCTCAAATCTCTCAATCTGTAGCTTTAAGGGTTGTTGTATTGGGAAAGATGTGGATTGAACCCTCTGGGAGTCTGCTATAGAAGCACTTTCTGTTGGAATTTGGAGAGAAGGAACATTGTTATTAATTCTACGAGAATCTTTTTTGGTAACTTCTTCCAAAGATAAATTTAAGTCATCAGGTTTAATCCCCGTAATGCCCCAGCTTAATCTTGCCAGAGGTTTTGATTCAGTACGGCGAAAATCAACGTAGGTCATCCCCCTAAGAAAAATAGGCAGCCTTGGCTCTTTGGGGGCAGATTTAAGCAATACAGGAATTACAGGACAATTCCGCTCGACAAATTCGCTGAGGAAGGCTCTCATCTCTCGCTTTTGCCAAGGTCCCAAACCGCTACTGCCAACAAAAACCGCCGCTGTTTTAATTTCCTCAATCTGTTCTTCTAATAATTCCTGCCAGGATAAACCAGGTCGTAATTCCCATTCATCGAGCCAAGGATTAAGTCTTCGCTGCTTTAGCTGGCGGGCAATTTCAATCACTTCAGGCTTATCTTTGCTGTTGTGACATAAGAAAACATCGAACAGGGGAGAATCCACCATTAATTTATCTCCCAGAGGTACTTGTTAAATTGTTCCATCAAATAAGCGAGCAACTTTGACAGCAATTTATAGTTTACCTAAAAGCTTCCTGATTAATCAGAATGTAATACTAATGGTTTTTCCTATCCCCAGTCCCTAATCCCCATTGCTGACAAGTTAAGCAAAAATTGAACATTAAATCAGCCCGCACTCTCAGACTTCGCGAAGCAAATCAGGGTTAGGGCGACGGCTTAAAAACTAAAAACTAAAAACCATTGGACAAACAACTTATACTTATCACGATTGGTCAAGGAGCTTTTAAAAGAGCCAGTTTAAATTAGGGGTAAACTGAAACTCAGCACCTACCTCCTCTACCAAACGGTCTAACTCCTGCTGCATTTGAGTACAGACCTGAAAATAACACTGGGCGACATATTGGCGATCGCGGGCGGCTTCTTTACCGTAGCGTTCAAAAACTATTGGGGGGCAGACTCTAGTATGTATCTTGAGGGGTAGGGGAATATTGGGTAGAGGTCCAAAGCTGATTCCCCAGGGTAAGCCTAAATAGACGGGAAAGATACTCGGATCGATGCCCCCAAACCAGGGTAAGCCGAACTGCTGTAAGAACTGCTTTATTTGAGGATAGATATCACCCAGAATGATTAGGGTTGAATGAGCACCGTGGGAAATTAGTGGCACAATGGGGACTTCTTCCTGGATGGCAATTTTAATAAATCCCTTTTGTCCATTAAAGAAAATCTGATTACGCAGCGAGAAAGGACGAAATACATCGTATATTCCCCCTGGATAAAGCAATACCGCCGCATCTCGCCGCAATGCGCCTAAAATCATCTTAGGGTTGGTTCTGACTGCCCCCATTTGCGTTGCCAACCGTCCCAGGGCGGGGGAAGCCTGCCAAATCCGAGGCTCCATGATGCCATATGCCAGGCGATCGCTGCCAAAGTTGCGTAACCAATCATAGATCATCATTACCATATCGGGAGCCGCTAAACCACCGTTGTGGGAACCGATCAGCAGCACCTTTCCCTGGGGTACATTCTCCCAGCCGTCGGTTTCTACCTGAAAATAATGTTGGTAAAACCAATCGTAAAACGGCATTATCTGATCGATTATCCGTGGGTCACGATCATCTAACGACCAGCCTGTGAGAGTATCCTTGGGGGCAGAGGACACTTGACGATATAAATCTGATAACACTCTCAAAGATTGAACCAGGGAGCCTAAATTAGGTGCTGGGCGATAGTTCATAGATTAATCAAACTGATGTTTTTTATTATTGGCTAAATGTAGATTTATCAATGAATATTTCTGACTGTTGTGTAAGAAGGGGGAAATAAAGCTAGCTAGGTTAACCAATATCAATTGGACTACGGCTATCACTACTAACTACTAACTACTAACTACCAACAATCTCAACCAGTCAACTTTATTTACACCGACCCACATATAAGTATTGTAAACATCTTATAAGCATTGTAAACACTGCTCTGGACTTGTTCTGATTTTTTTCTTAGAATCCCAATAGATGTCTCCTCACTAATAGCTATGACTCAAGCAACTTTGCCGACTCTTAACAACTCTAATATTGGCGGAACCAAGGATAGTTACGGCTGGAATTTTGAAAATCAGCAATATCAGGTGGTTTACGAAACTGTCGGCGCAGGTACTCCTCTTCTCTTCCTTCCTGCCTTTAGTACGGTTTCTAGCCGCACGGAAATGAGTGGGCTGGCTCAGATGCTAGGGAGTAGTTATCAAGTTACGGTTTTGGATTGGCTGGGGTTTGGCGAGTCTCAACGTCCTCCCGTAGATTATAATCCTGCTTTATTTCATCAATTATTAGCAGATTTTATTAAATCCGTGTTTAATCGCCCAATTATTCTAGTTGCCGCTGGTCATGCTGCGGGATACGCTTTAAAATTTGCTCAGGATAATCCAGATCTAGTGAATCAATTAATTCTAATTGCTCCTACCTGGCAAGGTCCTTTAAGGGTTATGGGTTTACCTGATGAAGTTAGAAATGGAGTTGAAAACCTAGTGCGATCGCCTGGAATCGGACAAGGGCTATACTATCTCAACACTACCCACTCTTTTCTCCGCCTGATGTACAAACGTCATGTATACATGGACGAAGGCAAACTCACTCCTGAATTTATCGGTCAAAAACATCACATCACATCTCAGGAAGGCGCTAGATATGCTCCTGCTGCTTTTGTCACTGGAGGACTAGATCCTGTGACAGAACGCTCAGAATTCTTGCAGCTTTTATCTTCAGTATCCTCACCCGTACTAATCATCATGGCAGAAAACGCCCCGCCGAAGTCTAAAGCGGAAATGAACGCCATGGAAGAAATAGAAACGGTTCAGTCGGTAAGATTGCCAGGGGCGTTAGGGATTTATGAGGAGTGTTCCCAAGAAGTGGGGGCTGCAATTCAGCAATTTCTTAATGATTAATTGACTAAGTGAGAGATTATTAATTACTTTTTGGTCAAAAATGCTCAAATTTTATTATTCTCGTCTTTCAATTAATGCTCGTCGGGTTTGGGTAACCATGCTGGAGAAAAACCTGGAGTTTGAACCAATCTTACTAAAGCTTAATGGCGATCAGTTTAAGCCCGATTTTCTACAGCTTAATCCCTTTCATCATATTCCTGTCCTGATCGATAATGATTTCAAAATCTTTGAATCTTTGGCAATTTTAGATTACCTAGAAGTTAAATATCCTGAACCTTCATTTATGCCCAGTAATGCTCAAGATATTGCTCAGGTGAGGATGATTGAGTTAGTAACGGTTAATGAATTGCCTCCAGCCTCCATTATCTTGATGAAGGAAATGTTAGAAGTGCCTGTTGAAGAACCAAAAATTCAGCAGGCTAAACAGGCTATGGCGACAGCACTAAAGTATTTTGAGTCATGTTTAGCACCAGATAAAACCTACCTGCTTGGCGATCGCCTGACCTATGCTGATATTGTGGCGGGGACTGCGGTGGCGGCTATTCCCAGCCTAGGAATTAGTCTAGAACCCTATCCCCAAGTAAACCGCTGGGTGGAACTCCTCAATCAGCGTCCTAGCTGGCAACAAACCGTACCCTCGGCAGCAGAAATTGAACAATCTAGTGCAGTGATGAAAGCAATTCTCCAGAAAAGGTAAGCTAGATAGAATATCAAGAAATCAAAGCCATAGTAAAAACAGCGATCGCCTGACTCGAATTATTGCCAGCTAAACTTACGGTTAAGGTGGTCTGATAATTCCTGATTATAGGGAACAAAAAACTCTTGGAGTTGGTTGATGATTGCTGGATCTACGGGAGGATAAGAACCCACGTTATAGCGAATATGTGGTGGCGGTGCGATCGCTTGAAGATTGAGAAACTGCCAGATTTGGGGCATGATCTTTTCTGTTTGATGGAAGAAAATATCGCTATCAACAATCAAGAGGTTTTCTGGGGGAAAATTAGCCTGCCAATAGACTATGCGATCAAAATAAATACTATTGGTTAGATAGCCAAAATCACTCAATACTTCTTCTCGGGGTTTGGTAGCCAATAACTCTTTTTCCCGTTCAATTATTCTCCTTAAATTACGTTGCTCTAAGCCATGATTAGCTGCATGATAATATTCAGAAATAGTGCGCTCTACAGGATTTCTGAGCATGATAATTAGCTTAATATCAGGAAAGAGGTGCCTAATTCTATTTGCTGCTTGAGCATGATAAATATAAAAGGGTGATGCTTCCCCAGTCAGATAATCTTGGCGATCTGTAATGGTTGGAAAATGGGCAAGATACCAGGAAATTCCGTGATCATAATTAAAGTTGAAAAAATTAATTTCTTTTCTATGGGGAGGCAGAATTTGGGGATGATGAGCCAGATAATTAAAGAGAGAAGTAGTACCACATTTGGTTCCACCAATTAGTAAAAAGTCGGGTGCTTCTTGTTTAGGTTGCCCCCAATCTAGTTTTGCCAATTCAGGAGTATCGGCAACGGTATTTTCGTAACAGCCATTGCGGTAACAAGCAATTGCCTCACTAAGATGAGATTGCTTAGTATGTAAGTCTCCCAAGTTACCCCAAAGTAAGGGGGAAACTTGAGGGCGATCGCTAATCTTCTGATAAAAAGCTATGCTTGGCTCAATTTCTGCTGGTTCGAGGGGAATGTATTGCAGAATACGATAGGGTAACTCGGCAGCGGGATCAATGCTAATCGCCTCCTGACAATATCGAACCGATGCTGCGTTTTCCCCTTGCTGTTGACAAGCCTGCGCCAGACCCAACTTGAAGTTAATTTTAAAGGTAGTTGATTTTTGTGGTGTCTGCTCATCATAATCAGCGATCGCCTGTTCTCCCTGAGCTAATAAGCATAAACTAAGGAGAAAATAAGGACGGAGATTATCAGGCTGGAGAGCGATCGCCGTTTCGCAATGATTAATCGCCTCTACATACCTGTTTGACTGAATTAAGGTTTCGCCCAGATAATAGTGACTTTCAAAGTGATCTCGGTTAACTTCTATGGCTCTGATGTAGGATTGAATTGCCTCCTCTAACTGTCCTTGCTGCTGTAGATGACGAGCTAGCTGAAAATGAGCGGGGTCAAAATTGGAGTCTAGCTCAATGAATCGTCGATAATGCGCCATTGCTGCTGACGGTTCTTGCAACGTGGTCAAAATCTCTGCTAGAAAAAAGTGTGCCCAAGAGTAGTCTGGCTTAAGAGCGATCGTCTGTTGATAGGAAGCTTTCGCTAACTCCAGTTGATTTTGCTGCTGATACAGTCGAGCCAGATTGTAGTGTGACCAGGAAAATTGCGGCTCAATGGCGATCGCCTGACGGTAATATTTGATAGCGGCGGTAATGTCTTGTCGCTCAATAGAAATTTCCCCCAGGGCATAGTAAGACCAGGAATCATGATGGTTAAGGGCGATCGCCTGACGGAAAGATTCCGTAGCCTGCTCTAGCTGTCCTTCCTGAAACAACATCTTACCTAGCTTATAGTGATAGTAATGATGTTGTGAATCTAATTTAGTTGCCTGCTGATAGCAAGCAATTGCTTCTGATAGCTTGCCAGCCTGTTCGAGGTGCTTTCCCGCACTAAAAATTTGTTGGGCTGCTTCAACATCCATACTCTAGAGTTAGATTGAACCAAAAATTCAATTATTAAATTATATCTATTGGAAGTAGTAATGGAGAATACCCGTAGTTTTTAGTTTTTATTAGTTTATTTAAACTATTATTCAAGAACTAATAAGCGGAACCCTTGTTATGGTAGGCGGAGGAGGATCTAAATCCCAATTAGTTCTGAAATTATTATTAATATTTTGACCTAAATATCCCGACAATGACTACGCTGCTCAAGCACGTACTGCTTAAAAAAAATATAACGCTTTATAAATTACTGAGCACAATGGGCTATTGATTATGAGATTTTAAAAACAGAGATAAATACCTAAAATAATTTTTAAAACCATGCCACAAGAATCAACCGTGATCGTTACGGGTGCATCGTCGGGAGTTGGTTTATCTGCCGCAAAAGCCTTAGCTGACCGAGGGTGGCACGTAGTAATGGCTTGCCGCAACTTGTCTAAAACTCAGCAGGTTGCGCAACAGGTAGGCATTCCAGAATCTAAGTACAGTATAATTCACCTTGATCTCGCCTCTTTAGACAGCGTGCGCCAGTTTGTCCAGGACTTTCGCGCTACGGGGAAATCTTTAGAGGCTTTAGTTTGTAATGCGGCAGTCTATCTACCCTTAGCCAAGGAGCCACAGCGGAGTCAGGATGGTTATGAGCTATGCGTCGCCACCAATCATTTGGGTCATTTCTTGCTGTGTAACCTGATGCTGGAGGATTTACAAAGTTCTCCTGCAACCGAGAAACGGCTGGTTATTTTGGGGACTGTAACCGCTAACCCGAAAGAGATTGGTGGCAAAATTCCCATCCCTGCACCACCAGATTTAGGAGATTTAGAAGGTTTGGCATCAGGCTTTAAATCCCCTGTGGCGATGATTGATGGTAAGAAGTTTAAACCAGGCAAGGCATACAAAGATAGTAAACTATGTAATATGCTAACGATGCGGGAACTACACGATCGCTATCATCAGTCTACGGGAATTATTTTTAATGCGCTGTATCCTGGGTGCGTCGCCGAGACAGGACTATTCCGCAATCACTACTCCTTATTTAGAACTATTTTTCCTTGGTTCCAGAAAAATATCACTGGGGGCTATGTGACGGAAGAGTTGGCAGGAAAGAGAGTGGCAAAAGTAGTTGCCGAGCCTAAATTTAATGAATCAGGTATTTATTATAGCTGGGGCAACCGCCAAGATGAAGATCGTACGGCATTTAAACAAGAAATTTCTAATGAGGCGATGGATGCCAATAAGGGGAAACGCCTCTGGGAACTTAGCGCCAAGCTAGTTAATCTTGCTTAATCCTGACTGTCTGTTATAAAGCTAAATGTAAAAAATGCTTGCACTTTTGCCAGAGAGCTATTGTAAAATTAATGATCTTTTAGCGATCGCATACCGCTGATCTTGCTTAGACTTATAGATACGGAGAGGGAGGGATTCGAACCCTCGAACGAGTTACCCCGTTACAGCATTTCCAGTGCTGCGCCTTCGACCACTCGGCCACCTCTCCAGTTTGCTCACCAATTTACCATTATACATGAATTGTGGTTGCTGTCAAAAATTCAGCGATTATATTTTGCCATTGACTACAAAATAAAAAGCTAGGATTAACCAATTACTGACAGCTCAATTTAGCAACTTCTCTTATTTAACCCGCCAAAATGACTAAAACTTATACGATCAAGGTTCATAACCGTGCAACAGGAAAGCAACATATTATCCGAGTTCCTGAAGATCAGTACATTTTGAAAACTTCCGAAAAACAAAACGCAAGGCTGCCTTTTTTGTGCCGTAATGGAGCCTGTACCACTTGTGCCGTGAGGGTTCTTAGCGGAGAATTAATTCAACCAGAAGCTATGGGACTATCCCCCAAATTACAGGATCAAGGTTATGCGTTGCTGTGTGTCAGCTACCCCTGTTCTGATTTAGAAGTAGAAACCCAAGACGAAGACGAAGTATATGAAATCCAGTTTGGTCGTTATTTCGACAGAGGTCGAGTTATCTTTGGTTTACCCTTGGATGAAGAGTAAGACCCCATAATAATTTTGAGCTATCTGTGAGTTTTAGGGCGATCTCTGGTAGCTTAACCTAGAGCTTCATGCAGTATATCAGCTTAAAAATTCGTAGCCTTAAAATAGCAAATGTTTCAGAGCCTTAGCTATAAAGTTACATCAATGCTAAATATGAATTAATTCCGAAAAAAATTAAAGTCAAAGCTAAAAAATAGTAAAAGCGAAACAACGCGGTCATGGTTGATACTTCTATGACTGCGTTGTTTTAAGGTGAGACAGAAAAATCTTATAATAAAGTTTTTGAGCCCCAAAAAAGTAATTTGTCTATCACTTAGAATCAAGCAGCTTTAGATAGTGAGACTCTAATAAAAATCTATCCTGAGATAGATATTATCGTTGGTTAAACAAGGCTTAGTTAATAGTAACTTAAGGACTCAATTCTGATTATTAGAAGAATGCAAGAGTTTTTTGGTGATGTTCTAGATATATCTATTTAGTTAGATGCTAATACTTGGAGATTATTGTTATCACTTAAATAGAGAAGAATTATTAATCAAATAAGTTTATGTTTAGTCATTATTTATGAGCTGCCAGATTTATTAAGTATAGTAATCAGAATCTCAATTATAGATCAAATATAAAGCTCATTATTTATGTCACAAAGCAATACATCAGAAAATATTTTAGTCAATGCGATCGCTACTCTGGAGAGCTTATCGGAGACGCTCACCAAAGAAACGCAAAAAATCCTAGAATCAACTACGGTTTCCACAGGGCAGACCCTAGAATGGATCTCATCAAACCCTGTTCTTAAGGCAGCAGATCAGATGATCGGCTTGGACTGGTTAATGACCTTCCTTGGTCGGGTGGATACAGCCCAAGTAAGGGCTACCGTCGAGAATATGCGATCGCAGTATCCCGATGAAAAACCGAACCAAATTGCCCATCGGCTAATTTTGCGGAAAGCCTGGCAGGGAGGACGCTTAGGGCTGATTACTAATATTATTCCTCCCGTTGCCGCACTGCTTTTAGGCATAGAGTTAATTGCTACTACTAAGCTACAGGTGGAAATGGTGTACGAAGTTGCCGCCGCCTACGGTTTGGATTTGGAGCAGCCAGCTAGGAGAGGA
Source organism: Cyanobacteria bacterium J06621_8 (assembly GCA_038524995.1). Taxonomy (GTDB): domain Bacteria; phylum Cyanobacteriota; class Cyanobacteriia; order Cyanobacteriales; family Xenococcaceae; genus Waterburya. The sequence continues at coordinate 35,218 of JBCBIE010000020.1, forward strand.
GAATCTCTGGCAATTTTTGGCTTATCTTTGGGGGCAGACGCTATAAAAGCGGGTTTAAGCCTAGTGGAAATAATTCCTGGCGTTGGGGCTGTGGTCGGTGCTTCTACCAATGCAGCTTTGCTGTATGTTTTGGGACAAACCGCCTGTCGTTTTTATGAAAGAAAGATGGCTCAATCAGATATAGCCCTCATGCAGCAGGAAACCGATGCCGATTGGCAAATTGCCCTCCATCAGTCTAAGGTAATGGATCGCATCTTGGTGCATATGGTACAGGTTAGCTACCCTGAGCAAGATTGGGGGGAGATTCTACCCAAGATCAAGGAGATATCTCCATCTTCTGTCGGAGTCATTGCGGTAAATTTAGAGCAACCCCAGAATTTATCGGCACTACTGGAACAGTTAATTCCTGAGTTTGCTTCCTTAACCCTAAGCAGATGTTATGAAATTGCTAAATCTAACGGCAGAATAAGCCTAGAAGAACAAGAAATACTGAGTCAGATTGCCATTAAATTCGACCTAGATATGTCAGCAATGAGCAATGAAAGCTAGAGGACAGTAATGTGACGTATAAAAATGAGAAGTGACGAACAGTAACCAAAACCCAAGAATAATAGGTAATAAATGTTGAATGATAAATGACTATCCCCCAATATACAATTCTCATAGTTGACGATTCTGCTGAAGATCAAGCGGCTTATTGTCGCTATCTGAATAAGGAAGTCATCTCAGAATATAGAGTTATTACCGCAGAATCTGGAGAAGCAGGTTTAGAACTTTTGGCATCAATTAAGCCAGACTTGATTCTACTGGATTACCTATTGCCTGACTGCGACGGGTTGGAATTTATTGCCGAGTTAAAAACTCTTACCTGGGAAATTCCGCCGATTATTATGCTTACTGGGCAGGGGGATGAAGTTGTGGCGGTAAAAGCCATGAAAAGTGGGGTTAAAGATTATTTAGTAAAGAGAAAGCTAACTCCTGAAACCCTAATTATTTCCATCAAAAATGTCCTACAGCAACAGCATTTACAGTCTCTTTTAAATAAAAATCTCCAGCAGCAGCAGTTTATTACTGAGACTGCTTTAAGAATTCGCCAGTCCCTAGATTTATCATCCATTCTTGATACCGCCGTCCAAGAAGTACAGCTATTACTAAATTGCGATCGCGTGGTGATCTATAGATTTACCCCTGAGATGTTTGGCGATATTGTTGCTGAGTCGGTAAAGCCTAACTGGCAAAAATCTCTGGGGGAAAAAGTTGTCGATACTTGCTTTCAAGACTGCGGCGCAGCCAGGTATGAGAGGGGAGAAACCTTAGCCATTGATAATATCTATGAATCAGGACTTTCTCAATGTCATATTCAGCTTTTAGAAAAGTTTCAAGTTAGAGCTAATGCCATTGTGCCGATTCTACTTTCCCCGACGGCTTGGAAAGACAGATCTAATCTCTGGGGTTTATTAATTGCCCATCAGTGCCAGGATTTTCGTCATTGGGAAACCGATGAGGTGGAATTACTAGACAAGCTGGGAGTACAGCTAGCGATCGCTATTCAGCAGGGAGAATTATTGGCTAACCTAAAAACTGAATTGGATATTAGAACTAAGACAGAACATGCTCTCCAGGAAAAAGCTCAAGAGTTGGAATGGGCTAATCAAGAATTGCTGAAAATCACTGCCCTACTTAAAAAACGCAATCAAGAATTAGATAGTTTTGCCTACGTTACTTCCCACGATCTTAAAGCACCCCTGAGGGCGATCGCCAATTTGGCGACTTGGTTAGGAGAAGATCTAAAGGGACAAATCCCCGCCGAAAATCAGCAGCAGCTTCAGCTAATGCGATCGCGGGTTGAGCGGATGGATAATTTAATTAAGGGCTTATTAGAATACTCTCGCGTTGGTAGAAACCAGACTTCTGTCACTATCGTTAATGTAGGGGACTTGATTAATGAGGAAATCAATTTATTATCTCCACCATCAGGTTTTAAGATAGTTGTGACGGCTAATATGCCCACTATAAAAACCGAAGCACTATTATTACAGCAGGTGTTTGCTAATTTAATCGGCAATGGGATTAAGTATCATCCCCATGATCAGGGTGAGATTACGATATCGGTTCAGGAACAGCAAGAATTTTATCAGTTTACCGTTGCCGATGACGGATTGGGGATCGAGCCTCAATACCACGAGCGTATTTTTACCATCTTCCAAACCCTACAGGCGAGAGATCAATTTGAAAGTACGGGCATTGGCTTATCGATTGTTAAAAAAATTGTTGAGAGTCAGGGCGGTAAAATCTGGGTTGAATCCCAGCTTGGCGAGGGGGCAACTTTTCACTTTACCTGGCGTAAGTAACACGCTTAATGTAAATTAGCGGTGAGACTCCCTTCGGGTTCAGCAATTTGCTCAAGTCGTCGACAGTCGCCATATGCGAAGCGGTACCAGCGAAAATTCTTTATTCTTATATATTACGTCTGATGTGAATTAAAAATGTCTAAATATTATGTCTGTTCTATTGAAGACTCATGTTTAGAACCAGAATTTAAGATTGGGGGAACTTTCCCCCAAACCCCCTGCTGGGGAAGTGACGGCTTCCCCATATGCGAAGCGGTATCCTTTAGGAGACCCCTTCGTAACTAAAGTGTACTCAGAGATTAATCTTTCCGTTTAAGACTACACGGCGTTTATGACGCAGAGCTAGTCTTTTGAGATATTTGTTTTACTTACTGGTTTTCATGGAATATGAGAAGTTTAATTCACATTAAGCGTATATTAGAAATGAACATTTTTCTGGAAACTCCACGATTATTTCTGCGAGATTTAATAGATGACGACCTCGATCATTTAGTAGAGTTAGATAAAGATCCCGAAGTAATGCGCTATATCAACGGCGGAATCGCGGTTAGTTATCAGGCGATCGCCAATAATTTTTTACCCTATGTTAAAAGTTACAATAAGCGCAAAGATTATGGTTTTTGGGCAATGATTGATAAGTCTAGTCAAGAATTTATTGGCTGGATCTTTCTGCGTCCTGAAATAGATTTTGAACTTTTGCGTCAGTTAGATTTTGCTGAGGCTGATGCGACTGAAATTGGTTATCGGATTCGGCAATCTAGCTGGAATCAAGGTTATACTACTGAAGCGGCTAAAATATTGATAGAGAAGAGTTTCACCGAGTCAGAGATAACTAAAATAGTTGCCTGGGCTTTAGCTGAAAATAGAGCTTCTACTAGAGTGATGGAAAAGGTTGGTTTGAAGTTACAGCAAGAATATTTAATTACCACAGATATGTTGCCAGCAAATTTATTAGAAAACAATTTAATCCAGAATGTCTTAAATCGTCCGTTTGTGAGATATCAACTAATTAATACAGTTTGCCAAGAAACTTAGGCTAATAATTATGAGGCAGAAATATGCAGCCGAGAGTTTATGTGATCATTCATTATGTTATTCAGATTCAAGATTGCTAAAGCTTTTCTCAAATTAGTGAGTTATACCTAAAGATTAACTACTAACGACTAAAAACTAACCAAAATCGAAAAATAGTAGTGTATCTCATTCAAATGAGAACCGCTATAAATCAATCTTGACATTAGCAGAAATAAATCGAACAATTTAGTGCTTTTGATGAAAAAAGTTGCTGTATTTGGTAATGCTGGAGGTGGTAAGTCAACTCTTAGCAAGCGTTTAGCAGAAACTACTGGTCTACCCTTAATCGTATTAGACTTGATTCAATATCAGCCAGGAGGCAAAAAAATTTCTGATGCCGAGTATCAAGCTGCTCATCAAGAAATCTTACAGCAAGACAGTTGGATCATTGATGGGTTTGGTTCTTTGAATACGGTATGGCAGCGATTAGAAATCGCCGACACACTAGTTTATATTGATTTGCCAGTTCTCCAGCATTATTTTTGGGTCACTAAACGATTGATCAAAAGTTTATGGGTAGCACCCGAAGGCTATCCTCAAAATAGTCCGCTAATCAAAAGTACCTTAAATGCCTATAACGTAGTTGGGCTATGCCATAAAAAGCTGACCCCTAAGTATCGCGAATATGTTAATCAAGCTAAGGCAACTAAACAGGTGTTCCATATTAAATCTTCGAGGGATTTCGAGGAGTTTTGGCACTCGATTACAATGACAGATAATAAATAACGTCATAAAGATCAAACTATAGAGAATTAGCATCGCCAATTTGATTAATAGCTGATTACAATGCAGTCAACTATGTTTTGACCATCTTGATTCAGGGTGCCCAACGCTATGACTCAGACTATGACCCAAACTTTCTTGTCAGTTGCCAATCTCCGAGTGGCATATCCACGCTCACCTCTGGGGAGAACTATTTGGGCGGTGGATGATGTCTCCTTTGAGCTTCAGCCTGGGGAAAAGCTAGGACTAGTGGGGGAGTCTGGCTGCGGTAAATCTACTATTGGGCGGGCAATTATGCGTTTGTTGCCCCCAGGAAGTCAGGTAACAGGCAAGGCGATTTTTCAAGATCAGGCGGTTTTTCAACTAAACAAGGCTGAGTTGCGTCAGTTTCGGGGGGAGGTAGTCGCCCTAGTTTTTCAAGATCCTATGACACGGCTAGATCCGCTGATGACCATTGGTGATCATTGTTTAGAAACCATCAAGGCACATCAAGCCCAGCTATCCCCATTGGAGGCTAGACGGCTAGCTGAAGAAACTTTAGAGACAGTTAAAATACCAGCAGATCGCTGGGGACAATATCCCCATGAGTTTAGCGGCGGGATGCGACAACGGGTGGCGATCGCTTTAGCTTTATTGCTCAACCCCAAAGTAATTGTGGCGGATGAACCGACAACCAGCCTTGATGTTACCGTAGCGGCAGAAATCCTCGATGAGTTGACTCGTCTTTGTAGTGAGCGAGAGATGGCACTATTATTAATTTCTCACGATCTGGCTTTAGTGGGGGAATATTGCGATCGCATTGCCGTAATGTATCAGGGAAAGATGGTGGAGGTAGGATCGGTCAGTTCAATTTTGCAACATCCCCAGCATGAATACACTAAATCTTTACTGGATGCAGCACTCCAACTTCAGCAGGCTACGACCGCAGAAGTAACGCCAGAACGTAAAGCACAGCCGTTGTTGAGAGTTCGTGACCTGAAGCAATACTTTACCCTGGAAAGCGGCTGGCTGCGACAGCTATTTAATTCTGCCTCTGCTTCAGCAATTAAGGCGGTGGATCAGGTTAGTTTCGATCTTTATCCAGGGGAAATACTCGGCTTAGTGGGGGAGTCTGGCTGCGGTAAAAGTACCCTTTCCCGAACTATTCTCCAGTTACTCAAGCCGACAGGGGGAAGCGTTGAATTTTTAGGGCAGGATTTGACTACTCTATCTAACTCCGCAATGAGGAGTCAACGACGACAGCTACAAATGATCTTTCAAGACCCCCACGCCTGCTTAAATCCCCTAATGACTGTGGGGGAAAGTATTGCCGATCCCTTATTGATTCATCAGCTAGCTACCCCAGAATCTGCCAAACAAGAAGTATTAACCATGCTGGAAAAAGTTGGTCTGACCCCCGCAGCAGATTACTACCGACGTTATCCCAGAGAACTATCGGGGGGACAACAGCAGCGGGTAGCGATCGCTCGTTCTTTAATCACCAAGCCCCAGCTAGTGATCTGCGATGAACCTGTAAGTATGCTAGATGCCACGGTACAAACCCAGGTGCTTGAGCTGATGCTGACACTAAAGGCAGAGTTCAAACTAACCTATCTCTTCATTACCCACGATCTTTGGGTTGCTCGATTCTTCTGTGATCGCATTGCGGTCATGAATTCAGGTCAAATTGTAGAAATGGGCAACACCGAGGACATCTTTACCCAAGCCCAACATCCCTACACCCAAAAGCTACTGTCTGCCGCTCCCTTGTTAGCTAAGAGTTATAGGTTATAGGTTATGGGTTATAGGTTATAGGTTTAGATAATCTCTTAACATGATCTAGTACCACCATAAAATTTACCTGCCTTTCCCTAGGATAACTACCCGCAGGGTTTTAAAAGCGATCGCCAAATCAAGGAATAAAGAATAATTTTTGATGTAGAAGAGGTCGTAAGCCACCTTTTGATAAGCATCTTCCACCGAAGCCCCATAAGGGTAGCAGACCTGCGCCCAACCAGTAATCCCTGGCTTAACCAAATAGCGTACATCATAGTAGGGGATTTTTTCCCTCAACTGTATATCAAACTCAGGACGTTCAGGGCGAGGTCCCACCAGACTCATCTCTCCCTTGAAGACATTCCATAATTGGGGTAGTTCGTCGATTCTGGTCAAACGAATAAAAGAACCTACGGTAGTAATTCTGGGATCTTTCTTTTGTGCCCACTGAATACCCTTAGATTCCGCATTCTGATACATCGAGCGAAACTTATAAACCCGAAACTTCCTGCCATTAAGACCCGTTCTAATCTGAGAATAAAAAATCGGTCCCTTACTGCTCAACTTAATGGCGATCGCCACTGGTATAGTTACGGGTAGAGATAAAATTATCAAGACCCCCGCCGCCACAACGTCGAATAACTGCTTAATCTTTGCCGTGATCCGATTGTGGAGAATATTGAATCCGCTGGTAAAGGCAAACCAATCATCTTGAACATAGGCAGGGGGGATTTTCTGCCAAAATTGTTCGCAAAAATCAGCAATGCTGTAAACGTAAATTCCCCGCAGACGCATGTCCATTAACTCTCGCACCATCTGCTGAGAAAGACTCCTCTCCGCACTATCGATTAAAATACCCGACCAAGATTGCTGTTTCCAGGCTGAAGTGATCACACTGGTTTTGCTCGACGCTACAGGCTTTGCAGGAGAACCCAAGCTACTGCTATAGGTGGTGGCAAAGTTGTCGGCGAAAGAGATGAATTCGGCGCGAGCACTCAGTTGGCGGTGTTCCTTACTAAACTCAACAACTTTTCGATAATCGCCTAAAACGAGAAAACGACTAGTTTCTTGGTTCGCCTTGAGCCACTGATCGGCAATCGTCCTCGCAGTTACCGCCCAGACCGAAAATAAGACTACGCTAATGAGGAGCACCCCTCGACCAACGATAACTTGACTGCCCCAAATCCCTGTTAGATAAATCCCCGAAGTTACAGCAGAGACTGTCGCCAAGATACCCAAGACAGCTCGCTCTGAAAGACGAACTCCAGAAATTTCGCGCTTTAATTTGTAGGTGTCTGTTAAGTAAAGACCCAGCAAGTAAACACCAAGCAAAGCATAAACAATCGGAGAACTTAGGTTTAATGATTGAGATACACGCAATTTTAAAGCTATATTGAAGCATAGTAGTAGACCAACAACGTCGCTGATGACCAGCAGCCACATAATTGTTATTCGTGATGTATTACTATACATTAATAGCGTCGATAAATATTTCGACACCCGCTTACTATAAAACATTGGCGACTATTTCAAGATTAATTAAGTTCAGGAATTTCTTTACTTAATTTTTACCCTACAGGTAAACTGTGAATTTAATGAGTAGAATTACCTGTTTTTAACTAATATCAATAGTCTAGCTACAGTTTAGATATATTTATTGGGAGTTTATTCTAGATAAACTGATGATCGCTCTCTTGAATTCATGCTTCAAACCGATGTAGTTTGGAAATGTCTAAATCCAACAAGTATTAACTTGATCTAAAATCAATATCTTTTTATACAAAATGAGACTATTTTAATCAATTTAAATTTTGAAAAGTCAAGGCAAATTGCCACCCTAAGGCAATTTGAGATTTAATCTTAATCTGAGAAATTTAGAGATTCAATTTATTATTTTGCTCATCAAGGCAGCAGAGCTACATTTTGCGTCTTGATGGCTCCTAAATTACAATACAAAAATATTATTATAAAAGCAAGCTAGAACCTTATTTATGGGCAGATTATCCAAGTTAGGTTCTCAAATCACCTCCAGACTATCAGTAAGTACCAGAACACTAGCAGCTTTGATGATGGTTATTGGTGGAGGCTGTAGCGGTAACCTATTGACTCAGCCCGAAATTCTTCCTGGGGGGATTAACAGTAACTCAACGGAAGAGTATCCAGCATACAGCGCTGACGGTAACTATCTAGCTTTTGCCTCAGACCGTCGTGGTCAGCGAGATATATTTCTCTTTGATCTGCAAGCAAAGCGTCTGGTTTCCCTACCTAATTTAAACCGCCGCGATTCAACCCAAGATCAGCCTTCACTAAGCGAAAACGGACGCTACATTGCTTATGTTTCAGCGGAAAGAGGTAAGACAGATGTTTTAGTATACGATCGCCAGCGACAGCAATCAGAGCTATTAACCGTCAACGTCAAAGGTTCCGTTAAGGCACCGACCATCAGCGGAGATGGCAGTCAGGTAGCCTTCCAAGCCAGCCAATTGGGGAAATGGAAAATTGTCATTATTGAGCGCCAGACCGACGGTCAGTAAAAAAGCCACTAGCTATAGGCTTTCAACTTATAGCTTAGGGCTTATGGCTTATAACTATACCAACAGATCGATATTCTGATCCAAAACTGGCATTAATTAGGACTAATTTGTGGGGCTTGCAGAGCCTCAAGCCCCCTATATTGGGATGTTTTCAGCACCATTTCGGCTGATGCCTTTTTAGCTTTCTTCTTACCTACAGGAGGGATTTCTAGCAGATCTCGTGCTCCAGTGATACCCTGACCAATAAAGAAGAGGAGTGCCAGACAGTTAAGAACTATATGGAGATTCCGCATTGCGAGACTACGATAAATATCGTCTAAAATCGCGATGGAAAGAATCATTAATAAAGATACAGCGATACCGTAGTAATAGTGTGACCAGTACCATTCCTTAGACAATCGCCAGACACCATCTTGTTGACCAAGAATGATTAGACCCATTCCTGTCATGGTGGCAAAGATGCCTCGCCACAGCTTAGGCTTCGCCTTTAATAATAAAATTAAAGACTGGAGAGTAGCGACAAATAATAAGATAATCAAGATTGCCTTCGGATTATTTTTTGACCAAAGATCAGCCTTAATGAAGCTCTTAAAAACAATCGAGTAGGCGATCGCAATTAGGGATGCAATAACCACGCTAGCCGCTAACCAGCGACCAATCTGCACATGTTCCCTACCCACAACTGGAGGAATCTTACTTTTGCCCTGTTTTTTTTGTAGCCGACGCTGACGAGTCTGCCAGGCGAAGTTAGTTACAACCCCCACCATGGGAAAGACAAATGCTACCACTAGGGCGGGATGAATCAGGGCAAATAAATCTTGCTTACCTAGATAGGTAAAAGCGATCGCTTTTGGGGGTTCAAGCAAAACCCAAATATCGATATTCATAACTATTTAACTGATGTTAGGCACTAATAGGGATGTTAAGTAAAGGAAAGCATTTTCAATCCTTTCTCAGGAAGTTAGAACAGAATTATTAGAATCTACTGAAATATTCCTGTGTAAAAATGTCTTTCCAATTCTCTAATTGTTCTTCTAATTTAACCAATGTGTTGGTAATTATTCCTGTACGTGATGAAGAGCTAACAATTGGGAATGTGGTTCAAGAACTTAGGGATTTGGGTCTAACTAAAATTCGCGTAGTAGACAACGGCAGTAGCGATCGCAGTGCAGAAGTAGCACGCGCAGCGGGAGCCGAGGTGGTATCGGAGCCGCGGGCTGGTTATGGTCGAGCCTGTTGGCGGGGTTTACAGGAGCTTGATCAAGAAATTGAATGGATTTTGTTTGTTGATGGAGACGGTAGCGATGATTTGAGCTGTCTGCCTGATTTTTGGCGTTTAAGGACAAAATCAGATTTAATATTGGGCGATCGCCGCGCTACGGCACAGGGAAAAGCGGTCATGAGTCCTGTCCAACACTTTGGCAATGGTCTGGCTAGCTGGTTAATTCGTTGGGGATGGGGATATCAATATCACGATTTGGGACCCCTGCGATTAATTCGGCGTTCTGCTTTAGAACAGATTGGGATGAAGGATCGGGGCTTTGGCTGGACTGTAGAGATGCAGGTAAGAGCTGTTGAAGAAGGACTAAAGATCTCGGAGTTGCCTGTTAACTATCGTCCCCGACAGGGAGGGAAATCAAAAATTTCGGGGACGATCTCTGGCAGCATCCAGGCAGGAGTTATTATTTTGAGTACTATAGGAAAACTCTACCTATTTTCGGGCTCAGGTAACCAGGAACAAGAAGCATCAGGGAAGAATCAGCTTTATTTATGGTTAGCTACCCTGTGTCTATTTATAGGGGCGGTAATTATGATGCCCTACGGAGATTTTCGTCAGCCAGTAATTAACTTTGCCTATGGTTTAGGCTTGATGGAATTGGGCTTTATCCTCGCCTGGAGGATTAAATCATTAAACTGCTGGTGGTTTTGGCTAGTTGCGATCGCTTTGCGGCTGATTATGCTGGGGATGTATCCAGGAAGCGATATCTGGCGCTACATTTGGGAAGGGCAAATCCAAAATCTCGGTTTTAACCCTTATAATTTAGCCCCCAATGCCCCAGAATTAGTACCCTATCGTAGTGACTGGTGGTCGCAGATCAATCACAAATCAGTTTCGGCAATTTATCCCCCTTTATCCCAGGTGGGCTTTCGACTGCTAGCGGCGCTTTCCCCCACCGTGATTGCCTTTAAACTCAGTTTTGCGATCGCCGATTTACTAACCTGCTGGCTGCTAACCAAAAGATTTAGCTATGGGCAGACTCTAGTCTACGCCTGGAATCCGCTGATACTCTATAGTTTTGCAGGAGGAGGACATTATGATAGCTGGTTTATTCTACCCTTAGTCGCAGCCTGGATTTGGGGATTACCAGCAACGAAAAATTATCAACAGAGCAAATATCTGCTTCAAGGTTGCTTAGTTGGGATGAGCATCGCCATTAAATGGATTTCCCTCCCCATACTGGGCTTTGTTAGCTGGATTGCCTGGCGTAAAGCTAGCTGGAAACTCGCAGTCTGTGCTTTACTCTGCGGTATGCTGCCCTTCATATTCACAGCGCTGATGTTCTGCGATACTAGTTCCTGTCATTTAGTGCCCACGGGCTCAAGATTTGTCCAACAGGCACGAATTGCCGAATTTTTCCCCTATTTACTGGCTAAAGTCTGGCAAGGCTCCACTAATACTAACAGCATCTTTGCCCCTATTTTAATGCTGTCGGCGATCGCTCTATTGTTAACTGCTCCTAACTTACAGCAGTTTGCCCTGGGCTGGTTTGCCTCACTATATTTAGTTTCGCCCATTATTCATGTCTGGTATCTCACCTGGATTGTGCCCTTTGCCGTTGGCACTAATAACTGGGGCGTGCGCCTCCTTAGCGTGAGTGGCTGTATCTATTTTGTGATTCCTTTTAATGGCTATCAGAGGAATTTAACCGACATCGAAACGTGGCTGTTATGGTTGCCTTTTATTGTGGGTTATGGCTGGAGTTTATCAATGAACAATGAACAATGAACAATGAACAATGAGCAATGAACAAGAGCTTCAGAAATTACAATCCAGGGTTAATTACTATTTTTAGGAAATAATCTTAAGGAAATAAGTCTGAATAACCTCAGAATGAGGGGAGCAAAAGCAATAGCTATTGCAGTACTAATAGTACTTCTCATTAGCTCTTCAGTGGAATCATTTGTCATAACGGCAGCAACAAACGTTAACGAGCAAGCGATAACTCCCATGCTAAATCCCGTAACAACAGTCGCTTTGATGAGATTTTGTGGGTAGATTCTACGATTTTCGATTAATAAACTGCTAACGTCATCAATAATCGCATATAACGCCCCGCTGATGAATCCAGCTATCATGCAAACGATCATTAATTGATCTATCTCTGTTAGATTATCCATGGCTAAAAGATTTTAATATCAATGATTATCCTAAACTAGGATTATTTTATAGTAACTTTCTTGGCTTCTTAACATATTAATTTAGCCATAGTGCGATCTCAATTTATTAAAATATAGCTTTTCTTAAATTAGTGAGGTACATCCAGGACATTACCTATTAACGACTAACCACTAACTACTAACCAAAAGTAAGAACCACCATAGTTTATTTACCAAAACTTTTAAATTCTTATGTCTAGCCAATTAAAACAAGAATTAGCAGGTGTTCCCCGTACCATGTTAATGACTACTCGCGCCCGCGTTGAGGAACATCAAAGAGAAGACGGACTAATCAAAGATCCTAAAATTGCCGAGTGGTGGCAATATCTAACCTGGGATGCAGAACTAGATCGCTTTTATGATTCCATTGCTCAACTTAGTTGGGTAGTCAGATGTCAGATAGGCGATCGCATTACGGAAAAACACCTCAAAGCTCATCCTGATGGGGTAGTGATTGAACTGGGGGCTGGGCTATCTACTCGTTACTATCGCGTGGGACAAAGCAGCCGCTGCTGGTTCGATTTAGACCTACCTGAAGTAACTAATTTACGCCGTCAACTAGATACGGAAAGCGATAATCATCGTTTTCTTAGTTATTCGGCACTTGATTTTAACTGGATGGATGAGCTTCCCGAAGTCAATCCTGAAAGCTTATTAATTATTGCCGAGGGATTGCTGATGTATTTTGAGCCCGCAGAGGTTAAAAACTTTATTAATCTTCTTCATGAGCGTTTTCCAGGAGCAACCTTCTTCTTTGATGTTGTCGGTATATCTCCCAAAAGTAAAGGAGCAAAGCAATTATCCAGCTTGGGTGCGCCCCTAAAATGGTTCATTAAGAACGAACAAGACATCACCGCACTAGGGCTATCTTTAGTTCAAGTAAAGTCTTTGATTCAGGAAAATTGTCGCTATCCAAATCGCATTGGCATCTATCGCTGGTTTCCCTGGATTAGCAAACTAGCTAAGATTCGTAATGCTTCTTTATTATTAGAAACTAGGGTTTGATTAAATCAGTAAATCGATATATTACCCTATGCTTTTCAAAAAGCGATCGCTTTTATTAAAAAAGTAGGTAAAGCGACCATTAACCTTATATAATATATTTTATAATATAAAGTATAATTTATGCCTAATATATCAGTCTACTTAACAGAAGAGCAACAACAGAAGCTAGATATGCTAGCTAAAAATGGATTGGCTCAAGATTTATTGGCTAGTACAACGATGAAAAAAGAACGCAGCCGTAGCTCTCTCATTGCTTTGCTTGTGGAGCAAGAAGCCAACAAATTAGAAGAAGCAGAAATGATCGCCGATGCAGTAGAAGTAGATAATTATCAGTTAGGTTGGAGTGAGCAGGAACAAGAATGTCAGATTATCGACATGGAACAATTTGGTCAATAAATTTTGAGCCACAAGTAGGTTCGGAAATCAATAAAGTTAGACCTGGTCTAATTATTAGCAAAACAGGATTTAACCTGAGAAGACGAAAAATAACGGTTATCCCATTTAGCAGCCAAATTAAACCTTCTGGCGGTGCTGCTAGAGTGTTTGTGCCTAAATCTTCTGATAATGGCTTGAGCAAAGATAGTGAATTAATTGTTATCGATCCTGCAACATTTGATAAAAAAAGATTTATTAACTATATTGGGGCGTTAGAAGAAAAATTATTGCAAGAAGTCAAACGCAAACTAGCGATTTATTTAGACTTAATCTGACTTAACTATCGCTTAAGATAAAATAAATTAAAATCTCCTAGTCTTATGCAGTTACAAACTCAAAATCGCCAATATTCTCGCGAAGAGTATTTACAGCTGGAAGCAGATGCAGAATACAAGCATGAATACCGCGATGGTGAAATTATACCTATGACAGGAGGCACAACTAATCATAATGAGATTTGCCTAAATTTCGCCGCAAATCTCAAATTTGGTCTAAAACAGCAAAACTACCGCGTCTACATGGGAGGCGTCCGTCTTTGGATACCCCGCCATCGAGTTTACACTTATCCCGACGTGATGGTAATTAAGGGCGAACCAATTTACGCTGATCAAGGAACTACTACCGTAACTAATCCTGTTTTAATTGCCGAAGTATTATCTAAATCGACGCAAAATTATGACCAGGGAGATAAATTTACCTACTACCGTTCCATACCTGAAATGGAAGAGTATATCTTGATTTCTCAGGAACAATACTATGTAATGCAATATGCCAAAACCGAAGCTAAGAAATGGTTACTATCGGAATATACAGAAGAAGATTTAGCGATTCAGTTAAGTGCGATCGCTTTTGAATTCCCGCTCTCAGATATTTACTCAGGAGTAGACTTTAATAACCTATAACCTATAACCTATAATCTATAATCTAATAATAAATAGTAACCACTATCAACTATCAACTATCAACTAACCACTCACAATATTAAGTAAGTAATTTTATTAAAGTTAATTAACTTAGCATTTATTAAACTGATCTATCAGCAACATAATCTCATCAATTGCCTGTCTAATCTCGCGCCCCTTTAGGTCAGAATTATTAACAATAATACTAAATACAATATCTGGATAATCGGAATTAATAATATAACCTGATAGACTAGCAACTCCTGTTAAACCTCCTGTTTTTCCCCACAAGTTCCCTTCAAGGGAAGTATTCTTAAAACGGTTGCTTAACGTACCGCTAACGCCAGCCGCTGCTAGAGACTGTTGGTAAGATTTACCCAGGGGTAGTTGAGACATGCTACGCAGAATCTTAACCAAAAGCTGAGGCGTAACTAAGTTTTGGCGAGATAAGCCAGACGTATCGACCAACACATATTCTTGAGGAGAAATATTAAGCTTATTCAAACTAAATTTAACAGCATCAGCCGCAGTTGATTGATCTAATTTTTTAGCCAAAATCTTTCCTAAAACTTCAGCATATAAATTATTACTCTCTTGATTAATTTCCGTGATTATTTCCGCCATTGCAGGAGAATAAATCGTCATTAACTTATTTTCCGTTAAATTATCTTGCGGTTGATTAATTACAGTTCCCCTAACTACTTTTATTCCCTCTTTAACTAACTGCTGGCGTAGAGATTCCAAAAAATATTGAGCAGGATCAACTACTGCCAAATCCCAAGCATCTGGAGCAGCATTAACCCCCAATTCTCCGCGAAAAATTAACCGTGGTTGTCCCAAAGATCCATCAAGTTCAACCCGGTAATCTTGATCTGCTTCTCCCGTTAATACCCGATTATCCAACTGCCACTGCCGTGCGGCGATCGCATCACTCCAAAAATGCTTAACAGGTTCACTAACTTCCTGGGGTAAAAGCGTCAGGGTAACGGTATTCTGATTAAGAATGGTGCTGCTAACTCCTGTAGCAAAATAGCTACGAACATCCAACCATTCCCAGGTAGGGTTAATCAAAGGTGGCGCTAAATAACTATCGTCGATAATTAAATTTTCAATCCTGGCAATTCCTTGCTTTTGAAGCTGATGTACTATATCTTTTAAAGAGTGAGTTGTTATATTGGGGCTTCCTTGCCCATAAAAGCGTAAAGAGGTTAAGTTAGGAGCTATTCCCACACTGTACAAAGGCGTAGCAATAGAGTAACTTTCCCCTAGCTCTAGCAACCCTGCTGCTGAGGTTAGAAGCTTAACGCTTGATGCAGGAACAAAAAATTGCTCGCTATTTAGACTAAATATGGTTCTGTTAGATTCTAGGGTCTTAACCTCAATTCCCCAGTGCGATCGCCTGAGTTCAGGACGATTAACAACTTGATTAATGGCAGTCGATAAACCGCTGCGACAAACTCGGACACTATCAGTAATGCCTTGTGCTTGTACAATTGAAGGACTAGTTACCGTAAACCAGAGCAAACTTAAGCTGCTCAAAAAGATTTTCATTTAGCTATTAGGAATTAAGGTGTTTTCTGAGCAATAGTGAATAATCTGTACGCTAATTAAATCAGTGGAGATAAACCACAAATAAGATGCAATAATAACTCAGTTTTATCTTGAAGGCAGATTTTTCAACAATTTGAACTAATAACTAATAACCAGAATCCTTACTATGCAAGGGCGAGAAGGATATCAAATACGATTTTATTAGATTAACCAAAAACCGATGATAAAGATTATGATTAATCCTCAGACTATCTCCTCTTTATCATCGTTAACCTTAAAAAGTTGCCGAGTAACTTACCATAATCAACTAAATTTCAACAAAGTTAGATTCAACTAGCGAAGTTGTGTCAAAATCGAGCAGAGTCGCTAAGACTTCATCGCGCAAGATAATCTCATTTCCAGAGAAGGTTAAATCGCTGAAGCCGATTCCTCCTGATAACCCGATTAAATCTCCTCCATTACCAAAATCGGTGATGATATCTACTTCTTCAATATTTGATCCTGTTTCAGCAGCCAGTACAAAAATATCACTACCCGCTCCCCCAGTTAGGGTATCTTCATCAGCGCCCCCATCAAGGAAGTCGTCTCCAGCTCCTCCATTAAGCACATCATCGTCAGCAAAGGCGATGAGGGTATCGTCTCCCTGACCACCGATTAAAGTGTCATCAGAGAAGTTTGGTTCGTCATTTCTCGACGTCCTACCTACTGCTTCAAGATAATCGTCTCCTTGACCACCATCAAGAACACTGTCATTACCACCACCAAAGATTGTGTCGTCTCCTCTGCCACCAGTGAGAGTAGCTCTTTGTCCACCCCCCTGGATAAAGTCATCACCTCTGCCACCATCGAAGGTAGTATTGCCAAATGAAGCAACAAATTCACCATTTTCATCAGTAATACCACCAATGATGGTGTCGTCTCCTCTACCACCTTCGGCAAAATCAGCAAACCCTTCTACTCCAGATTCAATATAATCATCACCTCTACCACCGATGATCGAGTCAATGCCATCACCACCGAATAGAGTGTCATCATCTCTTCCGCCATCAATAGTGTCATTACCTAAATTGCCATCAACGAAGTCAGTTCCACCTCTAGCATCAATAAAGTTATTGTTAGTACCACCAACGATTGAGTCTCCCTCGCCAATAGCATCTGTATTCTCACCTATAGTTGAATCAGGTGTGGGGTCAATAATCGTTATCGAAGCAGTGCTGTTTTCTGAGTCAACATTATAGAGTTCGCCATCAGAGATAAAGAAGTTGATGCTTTGTTCCCCTTCAACAATGCCATCATTAGCGACGTCTATAGTTATAGATGCATGGTCTTCTAGGATGTTAACCAGAAAACCTCTACCAAACTCTAGAGGAGCAAGTCCGCCAAACCTGCCATCAGCAAGTCCTGTAGCAACGATGCTAGCAGGATCAAAGTCTCCTAAGATATCAAAAGTATCACTCTCAAGTATGATTGGAAGTCCTTCCTCAGGAATTTCACCTTCAACATCAAAGGTAACGGTCAATTGATTTTGTCCAACAATGTCTTCAATGAAAGGTCCAGAAGAATCAATGGTGAAGCCAATGGTGGGAACGTCACTAGGATTGATAATACCATCAGGTCCATCTTGGATAGTTAGAGAAACTGGATCACTAACGGAAGTGTATCCTTCACCTTCTTCAATGCTAAAGGTAATCACTTCATTTTCTTCAGCCAGCAAGTCATCAAAAACTGTTGCCTCAAAAGAAGCTTGATTTTCAAAGATCACAAAAGAAGTAAAGTCGAAGGGGACAACACTAGGTGCGTTGACTCTGGCACCATCATCTCCAAAACCGATGGAGTTACTGAAGCGTAGGCTACTAGCAATTTCTCCTTCATCATTGACATTAGTACGGCTAAAGTTATTAAAATCAGTAATCCAGAGTGGACTAGCGGCATCAATTCCAAAGTTAACTTCTAAACCTGTTTCGGGAATTTCTCCCACTACATCAAAGTTAAAAATTACTACTGTTTCTTCACTTTCAATTGCAGTATTGGTACTTAGGGAAAAATTTATTTCTGCCATGATATTTCTTGATATAGTTACGGAATTTAAAGATTAAGATTAGGTGACCAAGATTAACGAGCAAATATAGACATGCGTTAAGTTTGGTCAAAAATTTTACTGGGAAAAATAGACCCCAAAAAACATTTGAGCATGAGATTCAATGAAAATTACCGAGATTAGGTGACCAAAATCAACGAGCAAAAGAGACATGCGTTAAGTTTGGTCAAAAATTTTGCTGTAAGAAATAGACCCAAATAAACATTTAGGTTTAAAACTTAATTCAAATTGTTGACAATCTTTATCTCATCATTTGAGAGGAATTTATCAGCATTATTTCTCAATAAGCTGGTTAGTAGCATAACACAATTTATCTCCGAATTAAAGACTAAGGAAGAAATTCGGAGGAGTTTAATTTGCTCTATTTTAAGATAACAAAATAACTATCAAGATTTTTTCCAAGCAATAGTGCAGATTATGCACACTAATCAAACAAAAGATGTTAAATCAAGCGGCAGCATAATAACTTAGCTTTTGGTTGTAAATATCGCATATCGTAGAACGATCTCTGCTTAACTTTTAGCGCTATCAGAGAAATTGATTAGCCAGTGAAATTTAGTTTCTCAGACTAGAACCTCTCGTCCCAGGCAACGAAAGGCATTCTCCAGGTCTTGAAAAGCGTTTAATTTTTAATTTTTCTTCCCTTAACTTTACAAAATATAAGCAAGCTTACCATCAACCTTGAGATTTATGAGCACTTATTGGAGCTAGTTGACAATTAATCCTAGTCAGTCCTATGCTAATCGTGATTGTCCAATACGATGTCAGCCCAAAGTTCATTTTTAACTTCCCAAGGTTAGGGCGTGTCATCAATTGAGGGGAAGAATGCTTTTGAGAGCCATTTTAGCGAGATACAAGAAGAAAAATGTTCTGCATAGCAGAGCTACGGAGGTTATTTTTCGACGCAGTAGGTCGTTAAAAGGCGAGCGACCCCGCGCCGCCGTCAGGCGCAAGGGAATGCGCGAGACCGAAAAAAGCTCTTTTTTTTAATTGATGACACGCCCTAATTGACGTTAAGATTAACCGCCATTCAATTCGCAAAGAAAAGAATCCTTGGAACCCAAGGTTTACTCTTACAATACTTATCTGCCTCTGTTTCAAGGTGTTCCATGACCAATCTTTAGAGGGAGCAGGTAATTCTAATATGTATTTAATTTCAAGATGACATTCTGCAAAATTTTAAGTCAAAAGACTAAATGCAGACGATTAGTCCGAAATTATACAGTTAAGTTACATTCAATTTTCAAGTCTCGACAATTGTATCTCTTACAACCAGAGCAGCAAAACTAGGATTGAAATTGAAACCCCGAAGGACAACATTCATTATCTCTGCTATTGACTGATAAATCTATAAAGGGCTCGCAGATCACTGTGCATCATAGCTTAAAGGTTGCAAACTTACAGCAAACTAGTATGAATAGCTCAATTTAGCGGAGTAACAGTCAAAGCAGCAAGCGAGGTAGCTAATTCAAGGGTTGATGTCCATGCTGTCCAAGCTTTCAGGGAGTCAATTTAGATTCCAGTCACAACCCCTTAAGTTTATGTCGGAAGTGAAGGAGTAATCTCTTAGATCTAAAACTTAGACGAGTCCATCTCTAAAGACGTTGTTTAGAGTAGGACTTTTTCCTATTGAAACTAAACTTTTATGGAGAAATTAATGTCTGAATTAAACTTGGTTAAATCTCTTGATGGAGATATTTCCCAATTAGAAATGATGATCGCGCAGCCATTGGTGATTATTGACCGCCAGGTCAGTCAAGTCCAATCTCTGATGGGCGCTCTGCCACCCGATGCTCAGGTGGTGATTTTAGACCTCCAAAAAGACGGAATTGAGCAGATCACCAAAGCCCTCAGTCACCATCCGAATCTCTCCAGTCTTCATCTGGTGGCTCATGGTTCTCCTGGCGGTCTCTATCTCGGCAACAGCCAACTTAATCTGGCTAATTTCCACAACTATCAACAACAGCTTGCATCCTGGGGAGACTCCTTAGCAGGAAAAGACATTCTAATTTATGGTTGTCAGGTTGCTCAAGGAGCAGGACAAATATTCTTAGAGCAGTTAGCTCGGGTTACTGGTAGTAATATTGCTGCATCAAGCAACATCGTCGGTTTAACCGAATCTGGCAGCCGAAATTGGCAGCTAGAGTTTCAGATTGGTACGGTGTCAACGAAGGAAGTAATTTTTTCTCAGCAATTACAAGATACATACCAGGGAGCATTTATCGACTTTGATGAAGCAGCAGATGGAGATATCTCCAATGACTCCGATGACCCCCTAGAGCTAACCTTAGAAGTCGGCAGCAACACTATATCTGCCACTACAGGACCAGGAGCAGCAGACCAGGAGTTTGTTACAGTAACGGTTCCTGAAGGGCTACAGCTAGATGAGGTGATCCTGGAGTCCTTCTCTCCAACTGGCGATGCCGCATTTGTCGGGTTACAGGAGGGCGATGTTTTTACCGAACCATTAGATGACTCAGCGGATACAGGAAATCTCCTCGGGTTTGCCCTCTTTGGCGGTAGTGCAGGGCAAATTGGCACAGATATTCTCGATAATATTAGCAATGGCGCTGGTACCATTGGCTTTGATGGCTCTTTACCTAGTGGAGACTATACTTTTGCTCTGCAACAGCTCAGTCCTCCCAGCACATATACCCTAGATTTAACTGTTTCTGAAGTATCGACCGAACCAGAGGAGCCTACAGAACCAGAAGAACCCACGGGAGAACTGCCAGTTGTCAGTTTTGAGGTAGTTCCCCTCAATTTTTCTGAAGAAGCAGAAAGCAACCTAGTCGAGTGGCAATGGACGGTGACGGGGGACTTTCCCGCCGAAGGAATTACCGTAAATTTAGAAACTTCTGGTGGAGATGCTCCCTTTGCTTTTACCGAGCAATTTGCTGCCTCGCCAGAAGCTGAATTTATTGACGCTGATATTGTCGGCTTTGACCCAGAAAACGGCGATTTAAATATCTTATTAGAAGCCCCAGAAGCTTCATTTCAACTTTTCTTCATTAATGACATTATTGAAGAAGGAGCCCAAGTTTTTGACTTTAATCTCGTTGAGGGTGACGGCTACATAGTCGACCCAGAGCAAAACGCCAATGAATTTATTATCACCGATGACAATGGTGGTCCTGGGGTCGGACCCACTGTGGGCTTATCGGTTTCTGCAACGGAATTAGCGGAGGGAGACCCGCTCACGGTAACCTTTAACGTCGAAGGAGAAATTCCTGAGGGAGGAGTAGAGGTTCTAGTTCAAAGTGACGTTTTTGGGGCACTAGGACAGTTTGAACTGGCAGATTTAAGTAATTTAGAGTTAGTAGGTATCGATGGCTTACCTACTGTCGGCGATGGCGGTGGCGGCAGCTTTTTCGTTACTATCACTGAACCGACTGCTTCCATTACTACTTCAATCTTTGACGATATTGTCTCAGAAGAAGCTTTAGCCATTAACTTCACTCTGGCAAACGGCGAACTCTATGAAGTTGACCCTGATGCTGCGGAGGTAACCCTTAACCTGGCTGATGAAACTGCACCATCAGGACCAGTGGTTGGTCTAAGTCTTGATAATAGTGATGTCTTTGAAGGAGATAGCGTCACTTTAACCTTTGATTTGGCAGGAGAAATTCCTGAAGGAGGATTAACGGTACTGGTCAATGATCTTGCTAGTGCAGGGTCGCAAGTCAGAAGTTTAACTGAGTTTGATGTCGCTAACATAGAAACTTCAGGAATTGAAGGGTTCCCCTCCCCTGCGGAAGGAGACAGTGGGTTCTTTGTTAATATTGTTGAACCTGATGCGACGATTACATTACCAGTATTTGATGAGGGTGCTGATGAGGATGAGGCACTAGAGTCCTTTACCTTTGAAGTAATCGATGGCGAGGATTATGATGTTGCCCCCGATGCTGGTAGCGTGACCCTCAATATTACTGATGTGGGAGATACCCCCGTTGAGCCTGCGCCACCTGGAGAAGAGCCAACGGAGCCACCAGCAGAAGAACCACCAACGGAGGATGCTCCAGTAGTTAGTGTTAGCATAGAGCCTGAAGTGGTGTCTGAAGAAGATGCAGATGCTGCGTTTACTATTACCCTTGAGGTGGATGGTGAGATTCCTACTCCTGAATTTGATGCTGATGGTAATTTAATTTCGGGTGGACTACCAATATTATTTGGACCAGAAAATCTTGAAATTTTTGACCAGTTTAACGATGTTTCTATTTTTGAAGGGTTTACCTTTGGAGAATTTTCTGACATCGAGCTGGGCGCATTTGAATTAATTCTGTTTGAGAATACGGCAACTCTCACTCAAGGTATCTTCAACGATATTGTTGAAGAAGAACCTACTGAATTTGGGTTCCAATTATTTGAACCTGGAGACTTAATTGACTCTGATTACGTAGTTGATCCAGAAGCAGCCAGCGATAGCTTTACTATAGAAGATGGCAACGGTGGTCCTGGAGTTGGTCCGACAGTGGCTCTGGCGGTTAGTGAAACAGAACTTAGTGAAGGTGATCAATTTACCGTTGACTTTAGCGTTGACGGAGACATTCCTGAAGGGGGTTTAACCGTCTTAGTCAGCAGCGAAACTTCTGCGGCTTTGGGTGAGTTTGCCTTGTTTGATGAAGCAGGAACTCCTCTGTTTGAAACCTCTGGTATTGCTGGGGTCCCTGAAGCAGGGGACGGTGCTGGAAGTGCTTTCTTCGTTACGCTTACGGAAGCTGAGGCTAGTCTTACCCTTTCTACTTTTGACGATGGACCCAATGAAGGTTTAGAGGAGTTTGGCTTCAGTCTTGTCAATGGTGAAGAATATGAAGTTGATCCTGAAGCTAGTGAAATTGTCTTTAGTCTAGATGATGGCGGTACTCCTCCTGAAGAGCCAGTAGATCCAGAAGAACCAGCGGTAGAAGTAGGCTTTGAACCTGTATTTGGCAGCGTTGAAGGAGACGTCATTGAGCTAGAGGGCAGTAACCAGCTTGTGTTTGCTGGTGACTTAGCAGACCTGATCGATGCTTCTACTGGGTCAGGTGGTAGCCGTATCTACAGCGGTAGTGGTGATGATATCGTAGTTCTCGGAGCAGGCGATCGCATTTTTGCGGGAGACGGCGATGATGCGCTGTTTGCTACTTCTGGTGGGGACAATACCCTTACTGGTGATGCAGGTGCCGACCAGTTCTGGGTTGCTAATGGCGAGATTCCCGCTGCGGCTAACATCATTACTGACTTTACCAGTGGTGAAGACGTTATTGGTATTGCTGGTTTAGGTATCGGCTTTGCGGACGTTAGCATTACCGACGCTGATGGAGATGCCTTAATTGCCGCTACTGGTTCTGATTTGGCGATTCTTCAGGGTGTAGCTAGCGATAGCTTGACTGAGAGCGATTTTGCTTTCATTTAATTCTTAGGCAGTTTGTGTAGCTGATGCCAAACTGTTAATGACAATACTTGAGTAGGGATTAATTTCTACTCAGGTATTAAACTCTCAAATTATTAAAGGCGATCGCAAATATCGACAGCGGAATTAGCTGTTACCGCAGGCTTAGACTAAAACTAAGTTTGCGGCTTTTTTTGACTCATATTTTGTATTATTTTTTTATTAAACTCTAGGAAGCGATCGCTTCAATGAAATCAAATTACTCCTCAGTATTATTAACCAAGCTTAATTTAACTCTATTTAACTATACAGTTTAAAAATCCGAAAAAGTACCTGAAGTAATTCTTATTTTTCTTTAGATTATTGAGTATTAATTAAGACTGAAAGTAGTAACTTTAATACTTAGCTGTCAGTAATAATGTTTGTTCTACAAGCTGTATATTGGTCTATTTAACTGCTTCAAATAGAGATAATGCTAAATATGTCAATACTAGTAACCTTTTTTAAAATTAATTAACTTAAGGGATACCATGGCATAAAAATTTACCTGTTGGTTTCTCATTTAGTATCTCAAACAGGTGGACAACAGCAATGATATGAGCTGTCTAGCTGATCAGCTAGCTACATCTAATTCCTGATATTTATACTTACATAAAAATTTCCCCCTTAATATTGTCTCAGCTTATTATTAATTAATTCTCAAACTATCTCATCATTATCTCATCATTTTCTCAGCTTGCCCCCCTATATTCGTACTCGCTTACCTACAGGTTGTAAACTGTAATCCTTAAAATAAAAGCAGAATTTAAGCTCATGATTCTCCAAATGAATCTTACTACCGTAGTAGCGAAAGATGCTCTTTTAACTACGATTCTGATCCAACGATTCAAGAGGAAATAGCTACGGATAGTTTAGCTGCTGCTGATTTTGCTTGTGGTTACTTAGCCTGTAAAGGTTAGCTGATATTGCTTTTGCCAAATACCGTCAACCGTAACCTCGATTTATCTATTCGGGGTTGGACTAAATTTTCATGGAGAAATATTGAAAATGTCTCAAGTAACCTTGGCTAAATTCCCTGAACGGGCAGATTCTAACCTAGAAATTCCCCTAGTAGTTATTGACTCTCAAGTTACTCAGCTTCCTTCTCTAATTAAAGATCTTCAATCTCGTGCCCAGGTCGTAATTTTAGATAACCAACGGGACGGAATTGAGCAAATTACCCAAGTCCTCAATCAATATCAACATTTATCCAGTCTTCATGTAGTAGCTCACGGTTCTCCTGGCTCTCTCTATCTTGGTAACAGCCGTCTTAATCTGGCTAATTTCCATCACTATCAACAACAGCTTGCATCCTGGGAGGATTCTTTAGCAGGAAAAGACATCCTAATCTATGGTTGTCAGGTTGCCCAAGGAGCAGGACAACTATTCCTAGAGCAGCTAGCACGAATTACAGGTAGTAATATTGCTGCATCAAGGAACACCGTCGGTTTGACCGAATCTGGCAACAGATATTGGCAGCTAGAGTTTCAGATTGGTACGGTGCACACTGGAGAAGTGATTTTTTCCCAGTCCTTCCAAGATTCCTACCAGGGAGCATTTATCGACTTTGATGAAGCAGCAGATGGAGATATCTCCAACGACCCCGATGACCCACTGGAGCTAACCTTAGAAGTCGGCAGCAATACCATATCTGCCACCACAGGACCAGCAGCAGCAGATCAGGAGTTTGTCACAGTGACGGTTCCCGAAGGATTACAGCTAGATGAGCTGATCCTAGAATCTTTCTCTCCCACTGGTGATGACGCATTTATTGGGGTACAGGAGGGTGATATCTTTACCGAACCGCTGGATAATTCTGCCGATACGGCAAATATTCTCGGCTTTGCCCTCTTTGGTGGCAGCGCTGGAGATATTGGGTCTGATATTTTAGATAATATTGGTAACGGTGCAGGTACCATTGGATTTGCAGGGTCTTTACCCAGTGGAGACTATACTTTTGCCCTACAACAGCTTAGTCCTCCGAGCACATATACCCTAGATTTTAATGTTTCTGAAGTAGCACCTGAACCAACACCTGAGCCTGCGCCCGCGCCTGAAATTGAACCTGACCTAATCGAGGTTACGGTTACCGTAGAAAACCTAGCCCCAGAGGGGGGAACCTTCCAGACTCCTGTGTGGGTAGGATTCCATAATGGGGAGTTTGATACCTTCAGTTTGGGAGAAGCCGCTACTCCTGGTTTAGAAAGCTTGGCAGAAGATGGCAGTGTGGCTCTGATCTCGGAGGAATTTTTAGCCAGTGGCTTTGGCTTAGTTGATGGAGCGATCGCAGGAACGGATGGTCTTGCTGGTCCAATTGATCCAGGAGAGGTTACTTCCCTCACTTTTACGATCGATGCTAATGCTGATACGAGTCAGTTTTTCAGCTTCGCTTCCATGGTGATTCCTTCCAATGATGCCTTTATTGGTGATGATGAACCCATCAGCCTGTTTGATGCAGACGGAAACTTCGTTGGGGTGGACTTTATCGTCACTGGTAGCGAGGTTTATGATGCAGGAACCGAGGTCAATGATGAGCTAGAAGCAACGACAGCTTTCTTCTCTCAGGCGGAGCCTAATACTGGATCAGATGAAAATGGGGTGGTGACCTTACACCCAGGATTCATTGAAGGGGGCAGAATCTTAACTGAAGATGGCACTACGGAAGGTGCACCTGGGGCATTCACCAATGCTGATTTTACTGCCGAGGGGTATGAAGCGCTACGGATTACAATTAGTGAAGTTGCGCCAGCGCCAGATACGGTGCCTGATGATGGAGATGACGATAGCGACATTGCCTTTGAACCTGTGTTCGGTACCGTTGAGGGAGATATTCTGGAAGTCGAAGGCAGTGGTCAGCTCATATTTGCAGGAGATTTTGACGATCTAATCGATGCCTCTACTGGAGACGGAGATAACCGCATTTATGGAGGTAATGGTGATGATGTGGTGATTCTCGGAACAGGCGATCGCATTCTTGCAGGAGAGGGGGATGACTCGCTCTTTGCTACTTCTGGCGGTGATAATACCATTACAGGAGGAGCAGGGGCTGACCAATTCTGGATTGCTACTGCTGAGATTCCCGCTGCCACTAATGTTGTCACCGACTTTACCAGTGGAGAAGACGTGATTGGTCTTGCTGGATTAGGCATTGGGTTTGCTGATGTCAGCATTACCGACCTGGATGGAAATGCCTTAATTGCCGCCAGTGGTTCTGATTTAGCAATTCTAGAGGGTATAGCTGCCGATAGCTTAATTGAGAGCGATTTTGCCTTTGGTTAATTTAATAGCTAGGGAAACCCTCAAAAGTAATTAAAAACTTGCTACTTTTGAAAAGCGATCGCCAATGAGCGATCGCTTTTTTGTTATTAATAGTTTCTAAGTAGGTAGGCATAATAATTTATAAGATTGAACAATCTACATCTCAGAGAAAAAACGGTGGTATTGTCCTTTCCCCTTTCCCCTTTCACCACCCTACGGGTTTTATATTTAATTCCGCCTACCTACTTAACTCCATAACTTTACAAAATATCGTTAACTGTACCTAGTTAAAATTTATTTACGTTAGCTGGTTGACATAGAGTTTCACAAAGCACTATCTTAAATTATGCGCTAAGTATATTAACTTCCATCGCTTTCATCCGATTAAATACAGGCGCTAATTTATATACTCAAAGGTCAGTAACAGATCTTTGAGACGCAGATATTGCTGAGTAGTCAACATAATATTGCCGAATATTCAGCATTAGACGTTATTAAGCTCAATTCATACTTCTTATTCAGGAAAGATACCACAATAGAATAATTTGTAAAGTTCTGACAAATATTCCAGCTTTATGTTTTATTGTTAGTAATAAAACAACTTGAAACTAAAGAATATTAGCTGTCCTGTTGTTCAAGTTTGGGAGATAGACATCCTAAAAATTACGATAATTTTCAGTTGTCCCTAAAGAGATGCTAGTTCATATATAGCTTCTATCTATATGCTTTAAGTCTTTTTGAGTCGGATTTACATTCATGATCTACTAATATGAAAAGCGCAGTAGGAGCTGAAGATTGTCAATTTTTAATGGGATTGAGAAATCTAATCTGGGAAAAATAAACGGTATTCCAGATGGTTAAATTTCAATCGACACAGTAAAAATTTATCCACAGAAAAATTATATATAAATGGTACAAGCAAGCTTATCAACCTCAACTAGCTTCGAGGCTAATCCAAATGCTCTAGTTGAAAGTCTGGATACAGAATTAACCATAAGTATTACATTGGATGAACCAGCGCCCGCAGGGGGGCTTCGGGTCTATATAGATAGTGATACCGAACAGATTCTCAATCGACTAGATCTACCATCAGTCGTGGCAAATCCCGTTGTCGAAAATATTGAGCTGATTTCTGTAAGAACTAATTTAGATAATTCGGGAATTGCTATCACGATTATTGAAGGTGCGGATTTTGCCAGCTTTACTCTCCCCATTTTTGATAATCCTGAACCTGATACCTTTTTACCCGAAACTTTTGATGGCTTGGTGGAGGCAACATTCGCCCTCAGAACCGCCTCAGAAGTTAGTGACGCAGATTCCTCCAGTATCACAGACCTGAGTGACTACACTATCGCGGCTGATGCAGGTAGCAGCGTCGTATTGTTTGCCGATGATGTTAGTCAGCTACCAGGGGCAGAGCCTGAGCCGCCAGAAGAACCATCTACTCCACCAGAGACTAGTGGCTATGATGAAGCGGTGTCTGGAGATATTTCTGGAGACCCCGCCAATCCTCTGGAATTGCCACTATCTGAAGGGACAACTACTCTATCGGCAACCACAGGAGAGGGAGAACAGGAATACGTTACCGTTACCGTTCCCGAAGGATTTCAGCTAGATTCATTAGTCCTAGAAGCCTATAGTCCCAATGACGTGGGATTTATTGGCGTACAGGAAGGGGATACTTTCACCGAACCTCTTGATGATACTGCTGATCGCGGCAATATCTTGGGCTATACCCTGTTTGGCAATCCTCGACAAATTGGCACGGATATTCTGGATGAGATTGGCAATGGTCTTAATGCCCAGGGCTTTGAAGGGGCGTTGCCCAGCGGCACCTATACTTTTGCCCTACAGCAGCTTGGTGCCGAAAGCGACTATACCTTGGCTTTTAATGTCTCTGAGGCAGGTGAGCCACCAGAGGAACCAACTACACCACCAGAAGAGCCAACTACTCCCCCAGAAGAACCAACCACCCCCCCAGGGGAACTTCCAGTAGTCAGCTTTGAGGCAATTCCCAGCACAATTTCCGAGGAGGGGAGTGCTGACGAGCGGCTGTTGATTCTTCAATGGCAGGTTACAGGAGAAATTCCTCCTGAAGGATTGGTGGTTAACTTCGATAATTTGTTTGGAATTACCGATCAGCTAGACGGTGGAGATGATCGTGCCGCTGCTAATAATTTAGAGTTTGCAGGCTTTGATCGGGAGAATAATCGCATCAATATTCGCTTACTGGCAAATGAAGCTTCCTTTGAACTGCCAGTGGCTAACGACCTGATTGAAGATGGCACCACCGAATTTGACTTTATCCTTGCCCCTGGAGACGGCTACATCCTCGATCCAGAGCAAAACTCAACCTTCTTGACTATTACTGACGATAATGGAGGTCCAGGAGTAGGTCCCACCGTAGGCATGTCGGTAGTGAGTAGTGAGCTTAATGAAGGAGAGGAGTTTACCGTTAACTTTGCCCTGGAAGGAGCAATTCCTGAAGGTGGAGTTGATGTCTTGGTGCAAAGTTCTCTCCGAGGAGCTTTAGGGCTGTTTGATATAGCAGACTTGAGCAATCTTACCTTAGCAGGTATCGATGGTTTACCCACCATAGGAGACACCACTGGCAGCAGCTTTATTGTCAGGATAGTTGAGCCAGAAGCATCAATTACCCTCACGGTATTTGATAATATCGTTGCCGAAGAAATCAGAGAAGCTCCTTTTGAAATCGTTAATGGCGAACTCTATGAGGTTGACCCCGATGCCGCTGGTTTTACCTTAACTATCAGCGATGAGCCCCAGCCAGAGGGACCCACCGTTGGTTTAACCGTCGATCGCACCGACGTGATTGAGGGAGAAAGCATCACCTTAAGCTTTGAGGTTGTAGGAGAAATTCCGACCGAAGGGGTAACGGTTTTAGTTAATGATGTTGCCAGTGCCGAGTCTGGATTGCGATCGCTCACTGAATTTGACGTTGCGAATATAGAATTTACAGGCATTAGTGAATTTCCCAGCCCAGCGGAGGGAGATAGCGGCTTTTTTGTCACAATTACAGATCCAACGGCTACCATTACTATTCCCATTTTTGATGAAGGTGCCGATGAGGATGAAGCAACAGAATCATTCACCTTTGAACTGATCGACGGGGAAGCCTATAATGTAGACCCTGATGCAGGTAGCGTAACCCTGAATCTGGCTGATGTGGGGGATACTCCAGTACCAGGATCACCACAAGATGAAATAGATGAAGCAGTATTTGACTTTTCCTGGACGGGGCAAATTGCAGGCTTTAGCGTGGAGGGTCAGTTTAGCTACGATGCTAATCAATCCTTTATTGAGGGTATTGTTCGGGAGGAAGATTTACTCTCCTTTGATATTTCTTTCTTCGATCCTGATGGGAACTTACTGAGAACCTATGAAGATAATCATCTGACCTTCCCTGAATTTAACTTTGCCTATGACACTACCGTTGGAGAAATTCTCACCGATGGGATTTTTACCGAACCTGACGGCTTCAACGTTGGGGAAAAGACTGCCGTGGGCGAAGATAGCTTTACGGGACTAAACTTCTGGAGTAAATCCAAAGAAACCTCTCCTTCTCTACTTCACATCGATGACTGGAGTGATGAATTTGGCTTCCCTCTGGGCTACAGTAGCCATGAAGATATTGCCTTCCTGACCCAAAATATTGCCGAATTAATCGAAACTGGAAAAGTTGGCGAATCTTACCTCGATGAAGTTCAAGATAGGCTGGATGAAGTGGGTCAGCCCATTGTGGTTACCCCTGCTGTAGACGAAGTATTCTTCGACTTTAGCTGGACGGGGCAAATCGCTGACTTTAGTGTTGAGGGTCAGTTTAGCTACGACGCGAACCAATCCTTCATTGAGGGTATTGTTCGGGAGGAAGACTTACTCTCCTTTGATATTTCCTTCTTCGATCCTGAAGGGAATTTACTGAGAACCTATGAAGACAATCATCTCACCTTCCCTGAATTTAACTTTGCCTACGACACTACCGTTGGAGAAATTCTCACCGATGGTATTTTCACTGAACCTGATGGGTTTAACGTTGGGGAAAAGACTGCCGTGGGCGAAGATAGCTTTACGGGATTAAACTTCTGGAGTAAATCCAAAGAAACCTCTTCCTCTCTACTCCATATCGATGACTGGAGTGATGAATTTGGCTTCCCTCTGGGCTATAGTAGCCACGAAGATATCGCCTTCCTGACCCAAACTAATGCCGAGTTAATCGAAACAGGAAAAGTCGGGGAATTCTATCTTGAAGCAACCCAAGCCACCCCAGATGAAATAGGACAGCCAATCGTGGTTACACCTGCTGATTCTACTGACTCTGGCACAGTTGACAGTGACATTATAGAGGTTGCTGGCAGCGGTCAGTCAATCTTTGCTAGGGACTTAAACGACTTAATTGATGCGACAACTGGATCAGGCAGTAATAGTATCTTTGCTGGAGCTGGCGATGATACCTTGCTCTTAGGTAGAGGCGATCGCTTGTTTGGCGAAGCGGGGGATGATCGATTCTTTGTCACCTCTGGGGGAGATAACCTCATCACTGGAGGCGCTGGTACCGATCAGTTTTGGGTTGCGGTAGCTGAAATACCTGAAGATACTAATATCGTTACTGACTTTACCTTGGGTGAAGATGTTATTGGTATTGCTGGGCTGGGGATTGGCTTTGCCGACGTTGGTCTAACTCAAGAGGAGGCAGATGTTCTCGTCAGTGTTGATTCTAGCAACCTCGCACTACTGCAAAATGTTGATGTGGCTGCTCTCAGCGAAGCCGATTTTGCCTTTGTTTAAGTGCTAAACAGAGTAAAAATGCCTGATATGAATTAGCTTCGTTTAAAGGTTAAGGGGGAAAGACTCATTACATATGGTTTTTCCTCCTTAACCTTTTTCCTTTTTCCTGTTCCCTGTTCCCTGTTCCCTGTTCCCTGTTCCCTGTTCCCTGTTCCCAACCTAATCAATTCTCTTATTACCTTTGAGAATTTATCCTAATCTTCTCTTCATAATGGTTTATCTTCTCTTTAGATTATTTTCATAAAAATTTAATATTCAGCCACCATCTTTGGATAAATGCAAAAAACGATATGCATCTTGATAAAGTTACTGGAAATAAACATGGCTAATTTAAGACCAAACAAAAAACACCTAAATTTTTTTAAAATACTGGAATTTAAGAAAAAAAACTATCTTAAGAAGCTATTCCTTAGCCGCTTGAGGGTATTTGTTGCCTTAATAGACAAGGGCTGGGAAGCAATTGCTTTTACCGAGGGCGATTTGTTATTGATTTAGAGCTCAGATCGAGAACAATCTGCTTAAAGTTTTAGCAACAGTATAAAGAAGATTAACCATGCGAGCGCTTTTGTCCTGTCACAAGGGATCTCCACCAAGACTAAAGAACCTGAGTTAACTGGGGCGGAGACTGAAAACTGAAACTAGTGTCTAGCCAACCAGCTAATCATTGCTGCCAGTCTTTGCCTTCCTACAGCAGCGGAGAACAACTTTGGTCGCTGAGAGATTTTTGGCATTGAATTTAATATCATCTGTACTGGACTATATAGCGATAGTTACACAAAAAGTTAAAGGTGGGACACTCACTGAAGAACAATCATTTTTACTAAAAGCGATCGCCAGTAAATTTGATCCTCAAAATTGAACCCCTTTATTCATAAGGGTTTCACAACTTGAATTTTCTTATCGACCAAAATTTCTCCGCTGCCAGACAAAAGCAAAGTATGTCGGCTGTACACCATATTCGTTTACTGAAAATTCAAACATCCAACTAATGAACCTGAAAAAAAATCTTATCGGTGCAGCATTAGCTGCATTGGGATTGATTGCAGCACCCGCTGTACAAGCCCAAAACGCAACAGCGCCAACACCACAAGAAACTGTGAGTGGAGACATTGGATTTGGGGTAATATTTGATGCGGCGCAGTTGGGAGGAATTCTGGCAGCGTCAGGAAGCGTTGTTGACGAAAATTCTCGATTTAGCACACGTATTGACGTACGGCGCTATCTGAATGCGTCTGTCAATGACGGAAATCTCAATCTCCTATTTTCTAATGTCAGGTACTCAAGGTTTTTTCCCAAGAAGGCAATTAATTTTTATGCTGCGATAACACCAGTTATTGCGGATGTGCCAGACAATGGTGAGCCTCCTGTAGCCTTCTCGTTTTTTGAATCGGGTGTTACCTTCCGATTAGGGAAAAAGG
The DNA here is from genome assembly GCA_038524995.1 of Cyanobacteria bacterium J06621_8. Classification (GTDB taxonomy): domain Bacteria; phylum Cyanobacteriota; class Cyanobacteriia; order Cyanobacteriales; family Xenococcaceae; genus Waterburya. The sequence continues at coordinate 67,976 of JBCBIE010000020.1, forward strand.
GCATACTAGGAAAAAGCAGGTTACTTTTGGTACTAGACTATTTAGAAAATGGACCCGACAATTTTGAAGAGTTCACTCAAAGTAGGATAGTGTATAACTTTAGAAACAAAGCTTTTTCCTTAGACGCAGGTTTGATTGCAGGAGGATTGGCGCAAGGCGGTCCTCCTGCACCCACTGTAAAATTTTCTGTCAACGGCATTTTTGATGGCAGATTCGGCGTGGAATATACTGGAGGATACGAAGTATCTACGGGAGACATTAGCGACTTTGTAAGAATATCCTACGACAGGCAGATTTTGCGTAAAGTATTTAAAGATGCCCGAGCAAACATTTCTTGGGCTTCGGGTGTGCAAGAAAATTTTATACCTGAGGTTAATGGTCTTAATGGAGTACTTATATTTAATCTTCCATAATCTGCTTTGAAGTGATGAACACTAGTGCCCCTGGGGGTCAGTAATAAGCAAGAGAAGAATGCGATCGCCTGATAGCAGATATGGAGTGCAGGAATTGCAGCCATAACCGATAGTGCAGATTTGGCACTCTGCACTAAGTAGGTAATTAAAAAATGCTCTCAAGGCGATCGCCAATAACAGAAATTTAGTATCAGAAATACAGTAGAAGCTGTTACTAGAGCACAGCATCGATGCTGGAGATATCTTCAATCGCCACAAAGTCTTCTTCTGTTAGCGTTACCGCGCCAGATCCCTCGGGAAGTAGAGCCAGTCTTTCTCCAGTAGCAATAACGTCGATCGCCACAAATGAACCGATGGTGGTAATGGCTAAATCTTCAAAGACCAGCTCTCCCTCGACTAGACCGATTAGATCCACTCCATCTTCAAAATCTTCGATGATATCTGTACCATCGCCATTACCGAAGACAAAGGTATCGCTACCCGCTCCACCAATCAGGGTGTCATTACCAGTTACACCCATCAGCAGGTCGTCACCGTCGCCGCCCAGCACCTCATCGTCGCCATCGTCACCGCTCAAAAGGTCGTTGCCAGCTCGTCCTACAATGAAATCATCATCATCGCCACCGAAGACGCTATCTCTACCTTCACCACCGATGATAGTGTCGCTTCCAGCATCCCCTGAGACGATATCACCGCCATCTTCGCCAAAGATAACGTCAGCGCCAAGACCGCCGAATAAAGTATCGAAGCCATCGCCGCCGAGCAGATTATCGTCGCCATCACCGCCGAGGACGCTGTCGTTGCCGTCACCGCCCTGAAGGAAGTCATTACCAGCACCACCATCGATATTATCAATGCCAGCATCGCCGTTGAGGAAGTCATCCCCATCACCACCTTCAACGGTGTCATTGCCATCGCCAGCGTAGACAAAGTCACCACCATCTAGGGTCAAGATAGTGTCGTTGCGATTAGTTCCCTCTAGCTGATCACTTTCATCGGTGCCGACAATCGGAGGTTGAATTGGCGGATCGGCGATCGTTACCGTGACCGTGCCCGCGTCAGGTGCAACATCATAGGCTTCTCCATCCACTAGAGTGAAATTGAAAGTCTCCAGCACTTCAGGGATAGAGTCGTTATTTACATTTAGGGTAAAAGACGCGGTTTGCTCAACGATGTTACCGTCAAAGCCTCTGCCCAACTCGATGGGTAAAAAGTCCAAAGAAGTCGTTGCACCGTTCATGGTGAATTCATTGGAAAATCCTGTAGTCTCGGTTCGGTTGAGGAAAACTCCTATGAAGCTACCATCATCATCTCTAATGATTTCAGCGTCAACGTCGAAATCGGGCAGTATATTAAACATATCACTTTCGAGAATGACATTGATACCCTCTTCAGGAATCTCTCCTTCAACATTGAAAGTGACGGTTAGGGTGCTGTTATCTGGATCATCCTCTACTAGAATGTCGGGAGCGGTCAGGGAAATACCAATAACGGGCACGTCGGAGGGATTAATGATGCCCTCAGGTCCATCTTGAATCGTGACTGTCACTGGTTCAGAGCCGACAGTGTAGCCTTCTCCTTCGCCGATGCTAAACTCGACGGTCTCGTTCTCTTCAGCAAATATGTCGTCAAAAACTGCGAGCTGGAAAGAGGCTTGATTTTCTGTCAGAATCAGAGGAATGCTGTCGAAAGGCTCAAGCACACCGCGCACCAGCAATGAGCCTGAGCGGGAAGAAATTTCGCCCCCAAATCCCACTGGTTCAGGGAAGATGAAAATGGAATCAAACAGTCCAGTTTCGTCATCCAAGCCAGTGCGGCTGAAGTTGGCAAAGTCCGTAATCCAAAGTAAATCAGGGGCGTTAACATCGAGGGAAATTGGTAACCCACCTTCTGGGATGTCTCCGTCAACGTTAAAATCGAAGCTGAGGACGGTACTTTCTGACTCAATCAGCGTAGTAACGTTGGTGCTTAAACTAACCGTTGGTGTGCTTGTCATAATTACTTAGTGAAACTAAATCTTAAGAGTAAATGCTCAAGATTCACAGGGTGAAAACAGACTGAGATGTAAGATATGACAAATTTTATGGGCTTGCGATCGCTAAAAAGAATATGATCTTTATCTAAGATGTTCAGTTACCAAGTAATGATCTTTAGCAAGATCATTACTCACAATTTACCTCAAATCTCTCTAGTAACTTACCGCCTAAAAAGCTCGCCCTGCCTAATCTACAAATACTTTATTACCCTGTGAATGCTCAAGATGAATATATCACATTATTAAGTAAAGTTTAAAAATTATTTTTGGGATATTTCTATTCTTCGTCATCCTAATTTTTATCGCATCTCTTATCACATTATTGAACATCGTGCAAAATTCTGCACGATTTTTATTACTTTAGTATGTTGATAATTATGTTATTTAGTGACCAATGGTAACTAAGATTTATTAATTGAAACTATTTATCAACTTTTACAAAAAGCTTGACCTGAATCATCTTTAGCAGAATCTGCTTAGGGTAATATAGTTAGGATAGTAATTAATCACTAATCTCTACACCTTCGATAAAGGAGAATGCGATCGCCTGATAGCAGATATGGAGTGCTGGAGTTGCAGCTATGACTAATAGTGCAGATTTGGCACTCTGCACAAGGTAGGTAATTAAAAAAAGTTCTAAAGGCGATCTCCAGCGGCAGAAAATTGTCCGTTAACTGAATTATGTGCATAACTGCTGATGATTTTGCTTTTGCCTACAACTCTTGATTGGGCGATCGCAGTTTTCTGTTGCACAATTTTTTCTAACTTTTTCCCAACTATATTTATTTATTGATCTCAAAGGAGATTCTATATATGACACAAGCTAGCTTATCAACTTCTACTACTTTTGACGGCGCTTTAAACGCATTAGTTGAAGACCAAGATACAGAGATAACCTTTCGTGTTGACTTGGATGAAGCAGCACCTGCGGGAGGAACTAGGGTTTTTATCGATAGTGACATCGAACAAATTCTCAACCGACTCGATTTACCCGCAGCGATCGCTAATCCTCAGATCGAAAATATCGATCTTTTTTCGGTAAGCACCAATACAGATAATTCGGGAATTGCTTTTACGATTAATCCAGGGGCAACATTTGCCACGGTTACCCTGAGCATTTTTGATAATCCTGAACCAGATACTTTTCTCCCCGAAACCTTTGATGGCTTGGTAGAAGCAACATTTTCTCTAGTAACTGCGGATGAAGTGCCTAGCGTAGACGCAGAAGCCATTACAGATCTGAGCGACATTACTGTCGATCCTGATGCAGGTTCTAGCGTAGTGCTGTTTGCCGATGATGCCAGCCAGTTACCGGGGGGAGAGCCAGAGCCAGAACCAGAGCCAGAGCCAGAACCAGAACCAGGTGATTTACCCGTACTTAGCTTTACAGGTTCAACCGATTCGCTTAACGAAGCAGAAGCAACTTCTTTAGTTTTAAGCTTTGACGTAGCAGGAGATTTTCCAGAAGAGGGAATAGTCGTTCGCTTCAATGAAAACTTCTTTGATACAGAACAAATCGACTTCAACATTTTCGATTTAGAAAATCTAGAATTCTTTGACTTTGAAGAAACATCCCCTGGTCGTTTCACTGTAGATTATTTATTGTCTGCACCACAGGGTTCTCTAACTACTGCGGTATTTGACGATAATATTGCTGAACCAGAAGGAATTTATGAACCTGGAATCTTACCAATTTCCGATAGCAATTACACTATCAATCCTGATGCTCAAAATCTCAGCATTACAGTAGTTGATGGTGTAGATGGAACAGGTGGACCCACAATAAATATTGCTGCTGCTCCTACAACACTAGATGAAGGCGATGAGTTAACCATTACCCTCACCGCAGAAGGAGACATTCCTGATGGAGGAGTCGAAGTTAATGTTGATACTGATGTTGGCGCAGCACTAGGAGACTTTATTTCTACTGATGAAGGTGGTATTCCAAATATTACTACCACTGGGTTTTCTGGCACACTAGCTCCAAATGGGGATGCCAGTGGTTTTATTGGCACAATGGTTGATAGTACTGCGAGCATCACTTTTAATGTCGTTGATGAAGGCGAAGCAGAAGAAGCCGAAACATTTGAACTAAACGTTCTGGATGGTGAAAATTACGATGTCGGCAGTGATAATAGTGTCACTCTCACCATCTCTGATGTCGGCGATGAACCAGTAGATCCTACTGACCCCCCATCAGTAGATAGGATAAATGTTTCTATCGATACCTTAGCAGGAACATTTGATGAGAACGAGCTGCTAGCTACCCCCAACCTAGTTCTAGATGGTATTGGTACTCCTATTCTTAGCTTAATAGTCAGTGCTGATGCTCCAGTCCCTGAAGATGGCTTAGTAGTAAATGTTGAAACAGATCTAGCTGACATCACTCAATTTATCTCAGGAACAAACTTTGTTCCCACAGCTTTTGGTGGTGAAGTTGTTGGTGCAATTTACGATGAAGACGGAACTGCTATTGGGTTACAAGTAAGGCTAGATAACCGCAATACTGTGGTTAACTTTAATACAGGATTTACCAATCCAACTGATAGTGACCAACCAGTAGATATTAGCTTTTCTTTAGCCGATGGAGAAGGTTACACACCTGCGGGAACTCCTTCAACAATAACGCTTTTTCAAGAAGCCTCACAGCTACCAGCCGCTCCAGAACCAGCAACTGTCGGGATTGGCTTGACTAGCGACACTGGTACTCTAACTGAAGGTGGTGACACTGCTACACTCAACTTTAGTGTCGATGGCGAAATTCCAGAAGATGGCTTGATAATCTTTGTTTCCAATAATCAATTTGCAGGTATTGTTGACTTTGATTTACTGAATGCTACTGTGACAGGTGGTTCATTCCCTCCTCCAGATGGTAATGCAGGAGGCTTTTTCTTCAAAATTACTGAGCCAAGTGCTAGCATTACCTTCCAAGCATTAGTAGATGAAGCAGTAGAAGGTTTAGAAGAGGTCAGTATTGCTCTACAGCCACTTCCTAGCTACAACATTGCTGAAGGAGCAGGAGAAGCATCAATTCTAGTCCAAGAAAGTGATGCCTCTGAGATTCAGGCTAGTCTGGACACTGAGCCTGATGTTTTAATTGAAGAAGAAGCAACAATTGCTACATTCAGCATTAATTTAAGTTCTCCACCACCAGCATCAGGAATTCTAGTTTCTGTCAGTTCGGAAAGCCTTACGGAATTTGATGCTTTAGGGTTAGAAGTTACTGGTGGTGGCTTAATGAATATCGGTGCAGATGGCACCCTAGATATTCTGGTTAGCGAGCAAGCTGCCACAGTCAATGTTTCTGTCAGTAATGATGGAGTAGCCGAAGGTCTGGAAACTGCTACCTTTACCCTGATTGATGGAGACGGTTATCAGGTTGACCCTGAAGGCAATGTCGGTAGCTTTAGCATTGTGGATACAGCTGCGGAAGTTCCTCCAGAAGCGGAAGGTCGTTTTGATTCCATTGGTGACACGATCGCTGAAGCAGAACCTACTGGCTTAAGTGCTGATAATAGCAACATCACCATCGATGCTGCTATTAACGGAAACTTCTTTAATAGCGATCGCGTTCAAACAGATCGTACAGAAGATGTTGACATGTACGCAGTAGATCTAGAAGCTGGTGATGTACTACGACTAGACATTGATGCTCGCATCAATAATTCCAGAGATGAGAGTCCTGATACTGTACTGCGAGTCTTTGATGCCGATGGCAACATGGTTGCTCAAAGTGATGATGATTTTGCTCCCAATGAGCTATTCGCTCCTGGTCGTCAAGATTCTTATCTGGAATTCACTCCTGAAGCTTCTGGAACCTACTATGTGGGGGTTAGCAGCTTTGGTAACGGTGAGTTTAGCTTCTTCACTAACGATGATGGTACATTCAACAACGACTTCTATGATCCAAACGTAGCTGGTAGTGGTGCTGGTCGTAGCTTTGGTATTTATTCGCTAAATATGACTCTCAACGAAGAACTAAGTTCTTCCGCGACCGAGATTCCTGCTAGCACTGGTGAAGGTCCTACAGTTTCTCTCGCAGCGACACCTGGTACCTACGATGCCGACGATAACTTGATTGCTAGCGTCTTGGTTCAGTACACCCCTGAACGCAGAAATGCTTCCATTCTGACCCTAGGTCTGGATGTAGAAGGAGAAATTCCTGAAGAAGGTGTTGAAGTATATCTCAGGAGCAATATTGATCTCTCTACTGTCTTTAGCACTCGCGCTCCCTTCAGTTCAGAAGGTGTCGAGGTTATAGGCGCAATCTTCGATGATGCGGGAACCCCTGTTGGCTTGAGGGTAAATCTCACTACTAACACTGGCTTTATCAACCTCAACCTTAATGATCCTGATGAAGCACCTACCGACGGTGAAGAAACAGTCAGCTTTACTCTGGAGCCTGCTGCTGGTTATGCCGTGGGAGACGACTCTATTTCTGCACCCATCTATGACACTCTAAATGACGTTCCAGAGCTGCCCACAGTTCCTACAGTTGGTATTTCCGTCAGTGAGACAGCTTTAGTTGAGTCTGAAGGTAATACTACAACTCTAACCTTTACTCTAGATACAGCTCCTCCAGCAGAAGGCGTCACAATCAATCTAGACAGCGGCATTCGCGCAGCTCTAGGTGAGTTTGATGTCTTCAACGCTGAAATTATTGGCGGGAACTTCCCCTCTCCTAACTTTCAAGCTAGTGGTTTCTTCTTCACTATGACGGAGCAGACTGCAACAATTACTTTGGCAGCATTCGACGAAACGACTAACCCTGAGATTCCCGCAGAAGACGCTGTTGAGGGAGTTGAAGAGTTTACTTTTGTCGTACAGCCTGGGGTTGGCTATGCTGTTGATCCTGATGCCAATGCTGTTACTGTTACTATTGCTGATAATCCAGATTCGGTAGAGCTACCCGACGAAGAAGGTAGTGAAGATGGAGGTGAAGATGATGAGGGTTTAACTGAAACCGAATTCAACGACACTATTGCCGATGCAATGGAAACTGGTCTAAGTGCCACTAATCCTGTATTTGTGATTAATGGTGAGATTGATAACAGCCGCCAGACTCGCAACTTTATCGATAACACTGAAGACGTTGACATGTACTCTTTTGACCTAGAAGCTGGTCAAACTATCATCCTTGATGTTGATGCTGGCGGTACAGGGGATGCTGGGGTTGAAGGTTCTTTACTAGATAATATCTTGCGCGTCTTTGATGCTGAAGGTAATGAAGTTGCTATCAACGAAAATGAAGCAGCTCCTGATGAAGTCTTCCAAGCTAATGGTGATGCTTATCTAGAATTTAACGCTCCTGCTGATGGTACTTACTATGTAGGTATTAGTACTTTGGGCAACAATTTCTACGACCCCAACGTCCAAGCTAGCGGTAGTGGTTGGATCTTTGATGAGCGTTTTGAGCCTGGTCCCTATAGATTCACGGCAACTCTTGATGGTGAGGCACTTCCTGAAATTCCTGAAATCAGCCTCAGCATCGAGCCAGATCTTGTATCTGAAGAAGATGATGCCCCAACTGTAAGCGTTGAATTTGATGTGGCTGGTGAAGTCCCTGCTGATGGACTCTCTTTCTTGGTGACAGGTAGCGTTGATATCCTAGACCAGGTTGATGGTTCTTTGGATATTGAGTTTAACAATGCGGTACTAGGGGAATTCTTCGATCCTGAAACCTCTACTTTTGAGGTAATTCTCTCTGAGACTTTAGGTTCGATTGTTCTGCCAATCTTCAACGACATCATTCAAGAAGAAGACACTGATTTCAGCTTTACCGTGATCGAGAATGACGGTTCTATCGAGTCTGAATACGCAGTAAATTCTGATGCTGCTAGCGATTCTGTTACCATCATTGATGGTAATGGCGGATCTGGTGTTGGACCTACTGTAGGCTTCTCCTTAAGCGATACTGAACTTGCAGAAGGTGATGAATTTACCATTGACTTTAGTGTTGATGGGGAAATTCCTGAAGGTGGTTTAACTATCCTAGTTGATAGCCCTACAGTATTTGCCCTAAGTGAATTCAATATCTTCAATGATGATGGTTCTCCTGCTTTCACTACCACTGGTATTGATGGCGTTCCTGAAATTGGTGATACTGGAGCCAGTAGCTTCTTAACCACCTTGACTGAAAACGAAGCCAGCATCACAATTTCAATCTTTGATGATGGTGCTAATGAGGGTCTCGAAGAGATTGAGTTCAACATTGTTGATGGTGAAGTTTACGAAGTTGCTGCTGATGCTGGCACAGTTACTCTGAGCATTGATGATAGTTTTATTCCTGTATTTGGTTCCGTTGATGGTGACACCATCGAAGTTGAAGGTAGCAGTCAATTAATCTTTGCTGGAGACCTCAATGATTTAGTAGATGCTTCTACTGGTAACGGTGGCAATCGCATTTACGCAGGTAGTGGTGATGATACCTTGATTCTCGGTGAAGGCGATCGCCTGTTCGGTGGCGAGGGAGACGACGCGATCTTTGCTACCTCTGGCGGCGACAACACCATTACTGGGGATGCAGGTGCCGATCAGTTCTGGATCGCCGTAGCGGAAATTCCCGAAGCAGCCAATATTATTACTGACTTTACTAGCGGTGAAGACGTGATCGGTTTGGCGGGCTTAGGCATTGGGTTTGAGGACGTGAGCATTACTGACCTGGAAGGAGATGCTTTAATTAGCGCTTCTGGTTCAGAATTAGCAATTCTTCAGGGAGTAGCCTCAGATAGCTTGACTGTAGATGATTTTGCCTTTGGTTAAATCTAGACACAGAAAAAATAATTCAGAGTATGGTTATGAATTAACCGAGGAAAATAATTGAGTTTTATAGACTTGCTGGGAAGTACTTTAATTAGTGCTTTCCATTATTTTTATTAAGTTTTTAATTGCCTTGACTAATCTTTAGATACACTATGTTCGTATCAAATTTAATTTAGGACAGCGTTTATATTCCTGCTCATGATTAATGATTGTCTTGAGCTAAGTCTATAATACAATCTAAAATATAATTTCTTGGTTTAGTTCGAGATGAAAGCATCATTTTCTATTGATAATCAACAGGACTTTTATCAAAAAATACAGAAATATATCGGAAGTAAAAAGCAAAATTATGGCAGAGAAGATAGTATTAAAATTTCTTCTAAAATAGGTCAAGGTAGAATTGACCGCTATCTATTTAGTTCTGGATTAGAACTGCAAATTCAAGAATACTTAACTAAAGAGCCAGTTAGCTTAACAGCAGAAATTAACTATGCCAATCTGGGGATGTCTTGGGTAGTCAGTGGTCATTATCAATATTATTTAGCCGATCAGGAATTCGATTTAAAAGCACAGCAAAATATCCTTTCTTACTGCAATAAAGTTCAAGGATGTTTTGAGCTACAGCCCAACAGAAGAGTAGTATTTTTGGTTGTCTACATGACTATCGGATGGAGCGATCGCATTTATTATTAAGCTCTGGAGAAATGAACGTTACGGAAGTTGCCCAGACCGTTGGATACACAAACTTAAGTCATTTTGCAGCAGCCTTTCGTAAAAAGTATGGGATTAATCCCAGCATTATTAAAAAAAATAATTAATTAAAACTTATAATGAAAGCTCAAATTTCAGCTAATAATTAACCAGAATTTCATCAAGAAACTCTAAAATATCTAGGAGAAGATAAGTATCATCAAAGCTATAGAATTAATATCTTTAAAACTAGCTAAATTAGAAGACAGTAAAAAAACTGGAGCATATCAACCAAATAAATCTGAGATAGAGCGTCTTCATCATGCTCGTGAAATAATTATTAATAATCTGGATAATCCACCTACTCTAAATGCCTTGGCAAAACAGGTTGGCTTAAATGAGTACAAACTCAAACAAGGATTCAAGTCAATATTTGGTAATACCGTATTTGGTTATCTACTTAATTTCATACTTGAAATCAGCAACGTCTAAAAAAGCTTAACTAAGATTAAAGATCCGACTGGGGGTGAAAAAAATCCGTCTAGGGGTGGTTAAGCAAGCTTGACAGCTATAGTCTCAAGGAAGCAAAGATTACAGCTCAGGAATTTCTTACTATTCATTAGAGGAGCAGAAATTCTCAATCCCATAATTGACGAAAATGGCAATCCTTCAGGCATCTATCTAAACCTCACCCAAAACAATGCCGTACTCAACAGGAATCACGGGGGGGGCTGGCTATTTTAGAGAGCTTCCCCCTCCAGCTAGGCTTTACCATTACTGAAGCGAATGCTTCTATTAGTTTACCGATTGCTAATGATGGGGAAACTGAAGCTTTAGAAACCGCGACTTTTACCCTCAATCCAGGGGCAGGATACGAAATATCTGCCGTCGCTAATCAAGGTATCTTCCAAATCGTTGATACTGCGGATCAAGTACCGCCTCCCAGAGTAGAAACCGAGTTCAATAACACTATTGCCAATGCCATCGACCTTACTCCTACTTTTGGTAATACCACCATGATTGGGGGGACTCTAGATTACAACTTCCTCACTGCCGACCCCACAACCCTTCCTTACGATGATTCGGAAGATGTAGACCTGTACAGTCTTGACCTAGAAACGGGACAAAGTGTTAGCATCAGCGAGACGGCTCCTGATTTGGGAACTGATGAACTGTCAACCCTGTTTCCTGTTTTACGAATTTTCGATTCATCAACTGGCTTTAATGGGGTCAGTATTATTGACCTGTTGGAAGCTTTAGCTAGTTTTTGGTGCGATCGCTTTAATCAAGTGATCGCATTGGTATTAGAGGACGCAAAGGACTTCTCAATCTTCTGGGCTTTTAGTCTTGTAAGAGTTGATTGGAAAGTTAATTTAAAATACAGTGTTGAGTATAAATTACTAGTAAAAACTTATCTAAATCTTGGTAGATAAAGATAAAATTATTGTTGCGAGTGAAGAAGCAATTGAGCTGAGTGAAGCAGAGTTTAATGCTGCCATAATCGCAGCCAATTCGGAGTCGGCAAAAGCCGATTCTGCTCCAGAGGCTTCAGCCTTTTCTCCCTCAGAGTCCGAATCAGTGCTAGCCGAACTGAACCGAGAATATAATCGTCAGCTGCGATTAGAGCCTAATGAGTCGTTGCTGATGTTCCCCCCCTCTTTAGGAAAGGGTTATATCAGAGGTATTCGGCTGCGGGAGGGGCTAGATTTAGGTGTGCAAGACTATACCCTGAACCAAGACCTGTTTGTCAATGGTCAGAGCCAATCGTTAGCAGCTTCTTGCGGTAGTCTAACGTTTTGCCTTTCAGGACAGTTTAGCAGTACCTTCCCTGGTGCTCAATCTACTATTACAATGCAAGCTGGAGAAGCGAGCTTCTATACTACTCCCTACGCTGCGGGGACTCTTAGGTTAAGTGCAGCAGAGCGCATCCATTTCGTAGATATTACCCTGGCTCCTGCTCTAATTCTCAGCTTAATTGGCGAAGATCTGGCTAAACTACCTCAGTCTTTACAAACAGCTATTCAGTCAGGAGCAGCAGAATTTTTGGTTCATCTTTGCAATACTTCTACTGAAATCTCCCAGGTGCTGCAAAAAATTATTCGTTGTCCATACCATGGCAAGATTCGCAGCGTTTATCTGGAAAGCCAAGCTCTAGAGCTATTTGCCCTCTACTTTAGCCAGTTTTTCCAGTCTTCCCCTTCTCTGCTGACCGATACACTCAAGCCTCAAGATTTTGACCGCCTGTATCAAGGTCGAGAAATTCTCAAACAGAATTTAATGACGCCGCCGTCACTTGCTGAACTGTCTGAACAGGTAGGTCTTAGTGAACGCAAACTTCAGCAAGGATTTCGTGAACTGTTTGGCACTACCGTATTTGGAGTTTTACACAGAGATCGCCTGGAGCGGGCTCGTCAGCTCCTAGAAACCCAGCAAATGACCATTGGTGCGATCGCCGATACGGTAGGAATTTCTCATCGGGGCTATTTTGCCAAGGCGTTTAAGCGTAAGTTTGGCAGTACCCCAAGGGAGTATCTCAAGCGCTTTAGTTAATCATATAGATCTTAAAATTTAAGCAGCGTAACTAACCGAAAAAAGTTACGATAGCTGCTGCTAATAAGCTGAACAGTATGCCGATCAAAATTCCCTGCAAAAATCCCTGGAAGTGGAACCAATAGTCTCGATATCCTGGTGAGTTTTCTGTCCCAGGTATGGGAGGATTGCTGGGGTCGATGAATAGACATCCGATCCAATCAATTACGATTAAATCCCACAGGTTGAAAACTTGAAAAAATAAAAATCCATGAAGCCAGGCAGAGAAGAAATTCAGCTTAACGGGTATCTGCTGTTGCAAGAGGCTAAATGAAACAGCCATCCCCAGAATAATAATCGCAAAGAACCCTATGGCAATTAAAATAGCTTTTTGCCTTTCCTGGGTAGTTTGTGGTGGCAAGATATCCTGGAGTGCGGGGGGGAAATCTGCCAGCCACCAGCGATAATTCCAGAATATAGTGCCAACGATCAATACCGTAAGAATCAGGCTGGTTAAACCGCCGTCAATTAATATTCTGTATGGATAAAGCATCATAAGTAGTCGTATGAAGTGAACTTAGAACAAAGTTAATGTATCTGCCCGTAGCTTTTTGCTCTTAGCTATCAACTCTTAGCTTTTTAAAGCAAATTCAAATCTGACAAAATCTCCAACTATACTTTAATTCACCAACGCCTAAGTAATAAGTGTTCTAATCCAAGTCTATATTGCTCCGAGCAAAGCATAAAAGGCTTTCTGAGTATTGGTCTAAGTTTGTTGCTGGAGTGATCAAAAGTCGCAGTGCTAGTGATCTTTGCTCGATAAAAAGCAGGATATGATTCATCAAAGACGCAACGTATCCCAAGAGGGTCATCGATTTCAGTTAGATGCGTCGGAATAAAGCTTTAAAGAACAGAATTAAATTATGGAAAATAGCTATTTTCAGCTCATTGAGACAGAAGCCAACGATACTATAGGTACTGCTAACCCTGTTGCTCTCTCTTCTGATACTCCCAAAGCGATCGCCACTGGCACCATTAACTTTGACTTTGACAACAACCGTGATGTAGATGCCACAGAAGATGTGGACTTCTATGCTTTTGAGCTAGCAGCAGGGGACACCATTAAGCTTGATTTAGATACTGCTGACGGCTCAATGCCCCTGGATATTGGGGAGCTGATTTTATTTGATAGTGAGGGGAACAATCTGGTTCGAGGTTTACCGACAGAGCCTGCTCCCGATGACTCCTTTACCTCCATACAGCCCGCCCTGGAATTTACCGCCACGGAAGCTGGCACCTATTACGCTGGGGTGAGTGGCTTTTTTAATCAGTTTTATGATCCCTTTACCGCTGGCTCTGGTAGCGGAATTAACCTGGAAGAATTTGGCAATAATGGCTTTGGTAACTATGAGCTGGTCTTTGAGCTCGTCAACAGCGAAACTCCCGTAACGCCGCCCCCAAACAACACCTCAGATATTCCCCCCGCAGATGCGCCACCCCAGGTGTCTCTGCAAACTTTCAGCGGCACCTACGGGCTAGATGAATCTCTAATAGTACCAGCCGCCGTTGAGACGGTTAATGATGTCGGTCTTGACCCGCTGCTGGCACTGGGGGGATCTGCTATTACTCTGGTGGTAACCACCGCAGGGGACATTCCTGAATCGGGGGTTGAAGTTGATATAAATACAGGGGTGAATCTGGCTGAGTACGTTTTTACCTTTGAACCCTTCGTGCGCGGTGCCGAGATCCTCAGACCAGTCTTGGATGCTGAAGGCAATCCGTCAGGGCTGCGGCTGAATATTACTGAAGCCAATGCCCTGCTCAACCTGACCTTGTTTGATAAAGCTGAAGTCGAAACTGATGGGACAGAAGAGATCACCTTTACTATAGAAGACAATCCTGGCATTACTGTTAATCCAGCCACAGTAGCCTCCACCGTTACGATCTATGATAATGCCGCAGCCGTTCCCACCCCTAGCACAGAGTCAGTAGTGAGCCTCTCGGTGGAAAACGGGGCACTGATTGAAGCCGAGGGTAATGCTCTCACGTTTATATTTGACCTGAGTGAGCCACCGCCAGCAGAAGGAGTCGTGGTGTTTGTCAATACCGCTACCCCCAGTACGGCTGCGGTGAACGAGGAATTTCCAGGATTAGGTCAGTTCGATATTTTTAATGCTGAAGTCAGCGGTGGCGTTTTTCCTGCCCCCAACTTTACTGGAAGCGGTTTTTATTTCAACATTACGGAACAAACGGCTCAAATCAGCGTTGCAGCATTTCCTGATGAGGCGGAGGAAGGGATTCAAGAGTTTCAGGTTTTCCTGGGGGAAAGTGCTGGCTATCAGATCGATCCTGGGGCGAGTTCCGCCGTTATTACCACAGCCGATACTGCTGATTCTTTACCGCAGCTTAGCTTAAGCGTAACCCCGTCTGTCCTAATTGAATCAGAAGGCACTGTTTCGGTTCACACCTTTGGACTGAGCACTACGCCTTCTGCTGAAGGTATTGTGGTTTCGGTGACGGTTACTGGACTAGATGAGTTTAATCTAGCTGGTATTAACACTACAGGAATTACTGGGGAGGTTGCAGTTGCGGAAAGTAGTCCGCCTCAGCTAATCTTTACTATGACCGAGGCGACTGCCACCATTAGCCTCCCTGTGGCTGACGATGGAGAATCTGAGGGAATTGAAACAGCAACCTTTACTCTTAATCCCAGTGATGACTATCAGGTTTCCCCTCTAGCGGGGGGCGGCAGTTTCTCCATTGCTGATACTGTTGCCGAAGCACCGCCTTCTCCTGTAGAAAACGAGTTCAACGATACTCTGGAAGATGCGATCGCCATTCCTCGCCCGACCCCAGGCAACCCCATTGTTGTGTCTGGGGAAGCGAGCTTTACACCTGATTTCGCTAACCCAGCGGTTCTGATTGATATTTCTGAAGATGTGGATCTCTACTCCTTTGAACTAGAGGAGGGAGAATCGATTGAGATCAATATAGATGCGATCGCAGCGGATGGTTCTGAGTCTTTATTACAGCCAGTGTTGCGTATCTTCGATGCTGAAGGCAATGAGCTTAGTTCGGTAGGTCAGGTAAATACCCTAGATGAGATTGTTCCTGGTGAAGGAGAGGCGGGGATTACCTTTACAGCGGAAGCCTCAGGTACATATTATGCGGGCATTAGTGTTTTAGGCAATGATGATTATGATCCGACTCTAATCGGCAGCGGCAGCGGCTGGACGATTGAAGGAATAGCGGAACCTGGAGCCTATCAGGTAAGTTTTGCCGTCGGTGATGAAAGTGAAAATAACGCTTTTGAGCCTATATTTGGCTCCGACGATGGTGATACGATTGAAGTTTCTGGTAGTGACCAGTTAATCTTTGCTGGAGACTTGAACGATTTAGTTGATGCTTCCAGGAGTGATGGTGGCAATCGCATCTATGGGGGTGATGGTGATGATACTCTAGTTCTGGGTGCAGGCGATCTCATTTTTGCTGGAGATGGAGACGATGCTATCTTTGCTACTGGTGGAGGAGATAATACCATTACTGGAGACGCAGGGGGGGATCAGTTCTGGATTGCAACAGCGGAAATTCCTGATGCCGTTAATATCATCACTGACTTTACTGCTGGAGAGGATGTAATTGGGATTGCTGGTTTGGGTATTGGTTTTGATGATGTTAGTATTACTGACTTAGAAGGAGATGCCTTAATTAATGCAAGTGGTGCAGATTTGACAATTCTTCAGGGGATAGAGGCAGGTAGTTTAACTGCTGATGATTTTGCCTTTGCTTAAGGCTATTAGCAAATGGGGAGAGCGATCGCTTTAGATGTTCGCTACTCCCTGTTTTATTTAAATGCTTAAATGGAAATTAATCATAATTTAATTGATTTTCAACAAATAAGATTTCTAACTTTTACAATTTTTTATTTGTTCGGGCGATCGCTTTTTTTTACAGTTTAGTAAATAGACCTCTTGCACGAATAGGTAGAAGATGAGAAAAGTAGGTCAGAGATCAAG
>JBCBIE010000021.1:0-81630 GCA_038524995.1 Cyanobacteria bacterium J06621_8
AAAAACAAAACGAGCTGCTATGAATTGCAATTACATGTTTGATGTTCTTCTTTCTACTTTAAATTAGCATTTTTTTCTGATCTATTTTCTTGCGCTTACCCTGTATGTTTATGACTTAATTGATTTTCCCCATTATCCTAGAGTTCTTCTAATTCAATCAGCAAATTAAGTGCCGCCCATGGGACTATTTCGCAAAGTAATATCCGTCAGACCTAATCAAATTGGTTATCTCTACCATAAAAATAAGTTTCGCCAACGACTTAATCCAGGGGTTTATAAATTTTTTGATTTCTATCGAGAAATTGATTGTCTTACTCTGCCGACAGTAAGTCAAATTATCACCGTCGTTAATCAAGAAGTGCTGACGAAGGATAATATCTCGCTACGTATTTCCTATTTAGTAGAATATTTAATTCAAGATAGTGATATTTTTGTCAGCAAGTTTAACTTATTTAGCGATAAATCTAGTCTGTGGTTGACTAACATAAGCATAATAGCTGAATCTGAAAACTTGATTCGCAATTTTACCCAAGTATACTTAAGAGAAACAATTGCTCAAAACGAAAGCCAACAAATCAATCATCAAAGGAAAGAGATTCTCAGCTTAATTCCTGAAGCTTTACAGCATAAATTAGCTGAATATGGCATCGTAATTCAAAATCTAATTGTTAAAGATATTGGATTTCTCAAAATTATCAAACAATTATTTGCCCAGCAGTTAGAAACTAAAATTAGAGCTAAACTTGACTTGGAAAATGCCAGAACTACCGTGGCAACCGCCAGAACTTTAAAAAATGCCGCCGAATTAATGAGCAATCACGATAACATCAAATTTATGCAGTTTATGGAGACAATTACCAAAATTGCTGCCCAGGGAAAGCATACTTTTGTTATTGGTGATTTATCCAATGATAAGATTAAATAAAGTTTAAAGCTAAAACTAATATTTAAAACGGTGACGATAATAAGTATTTTAACTCATCCTGTGATTATCTCATGCCTGATTCAGATAACCTGACAATGCCGGCAAGCGTTCTGGAGCGCATATTAATCCTGCGGCGGTTACAATTACCTTTTTTCGTCTCTAGTTGTGAACAAGTGCGATCGCCTCGATGGTAAAGTTTTTAAATAACCTCAGATTCTACAGGCAAGGCGTAGTAAGCGATACCTTCTGATTCGTAGTCAGGTAAGCTAGCTTCGATATTATCCCTTTCCACAGCAGATGGGGTATAAAAATGCGCCCCCGTATTGGAGTTGAAAAAGCGATAGATCGGAATCGAACCTTCTATCTCCGAGGCATAGGCAGAAAAAACTTCTCCCTCAAAGCTAAAATCATCTAACCCTTCTACTGCCTCTCGTTCTGTTTCATTAATAGTATAGAGATGCACTCCCGTATCGTTATTTAAAAAGCGATATACGGGTACGGAATTATCTGCACCAGTTAAAGGGTTGACGCTTTGGTAAGAGGCACCTTCAAAAGTGTAGTTGTCTAATTCTTGTACGGCATCTAGTTCATTTTCTGAAGCAGTATAAAAATGAACTCCCGTATCGTTATTTAAAAAGCGATAGACAGTACCCGAACTAAAATCGACATCGTTCGGAGTAGCTAACAAAACCTTTGCTGGTTCTCCAGATTCAAAGTTATTAAACTGTAGCCAAAACACGTTATCGCCAAGTAGCCGAGGAGCAAAATCTTGTAGGTTATCATCGGTAAGTTGAATGATTTCACTTCCGTTATAAAGAAATAATTCTTCGCCTGAGCCGCTACCGTTTGTCCAAACTACATTGTCGCCAGATATTCTGGGAGAGGCATCATCGACATCGTTGTTGGTAAGTTGAATAGTCTCGCTTCCGTTATAGAAAAATATTTCCGAGTCGTTACCATCACTTCGAGACCAAACTACATTATTACCAGATATTCTTGAGAATGAGAAAACATCATCAACATCGTTGTCGGTAAGTTGAACAGTTTCATTTCCGTTGTAGAGAAATATTTCCGAGTCGTTACCATCACTTTGAGACCAAACTACATTATTACCAGATATTCCAGGAGAAATATCATCAACATCATTGTCAGTAAGTTGAATAGTTTCATTTCCGTTGTAGAGAAATATTTCCGAGTCGTTACCATCACTTCGAGACCAAACTACATTATTACCAGATATTCTAGGAGAAATATCATCAACATCGTTGTCGGTAAGTTGAACAGTTTCGTTTCCGTTGTAGAGAAATATTTCAGCATCGTTACCATCACTCTGAGACCAAACTACATTATTACCAGATAATCTAAAAAACGACGTGAAGGTCACATCTGATATACTACTATTGAAAAGCTGAATAGTTTTACTTCCGTTGTAAAGAAGGATATTAAAGCGCTCTCCATCAGCTTCTGACCAAATCACATTGTTGCCCGATATTGCTGGAAAAGAATCATCAACATCGTTGTCGGTAAGTTGAATAGTTTCACTTCCGTTATAGAAAAATATTTCCGAGTCATTACCGTCGTTTCTCGACCAAGCTACATTGTCGTCCGATACCGCTGGTTCAAAATCATTAACATCGTTGTCGGTGAGTTGAATAGTTTCGCTTCCGTTATAGAAAAATATTTCCGAGTCGTTACCGACATCACTTTCCCAAACTATACTATTGTTATTTTCATCAACAGCACCTGGATTGAAAATTCTTGCAGGTAAGCCAGTAACTTCACCAATTTGGGTAATTGTATATTCGTTCATATTTTGTAAAATTCCATTTATTAACTACTTAAGAATTCTTCGATTGTATTTGTCTATTAACTTGCTTAAGACTCTGTATCGATAGGTAGAGCATAATAAGCAATTCCTTCAGATTGATAATCTGGTAAATTATTTTCTATGTTGTCTCTTTCCACAGCAGATGGGGTATAAAAATGCGCTCCTGTATTAGCGTTAAAAAAGCGATATATAGGAATAGAGCCTTCAATCTCTGTTTCATAAGCATAAAAAGCCTCCCCTTCAAAACTAAAGTTGTCTAACTCCGCCACTGTAATACGTTCACTTTCAGAGATTGTATAAAAGTGTACTCCTGTTTTCTCATTAAAAAATCGGTATACTGGCACCGTATCTTCTGCTCCAGCTAGAGGATCGGCACTATTGTAAGAAGCACCCTCAAAGCTAAAATTAGTCAAATTTTCGACTGCATCTTTTTCCCTTGGATCAGCAGTATAGAAATGAACTCCTGTATCGTTATTTAAGAAACGATATACTGTTGAAGAGACGTCATTTTCACCGTCCGTAGTTGTTTCAAGAGTAGCTAAAAATATTTCCGTGTCGTTGCCATCATTACTTTCCCAGACAATGCTATTGCCATCAATATCAGGAGCAATATCCTCTACATCATTATCAGTAATTTGAGTTGTAGTGTTTCCATCATAAAGAAATATCTCTGTGTCGTTACCATCGCTTTCTGACCAGACTACTTTGTTTCCTGAAATAGCGGCTCCTCCAAAGCCCTCCGTTTCATCATTGGTTAACTTGATTGTATCGGTGCCATCATAAAGAAATAATTCTGATGATGGCAAGAAGCCTGGAAATAGACCTGAATTACCACTAAACCAGATAACGTTATTGCCTGAAATATCAATGACTTTGTCTTCTACGTCATTATCGGTTAATTGAATTGTCTCTATCCCATTGTAAAAAAATACTTCTCCAGTTTCATTCCCCTTGAACGGGTTCGTTCCTGTATCATTCTCAGTAAAACCATCTGTCCCAGTCCAAGCAATATTACTTCCCGAAACACTAGGCAGTATATTTCTTAAATTATTATCTGTAATCTGAATTGTAGTCGTGCCGTCATAAAGAAAAATATCACTAAACTCTTCCTCTATTGAGTTTGACCAAACAATATTCTCTCCTGAAACCGCATTAGAATTTACTGGGACAAATGTACCTGAAGTAGTTAGCTCTAATGTATTTGTTCCATCAGAAAGAAATATTGCTCCGCCAATAGTAAAATCTTCTCCCCAGACAATGTTATTTCCAGCAAAAGTGGGAATTCCACTACCAGCAACATTTGCAATTAAATTGCTAGTAGTGCCGTCATAAAAAATTATTTGACTATCATCAAAAATGGCAAGTGGACCTCTTTCAGTTCTTTGCCAAACTAAATTATTATCAAAAATTTGGGGTATATCATCGAAGACTTCGTTATCAGTTATCTGGCTAGTAGAATTGCCATCATAAAAGAATATTTCGGTATCGTTGCCATCATTAGCACTCCACACAGCATTCCCATTTAAGGTTTGAAAACTGGTATCGTCGATATCGTTATTTGTAAGTTGAATGATAGTATATTCGTTCATTAACAGTTTTGTTGGGCGTTAGTAAGCAAGTAATGCTAAGAAAAAAGAGGGACAGTATTAAATCTTAATATAGTGTAGTAATAAGCGAATAGAATATTTTAGAAAAGCTAAAGATTTAGAATAACAAAGCGGTAGTTTATTTTGTAGGTAGTGTTGCAAGAAGTTGAATAATTGCTTATTAGTATTTAGCTACCAGTCAATTTTTTACAGTCGTTTTTACCGACTGTGAGTCAACTGAAGCAGCAGTGGGCTTAAGACTTCTCCCCAAACCATGTCTAATTCTTCGCCTTAATTGACGATTGATATCTTGACTAAACTTTAAGCACGAACCTTTTGTAACAGCAGGGAAATAATTGCCACAGCCAAAACCAACAGGAGAAACGTCACCACAACCAAAGCAGCGCCATAGCCAAAGTCTAGATAGCGCATCACGGTGGAGTAAATATAGAGGGATACAGTTTCGGTAGAGCCCGCTGGACCTCCTCCCGTCATTACCTGGACTAAATCAAACACCCCAAAGGACTGAGCAAACCTGAATAATAAAGCAATCAAAATCTGAGGCGTTATCAAAGGTAGGGTAATTTGACGGAAGCTCTGCCACGGAATCGCCCCATCCATTTTGTGTGCCTCATATAGATCGGCGGAAATTGACTGTAAACCCGCTAGCAAAATAATGCTGATGAAGGGGGTAGTTTTCCAAACGTCAGCAACAATCAGTGCTGTCATTGCCAGGGCAGGAGTACCTAACCAGTTGATGCCCGTATCGATTAAGCCTAACCTCAGCAAGATATCGTTAACTACGCCATACTGATCGTTAAAAATCCATGCCCAGGCTAGCCCCATAACTGCCGTTGGTAACGCCCAAGGAATAATGGCAATTGTCCTTACTACTCCACGCCCTGTAAATGATTTATTTAACGCTAAAGCCACGCTCAACCCCAGCAGTAACTCTAGTACCACGCTGATTATGGTGAAAATAGAAGTATTCCAGAGACTTTGCCAAAATCTGCCGTCCCCCAACATTCTTTGATAATTACCCGACCCTGTAAAAACTGGCTGTAGCTGCGTTGCCAAATTCTCAGTAAACCAGCTCAACCAAAAGGCTCTGGCAATGGGATAAATAAATACTAATCCTAGAAGCAACAGTGCTGGCAATAGCATCAGCCAGCCAGTAAGTTTTTCTTGTTTACTAAATGTCATTATTAGATAGTTTGATTATTTATTCTCAGTAGATATAAAAATCGAGCCTCTATGGGCTTGGGGCTCTAACATATCCTCCACGGTAATCGCAATTCTATTAATTGTTCTGGGTTCGAGATAGGGTTGAGGAACAGCTATTTCTTGAGTGAAATTGTCCGATGCTTGAAATACCGCAGTTAAAATAGCTCCTTTTTCGTCGGTGGTATAGGGAACATCTTTGCCCACAACTGTCCATAGGGCATATACTTTGTTGGGCGGCAATGGGGGTAAATTAGTTACGGTTAGAGTAGCGCTTAGTCCTTCAGGCTTGACAATCAGTTTTGCTGTTGCTTCTTCGTTACCTAATAAATAAGTTAGAGTTTCACTTTTAGTATTGATTATTTTAGTGCTTTGAACAGTCTGCCATAATCGATAGTTAACAATACCTAAAGTCGCAATTATAGCGATGGCGATCGCACCAAGAATTTTTGACCAAGAAAACTGGGATGGTGGTGCGCTAACAACTTCTGAATCCTTAACGGGAGCTGATGGGGTTGCTGTTGCTGTCTGCTGAGAATTAGCAGTAGCTAAAAGGCGATCGCGCAAGCCAGGAGGCGGCGCTATTTCCTGGGGCGAGTAGGCTGACTCAATAGCTTGCTGCATCTGGGCTACCTGCTCTATTAAATCGGGGTTTTCTTTTAATATTTCCTCAAATAATAAAGCTTCGGTAGGGCTTAAATTACCCAATACATAGCCAGAAATAAGTAGCTGTTGACATTCTGGGGGTAGGTTTGACATATTTGCTATGATTCCTCCTCCAATTCGCTTAAAGCTTGACGTAACTTAAGCAAGCCTCTTCTGGCTCTAGACTTGACTGTTCCCAAAGCAATATTTAACTTTTGGGCAATCTTAGATTTGCTTAATCCCTGATAGTACGCCATTTCTAGCACTTCTCGTTCTTTAATCGATAGCTTGGCTAAAGCTAATTTAACTTTTTGCGATCGCTCTTGTTGAAAAATTTCATACATGGGAGTTTCAGACAATACCTTAGCACTTTCATTGGCTGTCTGATGACTAAGCTTTTGCTGTTGTCTATTATGGGATCTGAGTCTGTCCCTGGCTCGCGATCGTGTTAGTATAGCTAAATAAGTCCTTAGTGAGCCTCTTTTGCTATCGTAGGAGCACTCCTTGGTTAAGGAAAGAAATATATCTTGGGTTAAATCCTCTGCCTCGGCTGTATTGCCCAGCATTTTTAAGGCTACGCTATAGACTAGAGCAGCATGACGGTCATACAAAATAGCTAAAACTTCAATGTGCCCATTTTGCAGCTGCAAAAATAACTCTGCATCAGTCTGAAACTGCTCATTAGAGTAATTACTAAATGATTTAGAAGACATATGCAAAAGCAAAGTAGGGCATTGCTACATAATATCTTTTCTTGGGCTGCTCAAATTTTCCCTTTTGCCAGCATTGTGACTAATAAATTCATTAATGAAGCTATGGGCAAATGACTTAATCTTAGCCATAGCTTCATTAACTTAAAATAAAACCTCCTTACACAAAGTCAGGGACAATCGCAAATCCTTGAATATTATCAAAGTCTGAATTACCTATCTCACCCAGGCTAGAAGCTTCTCCAGTATCTAAATCAATTCCATAGAGGACTGAATCAGAGACGGCAAAAGCAACATTATCACCGTAAGTCGAAGAAACAATATCAAAGCCCCCCAGAGTATCGAAATCAGTACCCAGTTCACCAACCGTAACCAAAGTTCCGTCATTGGGTGGATCTTGCAAAACAAGAGTATTCAACAAGGTATCAATATCGTATAGCTGAGTGGTTTCGGTTCCTGCAAAAGAATTGGTATACGCCGCAGCGGTAATATTAGAATTAACGCCAGCATTAAAGTCATCTTCAGCAAAAGCTAAAGTACCATCAACGATTACTTCCCCCGTATCAACGTTGATCCGAAAATTTTGGTCGTTATCTCCGACTAAGCGTAGGCGATCAGCCGCAGGATTGAAATCGAAGCCTGAGATAGTTCCCCCTTCAAAAGGTATATCGAG
Organism: Cyanobacteria bacterium J06621_8; assembly: GCA_038524995.1. Lineage (GTDB taxonomy): Bacteria > Cyanobacteriota > Cyanobacteriia > Cyanobacteriales > Xenococcaceae > Waterburya. The sequence continues at coordinate 7,589 of JBCBIE010000021.1, forward strand.
AGAACTGACCAAAGTAGCTTCGCCACTATGAATATCAATTGTATAGATATCGTTAGCCGTGCTAAAAGCGTATAGCAAACCATCAGCAGGGCGAGTATCGATACCTAGCAATACCCCATCTACTCCCGTCACCTCTGTAACGTCTACTTCAAATAGATTATTAATATCGAAGGACACTAGAGTGTTGTTATCAGTTAGAGTAACAAATTCAGAGTTGTCCAAAATCTCTTCAACTGTAGGTTCATCCTCAGTTTGCACCGTAGTCAACCCCTGAAGATTAAGAAGAATGTCTGCTCCTATTTCTCCTAAACTTTCAGCAGCACCAGTATCAAGATCTATTGAATATAAAGTTGTATTGGTAACGGCAAAAGCGGTATTGTCACCTTCAACCTCGGAAACAATATCAAAGCCACCTAAGGTATCAAAATCAATGCCCAAATCTCCTACAGTAATCAAGGTTCCATCATTGGGTGGATCTTGCAAAACCAAAGTATTCAGCAAAGTATCGATGTCGTATAGCTGAGTTGAAACGGTTCCGTCAAAGGAATTAGTATATGCCGCAGCGGTAACATTAGGATTTACGCCAGCGTTAGGATCACCATCAGCAAAAGCTAAATTTCCATCAACAATGACTTCCCCCGTATCAACATTAATCCGAAAATCTTGGTCATTATCCCCTACTAGGCGCAGACGATCAGCAACAGGATTAAAATCAAAGCCTGAAATCGTTCCTCCCTCAAAGGGGATATCTATTGTGCTAATAAAAGTAGCTTCACCACCGTTAGGGTCAATAGTATAGATATTATTTGCCGTGGAAATACCGTATATCAAACCGTTAGAGGGGCGGGTGTCTATTCCTAATAAAACCCCTGCAACTCCCGTCACCTCGGTAAACTCACTAGCACCAGGATTACTAAAATCAAAGGACACTAAGGTATTATCATCGGTCAAGGCAATAAGAGCGATATCATCATTGGTAATAGGACAATAGGATTCAGAATTATTTTGAGTACTCAACTGTCAACTCCATTTCAATTATATTTTGGTTAATTTTTTCATAGCGAAACTTGCCCTATCTTCTTGAGATAGGACAGTTACGCACCGTTTTGGTCTAGTAACCTGTATACAGACGTGGGATTCTTACCCTTAAGCGAATAGGAAGACCCGAGACAAAGCCTCTATTAAGGATTTAGCTTTCAAGTTAACTCCATGAATTTAGACAAGAATTGTTCAGAACTTCCTTGTCTAGTACGCTCAACTATCGAAATCGGATGCCTAAAAAAATTAGCAAACTTCCTAAACTTCAAAAACAGTTAACCAAGATTTATCAGCTAAAAGCTAGGGACTAGGCAGAGTCATTTATCGTTTTAATAAGTTGCGGGTTTCCTGGGCGGCAGCCTCCATTGCCTGTTCAGGGGTCATACTGCCAGTAATTGCCGCACTCAAGTAACGCTGTAAAATATCTGAAGCTTGGGCATACTGGGGGATGGGAGGACGCAAGGCGGAATTTTGTACCACCTCTAATAGCTGGGGATAATGGTCAAATTTTGCCACAATTTCAGGGTCGTTAAATAGTGCCGTGCGACTGGGTAAAAAGCCTGTATCTAAAATAAACTCTCGTTGGGATGCCTCGCTGCTAAGAAACTTAATTGCCTTCCAGGCGGCATCGGGATGCTTGCTGCTGGAGGCAATACCCAGTCCCCAGCCGCCTAGGGTTGCCCCGCTGCTTTGCCCCGCAGCATGAACCATCGGCTTAATCTGATATTGACCTGCGATCGCCGAATCCGCTGCGAGACTGTAAACGTAGGGCCAGTTTCTCAAGAAGACTGTTTTGCCGTTTTGAAACAATAGCCGAGTTTCTTCTTCCGCATAAGTTGTTACCCCAGGGGGAGAAACCTCTAGTTCTAGGGCTGAACGCAAAAACTCCACCGCGGCGATCGCTTCTGGCTGATCGAGACCAACTTCCGAAGTATCGGGGTTAACCCAAAAAGCCCCACTCCCCTGCAAAATCTCGACAAACATTGCCGCTAACCCTTCATACTGCTTGCCCTGCCAGACATAGCCCCAGTCCGCTAACCCCTGCTGCTGTAAATCCTGAGAAATTTCTAGTAGCTGGTCAAAAGTTTTTGGGGGTTCATGTCCCGCTTGATTCAGCAAATCCTGGCGATAATAAAGCATTCCTGCATCGGAACGAAATGGCAGGCGGTATAGTTTTCCCTGGTAGGCACCCCCCGCAAGATCCCCCGCTAAATAAGGTTCTGCATCATTATCATCAAAGCGATCGCCAAGCTCTCTTAGCCACCCTGCTGCGGCAAACTTGGGAGTCCAGACTATATCCATATAAACAATGTCGAAGGGGGAGTTCCCTAAGAGAAAAGAAGATGTATAGAGATCCTCCACCTGATTACTATCGCTAGGAGCTTCAATAATTTCTAGCTGAATTTGAGGCTGCTGCTGATTAAATTTATCGACTAAAGGCTGAAGTTGTTGCGCTTCGTCGGCACGAATCAAAGTCTTGAGCACAATAGGTTGCTGACTGACCACGGGTAACAAGGGAATACTGAGCACTATGACTAATGCAATTACAAATCCGAGCAACCAACGACTACCTTTTTTCAACCAGGAGATGTATTGTCTTTTTATCTGCGAAATCAATGTGGAAGCACCAATGCTCATCAATAACATAGCTTACTCAGTATAAATAGCTAAAATAGCCAAAAAACAACCTCAATAAAATATCAGTGTTTATACGAATGCGCCGACCATTTAACAGAGGTAATATTTGTTTAAATCAAAAAATAAATTGTACCTGATTAACGATCTAGTTAACTAGAATTCGCAACATTCACTACAAGTTTCTCTTGCTCTGCAACCCTGCTTTGGTTACTAAAGTGGGGTTTTTTGTGAACTGTCAAAAATGTAATCTCTCTTACTCGAATAGACACTGCGTCAATAATACAAGAGCTTAAGTTAAATCAAGCGATTAACATTGCCCTTGAAAATGGGCTATACTTTACCATTGATAAAGTTAACGTTAATACTGCGTCAAAAGACAAAGTATTTATAGTTTAAAATCACAAAGGTACAGTTGAGGAGGGGATTATTCCTGAGCAGCTAAACCTGACTGTAAGCTTAAGAGGCACTCGTGAAGTCAGGGAAAATCACCAAATATTTCGTCTTACTGGATTGCTTGATGCCTTTTCTGAACCAGCATTTCGTAAAGTCATTGGTAATTGTATAGACGAAGGACCAAAAAACCTAATTTTGGTTCTGGCACAAATTGACTTTATTGATAGTTCTGGTTTAGGAGCTTTAGTGCAGCTGGTTAAAAAGGCGCAAACTGGGGGCGGAAGCTTGCAGGTTGTGACCAATCCGCGAGTTACGCAAACAGTAAAGCTAGTCCGTCTAGAGAAGTTTCTTTCTCTCCAGCCTTCTGTAGAGATAGCCATAGAAAATATCAAGTAAATGAAATCTAGCGTCCCGTTTGGATGTGAATTCACCAGAGCCAGATCAAAAAAGCTACGCGCCAACAGACACGGCTCAAACTTGGGCAAATTATGACTATATGCTAAATTCCGCCGTAGCTAATCAATCAACTTCCATTGAGCAGCTATCGCCAACTGCCCTAGCATACATTGGGGATGCTGTATTTGAACTCTATGTTCGGACAAAGTTTTTGATGCCTCCTAAACGAATGGCTAACTATCATAGCCAGGTTGTTACCCAAGTGCGAGCCGAAAGTCAGTCGGCTCATTTATTAAAATTATTGCCTCATTTAACTGAGCAAGAGCACTCTATCTTACGTCGGGGAAGAAACGCCTGTGTATCTAAGCCACGTCGCCTATCACTTCAGACTTATCAGCAGGCTACTAGCTTAGAAACTTTAATTGGCTATCTTCATTTGACAAACCCCAGCCGTTTATCAGAGCTATTAGCGAAGTTGGATTTTGATGCCAGCGTTAAATAAATTTATTGAAACACATTGATGAAACCGAAGCTTTCTACCAAGGGTAGCCAGGGAAAAAAATTCCCATCAGTCTCCTCCCCTGCGGCATCTCCCAGAACAGAAATTGATTTAACCTATGGTCGTCATGCAGTTTTAGCGGCTTTAAAAAGCGATCGCCAAATTAATCGCATCTGGATTACCGATCAGCTAATGAGTCACGGACAGTTCTATCCTCTGGTGAAAACTGCCAAGGCAAATGGCACCATTGTGGATCAGGTATCACCCCAGCGCTTATCTCAACTCACTCAGGGGGGCAATCATCAGGGGATTGCAGCACAGCTGGCTCCCTACAAGTATTGGGACTTGAGGGCTTTAATCAGCAAGGCGCAGCAGACGGAGGAACCAGTTATTGTCATTGCTGATGGTATTGAAGATCCACATAATTTGGGCGCAATCATTCGTACTGCCGAGGCGTTAGGGGTTCAAGGATTAGTAATTCCCCAACGCCGTGCAGTGGGGGTTACCTCTACGGTAATGAAGGTAGCTGCGGGGGCGTTAGAGCATATGGCGATCGCCAGAGTAGTTAATCTCAATCAGGCGATCGCCAAGCTTAAAGATGCTGGCTTTTGGCTCTATGGCACCACTGCGGATACGGATACCCTGCTCCACGAAACTAGCTTTAGCGGTGCGGTGGGATTAGTCATTGGCTCGGAAGGTCAGGGCTTAAGCCAGCTCACGGCAAAAAATTGCGATCAGCTGGTGAGAATTCCTTTAACGGGTAAAACTCCCAGTCTTAATGCCTCCGTGGCAGCGGCGATCGCACTTTACGAGGTTTTTCGGCAAAGACAGTAATTTATTTTAGTAATTAGATATAGATTTTAATTAGGATTGCCCCCATAATTCTCATTAGCGATCGCTATTTCAAAATCCGAGCAATATCTTACTATAAAGTAAAAAATAGTGGTCAGGAATGATATTGATGGTTCAAGCTCGTATGACAAAGAAAGGACAAGTAACCATTCCCAAACAAATTAGGGATTATCTACATTTAAGTACTGGCAGCAAAATAGATTTTGTTATTGATGAAAATGGAGATGTCAAAGTCATTCCCTTAAATGTTGCGGCTGAAAGCTTATCAGGGATTCTACATCGAGAAGGAATGCCAACGGTTTCTTTAGAAGATATGGAACAGGCAATTATAGAGGGTGCTTGTGATAGGAATTGATACCAATGTTGTTGTGCGATATTTAACTAAAGACGATGAAATACCATGGCAAAAAGCAGTAGATATTATCAATCAATCTGAATCTTATTTTATTTGTAATGTTGTTTTATGCGAAATTTTTTGGGTTTTAAAAGGAAAATCTTATAAATATTCTCCAGCAGAAATTATAAAAGCATTTGAACTGATGCTGCAAAGCCCTAAATTTGAATTTGAAAACAGATCGACTACTTATCAAGCGATCGCCATGACTAAAAAAGGAACAGCCGATTTTGCCGATTATCTCATCGGTACAGTGAATTATGAGAATGGCTGTATTCACACTGTTACTCTTGACCGTAAGTTAAAAACAGCTAAAAGATATGAGCTATTAGATTAAAAAGCGCGATCGCTTTACTATTTATATTTTCAATTATTGAATATCCAAATGCGATCGCCAAAACTAAAGCAAGCTGAAGCAATTTTAGGGATAATTAACTTAGTTAGTCTCTAAAATTACTTCAGGGATCAAAGTAAAATCTTCAGCAATTAAACATGAATCAATCTGTAGACGTCGTAGTAATTGGTAGTGGTGTTGGTGGTCTATGCTGTGCTGCAATGCTGGCAAAATATGGTTATCAGGTGACGGTGTGTGAAAGTCACTCCCTTCCTGGAGGTGCGGCACACAGCTTTGAGCGCAATGGCTACAAATTTGATTCAGGTCCTTCCCTATATTCGGGTTTATCATCCTCTCCCACTAATAATCCCCTGCGTCAGGTGCTTGATGCCATTGAGGAGGATATTGAGTGGGTAAATTATGATGTTTGGGGTTGTCGTCTTCCTGAAGGAGATTTTAATTCCTACATCGGGGCAGATCATTTCTGTCAAATCTTACAAGAATATCGCGGAGAGGCGGCGGTAAAACAATGGCGGGAACTTCAGGCTGCCATGAAGCCCTTGGCTGATTCAGTTAATGTCCTACCACCCCTGGCGATGCGCTACGATCTCGGTGCAGCAATTACTATGGGGAAGTATCTCCCTGGGGCACTCTGGCATCTGCCGAATATTAGCAAGATGAGTGGTCCCTTTAGCGAGATGATGGACGGGATAGTTAGCGATCGCTTTATTCGTGACTGGCTCGATTTGCTCTGCTTTCTGCTGTCTGGACTACCTGCTAGCGGCACCGTTGGGGCAGTAATGGCGTTTATGTTTGCTGAGTGGTATAAGCCTGAAGTACAGCTTGATTATCCTATGGGAGGTAGCGGTGCTATTGTTGAGGCTTTGGTCAGAGGCTTAACGAAACAAGGGGGAGAAATTCTCTACAATGCCCATGTGGAAGAGATCTTGGTAGAAAATAAGCGAGCAGTAGGAGTCCGCTTACGTAACGGTAAGGAAATAAGAGCAAACAAGGCAGTGGTTTCTAACGCCCCGATTTGGAATACCATACCGTTGATTCCCGAAGGTGTTCTGCCCCCCAGCTTTATTAAGGAAAGAACAGATATTCCTGAATGTGAAAGCTTTATGCACCTCCATCTTGGTATCGACGCTACAGGACTAGATGATTTAGAGTGCCACTATATTGTTGTTAATGATTGGGAAAAAGGAGTAACCGCCCCGCAAAACATAGTAGTTATGTCTATTCCCTCAGTCCTCGATCCCAGCCTGGCACCTGCGGGCAAACATAACCTGCATGTCTATACTCCAGGTAACGAACCCTACTCTGTATGGGCAGGACTAGAGCGCGGCAGTGAGGCTTATAAAAAGCTGAAGCAGGAACGGGCAGAAATAATGTGGCAAGGCTTAGAGAGAGTAATCCCCGACGTTCGTGATCGCACTGAACTAACTCTTGTAGGCACCCCTATGACTCATCAGCGTTATCTCCGTCGTCATAACGGTACCTATGGACCAGCACACCAGGCAGGGAAAGCGATGTTCCCAGGTTCAACTACTCCCCTAGCTGGTTTACTCTGCTGCGGTGACTCTACATTCCCTGGCATTGGCATTCCTGCGGTAGCTGCTAGCGGGGCGATCGCCGCTAATACAATTGCTCCCTTACAAAAGCACCTGGAATTTTTGAAGTAATACTATTACTAAGCCTCTAAAGACTGTTGATGCCAACTTGCTAGCGGAAATTGAGCAAATGATAAATGTTCAATGCTTAATGTTCAATGCTTAATGTTCAATGCTTAATGTTCAATGCTTAATGTTCAATGTTTAATGATGATCGCCTCCCAATTAATCAAGATTATCTATTGCAGCAGGATCATACCCTAAGCTTTGCTGGTCTGACTTGGGAGGATTACGTCAAGCTAAGTACGGCAGAATATTTGGGCTATCGAACTTCTTTTCTTGAGGGAGTAGTTACCTTAATGTCTCCTAGTAAAAATCATGAGGTAATCAAAGACTTTATCTTTTTACTAATTGTTACCTACTGCGATGCTGCTGACCTGGATTACTATCCCACAGGCTCAACAACCTTGAAAGATGAGCAGCAACAGGTAGGCAAGGAACCAGATGCTAGCTTTTGCTTTAATCAGTTATCCGCTGTTCCCGACTTAGCAGTTGAAGTTGTTTATAGCAAGGAAGCTCGGCGCCCTAAAGGATATATTATGCCCTTGTCCTAAAGGATACCGCTTCGCATATGGTACCGCTTCGCATAAGGTTCCCTCGCCAAGAGCAAGTCTTGCTTCAGTAGTGGCGGCACTGATGATTTAAAAAAATATCAAAAGTTAGGTGTCAAGGAAGTTTGGTTTTGGCTTAATAACCAGCTAGATATCTATGTTTTAGCTGACGGTAATTATCAAAAACAGCAGCAAAGTTTAGCTTTACCGCAGATACCAGATACGCTGCTAACTGAATATATTGCTCAAGCTTTAACTGGTAATCCCAGAATGCTTAAAAAGAGTTTTTTAGCTGACATAATAAACTTCTTATAGAATCCAAATAATCAGCAAATAAGCACTTAATCAATCGTAGATGATCAGAATTTATTAGTTCTTGTTGAATACCTGAGCAATTTTGCGATCCCACTGGCGCTGATTCTTCTCAGCATCACGGATAAATGGCGACCAGCGGATTAGGGTGATCAATAGCTGATTAAGCAGAGAAGCGGGAAACATCATCGGACGCATAATATCGAGGAACAGCACTACGCGGACTTCATCGCTTTTATTCCAAGCTTCGTGAGGATAAGAATCATCAAACACTACTGCCTCACCCTCTGTCCAATTATAGACTTCACTGTCTACCCGAATGCCACACTGCTCCCGTGCTTGGGGAACTTTGAGCGCCAGGTGACATCTTAAGACTCCTTTGAAGGGACCACGATGTTCAGGTATATGTTTTCCTGGTAGGAGAATGGAAAAAAATGCCGTTTTTAATCCAGGTATATCCTCAATGATGCGGGTAGTTTGGGGACAATATTGACAATTCTGCTCCATCTTTACCCCATAGCCATAAAGGAAGAAGGTTTTCCAGAGATTATCCTTACTAATACTGCCTGCTTGATCAGGAGAAATGTCTTGAAACCTTGGTAGGTCATCGGTGTACTGTAAGATTTGGTCTAGCTCACCCCTAACTGTTTCCCAGTTTTCCTCCAGTCTCGGTATCCAGTCAAATTCCTTTGAGTTTAAGAAGGGAGTTGTTGGCACCAAAGAAAAACGGCTAATGATTCTTTCTAGTCCCCACAGCAGATTTTTGCCGACTTTTTTAACTAGTAACTCTCTAATTTGCAGTGGAGAAACTTTAATTTCCCTCATGAATTACACCATCCTCACGTAAATTAAAAATACCAATTTTAATAAAATATTTTTGGGATTAAGCATAACCTAAGCTAGTGAAATCCCAGGTCAGAACCCTTGCCAGCATGAACTCGCGCCAGCTTAACATATTTAAGGGCGTGCTCTACCAGCTCATTCGCTTGAATTTCGCTAATATCCCTAATTTTACGTCCAGGAATCCCCACAACGAGCGATCTCGCGGGAATATCCTTAGTCACTACGCTCCCCGCTCCAACAATAGATCCAGCACCGACTCTGACTCCATCGAGAACAATCGCGCCAATCCCAATTAAACAGCCTGTTTCCACGTATGCTCCATGAATTACGGCTCGGTGACCTACGGTAACGTAATCTTCCAGAATTGTTGGCTTACCAGGGTCACCATGTAAAATTGCCCCATCTTGAACGTTGCTACATTTGCCGATTTTGATGCGCTCCACGTCTCCCCTAACTACCGCTCCATACCAAACGCTGGCTCCCTCTGCCAAAACAATATTGCCAATTACCGTGGCATTGGGGGCAATAAATGCCGCAGCGGCAATATCTGGTGTAGACCAGGGAAAATCGTCTGGGGGAGTCATAACTTAGAATAAACTATCTAACAATATCAAGACAATAGAGGCTAAGAAAATTTAGCCGTGCTATAAGGGGAAGGAAATAACTTTATATTATATGGATTTAGCATTACAGTACCCCGTTTTTGGTCCAGAAATTGTTTGTCCCCACTGCCGACAATCAATTCCTGCCCTCACTTTAACCGATACCTATCTTTGTAGTCGTCATGGAGCTTTTGAAGCTGACCCCAAAATTGAAGAATTAGTTCACCTCGCTTCTGGAAGACGTTGGCGACTTTGGGAAAATCAATGGTATCGTCAGCATACTCATCCTGACGGAATCCGCTTTGAAATTCATGAAGCCCTTGATGCTCTCTATACTGAGGGATATCGAGCAACCAAGGTAATTATTGCCAAGCGTTATCGAGATTTGGTTAGTTCCTATTTAGGGCGTAGTCATCCCTGGAGGGAAAACCCTGAATTTAAATCTCCTAAGCTTTATGGGCTACCCATTAGCTTTAGCCCCGAAGAAGGTGCCGAGGAGTATTGGGACATCATTAATTTTACTTTGGAAAAAGAGCCTGGAGTTCCTCGTCACTATCCCTATCGGTTTCTGTTTGAATAGATCTGCTCCAATTATAGGTTTTGAATAGTTTTTTAAAATTTTTTTAACATGACAATTAAACATGCATCATGCTTCAATTCGCACTGCTAATATCCATCAGGCGATCGCTTTTTATGAACAGTTAGGCTTTGAAGTTCAAGAACGTTTTACCACTGGGTATACCCTAGCCTGCTGGATGACTGGGTTAGATGGCAGAATTGAGCTGATTCAAATTCCTGAACCAAAACCCGCCCCAGACGCTTTTCATGATGAGCACTACGTTGGTTACTATCACCTGTCTTTTGATTTAACCAAGATAACTACTGATTTAACTACCTGGATTCAGCAACTCCAGGGCAGTATTGATGAGGTTAGAGCCGAAGCAGCGGAAGCTCTACCGCCTTTAAAAATTCTTCTGTCTCCTAAACAGCAAATGATTGGCGATCGCGTTTATGAGGTGGCATTTATTGCTGATACTGACGGACTACCCTTAGAGTTGATTCGGGTGCTCAAATAGATTCTCCCTGGCAAAATTTTCTAAAAATAACTAGGGGATTTTCTTCTGATGTTGGGGGATCTCTCTAAACTTATGGTTGATGAAGCAATTGTCGTCACCAGATAAATTAAACATCATTAGAGTTGATCTGATCATAAGGAGTTTTAATGCTAGAACTATATCAATTTGAGCTATCTCACTATTCGGAAAAAGTTCGTCTGATACTGGACTTTAAACAGCTAGAGTATCGGAAAATCGAGCTTACTCCTGGTGTGGGGCAAATCGAATTAATGCAGAAATCTGGAAGTCGCCAAGTACCAGTCCTCAAAGATGGCAGTACCTATGTCGCTGACTCCACAGAAATTGCTTTGTACCTAGAGCGTAAGTATCCTGAAAACCCAATTTTACCTACCGATCCTTTGGCGAAGGGGCAATCTCTCCTAATTGAAGAGTGGGCAGATACCTCTATTGGCTTGAAAGCACGCAAAGCCTTTATTGGCGCGCTCAATCAGAACCAAAATTTTCGCACTTCTCTACTACCTGCTGAGACACCCGATCTACTCAAAACGGCGATCGGCGCAATTCCTGGTGAAGTGCTAGATATTTTAGGCACGGGAGTTGGCTTTGGGGGTGATGCAGTCAAAGAAGCGAAAAAAAGCCTAGCTCAGGATTTGGAAGCTTTATGCTTAATCTTGGAAAAGCAGCCTTATTTGACGGGGGATAAGCCTACCCTGGCGGACTTAGCCGTAGCGGGTTTAAGCGTACTGCTGAAGTTTCCTGCTGGTTCCTATTTGGATATTCCTGATCCCCTAAAAGACAGAGGTATTCCAGGGTTAGCAGATAACATTAGCTTTGAATCCTTCTTTGCCTGGCGCGATCGCCTCTATGCAGATTTCCGTCAAGGTTCTGGCACTGCCAATACTTCAGGCAATGCTAGTGCCCCAACTTCCATTCAAATTGACTAATTAACTCAGCTATCTCATAAAAGGGCAGCATCAAGTTAATTAAATCAAAAAGATTATAGGGGCGCTAACGCCCCTATTTCTATCCCTTCCTGGTTCAATAGTGAAATGCTCATCAATTAAAGCTTATACTTGAAAGCTGTTTCTTCCCCCTTGTACCCTGATAATTCCGCTAGTTCTGATAGAGTTTTCGTTCCAGGGTAAAGCTTACCGTCAATTTCCCAAGTGGGATAGGAACGAACGCCAGCGGCGAGACAAGCATTTGGCTGAGGATCTTTGCCTTCAGCAGCACATTCAACGTAGTTGATTTTTTCAAAAGCTTCCTGCCCAAATAGCTGTTTTTGTTCAAAGCAGTGGGGACACCAGAAGGCTCCATACTTTTTAGCTCCCGTAGTGGTTAAATATTCCGCCAGCTCATTTTCTGCGGCTCCCGAAGTGGTGTTAATCTTCCAGCCCTTGGGGGCTTGGGCTGCTCCTGTTGGCGGAGGAATCGCAATTAGACCATCGGCATCAACTATCTCTTCTGCGGTGCCGTTGGCTTGGGCTATGGAAGAATCAATCCCAGAATAGATACCCAGGGTCGCCACAATAGTTAACAGAGCCACCATAAACCCAGTAAAGAGAATCTGTCCCAAATCTTCCCAATCTCGACCCTTGAGGGTCAAAATCAGCAGACTTAGAGAAAATAGTGCTGAACCGATACAGTAGGGGCATACTACCTTAATATCCGTCGCCAAAACATACATCAGATAGCCGCTAAACACCGCCATCGCCACGCTTCCTGAGAGGAGTAACCACCAGGTTAAACTTTCCAGCCGCTTCTTGAGATTTTTTTGACCCTCTTGACGAATTCCTAGGGGCACTAGAGCAAAAGCCGCCATACTGATATATGCCAAACAGCCAAACAGGCTTAGGGGTAAGCCAAATACGGTAGCATAGGAGCTATTAAGCACTCCGCTACAGCCAGCCCCAGGGGATGCTCCTACTGCACAGCCAGGATCACTTCCCGTCAATTTAGTAAAAGTTAAGTAGGCAGTCAAAACTGCTCCAGCAATTGCGATCGCACCAATAATTGGTCGAGACCAAATGTATATCCAGGGTAGAGAACGACGACGACGCATAAATAATTACATCTATTTACTAGTTGTACCAACAGCTTTTAGGAAATTATAGCTTGAGTTTTAATCGATTTTAATCAACTGCCAACGTCTGAATACTTAGATTACCTTCACTGAACTTTGTGTTGCGACGTTCTGCTCAATCACGCTGGGGGAAGAGCGGACAGCTTCCACAAACTGAGATACTCGAATGGGATCGACAGTTTCAGTGATCCTGCCCTGACGTTTCAAAGAACTAGCCACAATTACCCCGCTAGCAGCCTGCATTAGCTGGGAAATATTCGACCAGTCAGCGCCGCTGCCGATAAATACGGGAGTTTCCCCTGCTGCTGCGGTAGCTAATTCCAGATCTTCGAGGCTAGGGGGACTCCCTGTTGCCCATCCCGATAAAATTACCCCGTCAGCCAGCCCTCGTTCAATAGTGTCCTTGACCGCAGTAGTTAGATTAGGGGTTCCCAGAGGACGAGCGTGCTTGACCAAGACATCGGCAAGAATTGCCACCTCAGAATCTAGCTCTCGGCGATAGCGCAGAAGTTCGTGTGCCTTCCCCTCAATTAGACCTTGATCCGTTGCCATAACTCCTGTCAGGACGTTAACGCGAATAAATTCAACTTCTGTACAGGTGGCGATCGCCATCGCGCTTTTCGCATCGTTTCGTAACACGTTTACCCCAATCGGTAACATCACCATTCCTTTGAGACGATCCACAATCAAGGTCATAGCGCTAATCGTAGCGGGATCGACACAATCTTTACGAAAAGGCGCATCAAAAAAATTTTCGATGATGATCCCGTCCACTCCACCAGCTGCCAATGCTGTAGCCTCTTGTTCTGCCCTGGCAATTACTTCCCCCAGCTTGCCCTGCCAACGGGGTGAAGTTGGTAAAGGTGATAAATGAACCACCCCAATGATTGGGTTATTTACTTTAAAAATATGCTTTAATTTCACTTTGATTCCGTCACGCCTTTGTACTGCTCCTACCTAAAAGTGATCATTATCTCAGACCCAGCTATTTTCTGTACAGTCTGGAAAAACCTTTAAATCGTAATTTTCTTTAAGCTTTATTTAGTAATTTTATGCCCTTTATGTTCCCAAGAGTTCGATTTATCTGTTAATATATTTTAACGAAATGGTTGTTCACATATTTTACATATTGTGTATCAACTCAGCTCAAAGCCCGTCAGAAGCGGTGTCTTGAAGATAAAGTGGTGTTGCGGAATAGAAACCGTCTGGTAAGCTCCTGCTCCGCTGCGAAACTAGGAGATGAAATCCAGCAGTTGGTCTAAACTTAGCTGTTAGTTTATTTTTAATCAGATACAGACCATAAAAGGTTAACGCTCCAACAAGATATTTAGTCTGGCAGATTGAAGTAGTTGCTCTGTTTCTAACATGGACAAAGTTTTCCAACTACCAAGGAAATTTATATAAACCTTGAGACTGGTCTTTAGACTATAGGATAAAGAATGGCAAATAAGCCAACTGTAGCCATATCCCATCTAGGATGTGAAAAAAACCGTATAGACTCTGAACACATGCTGGGTTTACTGACTCATGCAGGTTATCAGATAGATGCTAACGAAGAACTGGCAGACTACGTTATAGTCAACACCTGTAGCTTTATACTGGGTGCAAGAGAGGAGTCAGTTAGGACTCTAGTCGAATTAGCCGAGGCAGATAAGAAAATAGTTATTACGGGGTGCATGGCACAGCATTTTCAGTCAGAGCTGTTAGCCGAGTTGCCTGAAGCTGTAGCTGTAGTGGGGAGCGGCGATTACCATAAAATAGTCAACGTTATTGAGCGGGCAGAGACAGGAGAGCGGGTTACCGAGGTTACTCCAGAGCCTGAATTTATTGCCGACGAGACAGTGCCTCGTTATCGCACAACTGCCGAGGGTACGGCGTATCTTAGGGTAGCTGAAGGCTGTGACTACCGCTGTGCCTTTTGTATTATTCCTCGGCTGCGAGGAAAGCAGCGCTCACGTTCCATCGAGTCAATTGTGGCGGAAGCAAGTTTATTAGTCTCCCAGGGAGTACAGGAAATAGTTTTAATCTCCCAGATCACTACTAATTATGGTGTCGATATATATGGCAAACCAAAGCTGGCTGAACTGTTGATTGAGCTGGGAAAAATAGACGTGCCCTGGATTAGAATTCACTACGCCTATCCCACGGGGCTGACGTCGAAAGTACTGGCAGCGATTAAAAATACCCCCAACGTTTTACCCTATCTTGATCTCCCTCTGCAACATTCCCACCCAGAAATTTTGCGAGGGATGAATCGCCCCTGGCAAGGACAAGTTAACGATGCCATCATTGAGCGAATTAAGCAAAAATTGCCTCAAGCAGTACTAAGAACTACCTTTATCGTGGGCTTTCCTGGAGAAACTGAGACTCATTTTCAGCATTTAGTAGATTTTGTCGAAAGACATCAATTTGACCATGTGGGAGTGTTTACCTTTTCTCCAGAAGAAGAGACTCCTGCGTTTGTTATGGATAATCAAGTCGAGCCAATAGTTGCCAGCCAACGTCGCGATCTTTTAATGCAGGCACAGCAGCCCATTGCTGCCCGCAATAATCAGCTTTGTGTCGGACAGCAGGTTGACGTGCTGATTGAACAGGAACATCCTGCGACGGGTCAACTTGTAGGTCGCTCTGCTCGATTTGCCCCTGAGGTAGATGGGCTAGTGTACGTTAAAGGTTCAGCTGTACTTGGTTCAATTGTTCCTGTTAATGTTACCGCTGCCGATGTGTATGACCTTTATGGAGAGATAGCTGTTACCGCAGCCTGTGCCTTGATTTAGTGGCTAGTAATTTTTTATAAATTAATTTTTTCTCTTGCTAAATTGCCAGTAAGAGGTATGACGCAGCCCTAGCAGAGCAAGAACTCCGTTTTTTAACAACCATCAAAGTAAAAATATAGAACTTATGACAACTACTTTTCGAGATTTAGGACTATCTGAAGCTGGTTTATCTCAGCTAGAGCAACTGGGCTTTTCAGAACCTACTCAAATTCAGCAAGATGCCATACCAGCCCTGTTAAAGGGTAAAGATATTGTCGGGCAGTCCCAAACAGGCACAGGTAAGACAGCAGCCTTCTCGTTACCAGCGCTGGAAATTGTGGAGTCTGAGAACAAGGCAGTCCAGGCGTTAATCTTGACTCCCACCAGAGAATTGGCGCAGCAGGTAGGAGAAGCGATTAATGATTTTACCTCCAGAGAAAGAAGGATTTATTCCCTAACGGTCTATGGTGGTCAGTCCATTGAAAGACAAATTTCGAGATTGCGTCGAGGAGTACAGATTGTTGTGGGCACTCCAGGGCGGGTCATTGACCTTTTAGAGCGGAGAGAACTGATATTAGATCAGCTAAAGTTGGCAATTCTTGATGAAGCTGATGAAATGCTGAGTATGGGCTTCATTGATGATATTAAGAAAATTTTGCGCCAGACTCCTAAAGGAAGGCAAACTGCCTGCTTATCGGCAACGATGCCTCGGGAAATCAAGGAGTTAATCAAGAACTTTTTAACCGAGCCCATCTACATTACAGTTAAGCAAAAAGAAGCTGCTCCAACCCGTATCGAACAGCATGTTTACATGGTTCCCCGTGGTTGGCAAAAAATTAAAGCCCTACAGCCAATTTTAGAAATTGAAGAGCCAGATTCGGCAATTATTTTTGTTCGTACTAAACGTACCGCCAGTGAGTTGACCAGTAAGTTGCAGGAGGCTGGACATAGCGTCGATGAGTATCATGGTAATCTGAGCCAAATGCAGCGAGAAAGACTAGTAAAACGCTTTCGTGATGGCAAGGTAAAAATGGTAGTGGCAACGGATATTGCCGCCAGAGGTCTTGATGTTCAGGATCTTAGCCATGTAATCAACTATGATTTGCCTGATAATACCGAAACTTACATCCATCGCATTGGCAGAACAGGTCGAGCGGGTAAAACAGGAACCGCGATCGCTCTGGTACAGTCTGGGGATCGTCGTTCTTTAAAACAAATTGAACGTCGCCTGCGGGTCAAGCTAGAGACCGCCAAAATTCCCAACCGAGCCCAGGTGGAAGCCAAAAGAATTGGGAAGCTCAATTCCAAGATTAAGGCAACTCTTTCTGGAGAGAGAATGGCTTCATTCCTGCCCTTGGTGAGGGAGTTGGGAGACGAATATGATGCTCAGGCGATCGCCGCTGCGGCACTGCAAATGGTTTATGACCGCGACTGTCCCAACTGGATGAAAGGAGACTGGGAAGTACCTGAAGACAACTGGGGTAAACCTATGGTTAAAGGCAAAAAGGGTCGTTCCTCTCGTAAAGGCGGTTACAATAAGTCTAAGTCTCTGCCTCGCATCAAGTCTCAAAGGAAGCTAAGATCGGAAGTAATTATTGAGCAATAATTTCAGTTAAGTTAAGTCCCCTTGATTAGCCAGCGGTTTGAAGCTAGATTGAGGCTAGATACCAGTAGAGTACTAAAATCCTTGACTGCTGTAAAATAGTGCTCACTAGTTTGGCTTCAAGCCGCTACTTAACATTAAACAAAATAGCCCGTGACTTTAAGTATCCCCCCGACCAACTTGTCTTATCCAGCTGTTGCCAAGACTGCTAATAACTGGCAAGGTCTTATTACGGCATATAGTGCCTTTCTCCCAGTGAGCGATGCCACCCCAGTAGTGACCTTGCTGGAGGGAAATACGCCGTTGATCCCTGCTCCAGCGATCGCCTCTCTTATTGGTCGAGGAGTTAATGTTCATGTTAAGTATGACGGTCTTAATCCCACTGGGAGCTTTAAAGACCGTGGTATGACCATGGCAATCTCCAAAGCTAAGGAAGATGGAGCCAAGGCGGTGATTTGCGCCAGTACGGGAAATACATCAGCCGCCGCCGCTGCCTATGCTCGTCGTGCGGGGATGAAAGCCTTTGTGATTATTCCTGATGGCTACGTGGCTTTGGGTAAGCTAGCCCAAGCGTTGCTCTATGGAGCGGAGGTAATCGCCATTAACGGTAATTTTGATGATGCTCTGAGTATTGTGCGTCAGATAGCGGAAAATTACCCCGTTACTTTGGTAAATTCCGTCAACCCCTATCGCCTCCAGGGTCAGAAAACCGCCGCTTTTGAAGTTGTTGATGTTTTGGGTGATGCCCCAGACTGGTTATGTATCCCTGTAGGGAATGCAGGTAATATTAGTGCCTACTGGATGGGCTTTTGTGAATATCGTCAGGCGGGAAAATCCTCCCGCTTGCCTAAGATGATGGGATTTCAGGCTGCTGGCTCCGCTCCTCTAGTGCAGGGCACTCCTGTAACTGACCCCGATACCTTGGCAACAGCCATTAGGATTGGCAATCCCGCTAACTGGCAAAAGGCGATCGGTGTTCAGGAAGCCAGCGGAGGCACGTTCAACGCCGTGACTGATGCGGAGATTTTGGAAGCATACCGAATTCTAGCAGCAGAGGAAGGGGTTTTCTGTGAACCTGCTAGCGCTGCTTCCGTGGCGGGACTGCTTAAGGTTAAGGAGCAAGTTCCCGACAATGCTAGCGTGGTTTGCGTCTTAACTGGCAATGGTTTGAAAGATCCTGATAGCGCAGTTCAACATAGTAATAATCAATTGAAGCAGGGAATTCCTAAAGATATGAAGCAAGTAGCGCAGGTAATGGGCTTTTAATTAAATTCATCGCCTTTAGCCGTTAGCTTTAAAGACAAAAAACCGCGCATTAGTGGCTGCTAATACGCGGAGTGATTTACGACTTCACCGAATATTGCTAAATATACAGTCCTAATAATGGTTTTAAGGCGATATATCTTAGCAATTAATTTAACTCGCCTCTACGATAAATCTACTGACTATAATTCGTCTTCGGTGCATCTACGGGGATAATTATATTTAGAATTTCTAAACTTGCTACAAAGCTTAAAAAGCTCTTTTTTAACGACTATTTCAACAGATTAAGCCCGATAAGTTAAGAATATTGAACATTAGACATTGAGCAGTAATAAAATTAATTCTATATAATGCCCCATGACCCAAAATAGCGTAACTGTAATTGGCGGTGGTTTAGCTGGGACGGAAGCCGCATGGCAAATTGCTCAGGCTGGAGTTCCAGTGACTCTCTATGAAATGCGTCCCGTTAGAACTTCTCCTGCTCATCACACCGAAGAATTAGCCGAGCTAGTTTGCAGCAATTCTTTTGGAGCTAAAAATAGCGATCGCGCTGCGGGATTACTCCACGAAGAATTACGTCGTCTCAATTCTCAGGTAATTGCTACTGCTGACAGACATTGTGTACCCGCAGGAGGGGCATTAGCAGTGGATCGAGGAGTCTTTAGTCAAGAGTTGACTCGTACCCTAGCAAGCCATCCTCTAATCGATTTAAATCGCTCTGAGATCACGGAAATACCCCAAGAGCAGATTGTCGTCTTATGCACTGGACCTTTGACTAGCCCTAGTCTCGGAGCAAAGCTCCAGGCATTCACTGGCATGGAATATCTGAGCTTTTTTGATGCCGCAAGCCCCATTGTGGTCGGAGAATCAATAAATCGGGAGCAGGCTTTTCTAGCATCCCGCTACGATAAGGGAGAGGCGGCTTATCTCAACTGTCCGATGAATAAGGCGCAGTATCTTCAGTTCCAGCAGGAGCTATCTCAGGCAGAACAGGCAGAATTAAAAGATTTTGAGCGCGAATCGGCTAAATTCTTTGAAGGTTGTCTTCCCATTGAAGAATTGGCACAGCGGGGGGAAGATACCATGCGCTATGGTCCCCTTAAGCCCGTCGGTCTATTTGATGCTCGTCTGGGAGATTTTCGAGCACCAGAAAATAAAGACAAGCGCCCCTACGCCGTAGTCCAACTCAGGCAAGAAGATAAAGCAGGACAGCTGTGGAACATGGTAGGGTTTCAAACTAATTTACGCTGGGGGGAACAAAAGCGAGTCTTTCGTCTCATTCCTGGGTTGGAAAATGCCGAATTTGTCAGGATGGGGGTGATGCACCGCAACACCTTTATCAATTCTCCCCAGCTACTAAGTGCAACGTTACAGTTTAAGCACCAAAATAGAATTTTAGCCGCAGGTCAACTAATCGGCACCGAGGGCTATACTGCGGCAGCGGCTGGAGGCTGGTTAGCGGGGACTAATGCCGCTAGACTAGCTTTGGGTCAATCACCGTTAACCATGCCCGCAACGACGATGATGGGAGCGCTGTTTGAATTTATTAGTTCCGCTTCTTCCAAGCACTTCCAGCCTATGCCGCCCAACTTTGGCATTATTCCCCCGTTACCTGAGAAGGTGAAAAATAAGCGCGAACGTTACGGTAAATATCGCGATCGCTCATTGGCTGATTTAGCAAGCTGGCAACAGCATTTAACATCAACAGCCGAAGTATTAGTTAGCTAATAATACCACTAGTATTCTGAGCGTCTAATATTGAAGCAACACCAGTCTTTTCTTTTCCATAGTGCTGCTACAGTCCATCCGTGGTGCTCCACAACATCAGCAATTTGATCCGCTTGAGTTAATAAAATTCCGCTCAATGTCGCCCAGCTTTTTTCGTGAGTTATCTGATTGAATTTCGGAAATAGTTCAACTATAGTATCAGCCAAAATATTACAGATGATGCCATCAAAAGTTTCATCTGTTTCAGTTAGCTGCTGAATGCTGCCATCCCGAACCATTATTTTGTCAGAGCAAATATCGTTAAGTTGGCAATTACTGCGACAAGCTTTAGTTGCTAAAGTGTCGGTATCTACTGCAAAAACTTTTTTAGCTCCTAGTAAAACTGAGCCTATAGACAGAATTCCTGAGCCACAGCCGATGTCAGCCAAAGTCTGATCCTCTGGGTTTTCTGCCAACCGCATTTCCAGTGATTCCAAGCAAAGCTGCGTGGTGGGATGAGTCCCTGTACCAAAAGCTGATCCAGGATCAAGGCGTAGTAGCAGTCGCTCTGATTTAGGGTCTGTTGTTTCCCAAGCAGGATAAATCAAAAAGCGATCGCCAATTTCCATGGGATGCCAATAATCTTTCCAGCTATTCTCCCAGTCTTCTTCATCAATTAAATGCCAATGAGCCTCAGGAACTGAAACTTCTAGCAATTTAGCATCTTGCTCTAGCCATAAAGATAAAGCCGCTAAATCCAACAATTGAGTATCTATTTCGGGAATATAACTTTTGATTAAAATTTGCTGCTCATCTGATTCAAGATTTAGCGCCTCATCTCCAACTTTAATCTCCGTAGCCATTCCCGAACAACCAAATTTTTCCAGTCGCCAAAAAACTGATTCTTCCTGCACTGGCTCGCATTTTACGATGATTTCCCACCAACGATTAGACATGAATTTCTAAGTTATAAGCTATGTAAGAACTACCTAAAATTGAACCCTCAACTGGCTTTACTTGACTGCGATCGCTTGAGTATTGACGCTGATTAACTAAGATTAGTTTTCACTAGCAATCTGAATTTACAACATAGTACCCCAAACAATTTAGGTCAAGATTTTAGCTTGATCCATTTTCACTTTGCTCCAGTAATAGTTTGCCCAATCTGTCTGAGAAATTTAGCTTTTTTGAGAAAAGTCCACCTGATTTTCTAATAATTCGTCGAGCATTTTAATGAGCACAAAGTTGGTGAGTCTAAGCGCCAACTTTGTAGCTATAAATTAAACACTTTGCTCAAGCACTATAGGCGTGTCGAAAAATATCTGATTACTCGTTTAGACCGATAACTTAACGGTATAAGCATCCCTAATTCCATCTACCTTAGTAATTTCTTCGAGAATTCCTTCTGGCAAAGGATCATCCAAGCTTAATACCATAACTGCCTCACCACGAACTATTTTACGCCCTACCTGCATACTGGCAATATTTACGTTGTAGCTACCGAGCAAAGAGCCAATTTTGCCGATAATCCCTGGCATATCACGATGCAAGGTGAATAGCATATTGTCAGTGGGGGGAACGTTGATGGGAAACTCATCTAGGTTGGTAATTCGGATTTCTCCCTCGCTAAGTAATGCTCCTGTAACAGAGTGTTTGCCATTTGCCCCATTAGCTTCTACGTGTAAAGAACCACCAGAATAATCGCGAGTGGAGCTATCTTTGGTTTCAATTACCCTGATGCCCCTTTCTTGAGCTTCAATGGCAGCATTGACGTAATTTACCCTTTCTCTCAACGCCTGAGACAACAAACCCTTTAAAGCAGCAACAATAATTGGTTGACTATCATTATTTGCCAACTCTCCCTGTAGACGGATGTTTAGCTCATCAATCCTACCGCCTGCCAATTGACCAGCCATAGTACCCAAAGTTTCTGCCAATCTGAGATAGGGTCTGAGTTTTTCCATTACGTCAGGATTCAAGCCAGGAATATTGACCGCAGTGCGTGCAGGGAGTCCCAACAAGACATCTCTAATTTGTTCCGCAACATCAGTGGCTACATTCACCTGTGCTTCTGCGGTAGAGGCTCCTAAATGGGGAGTCAATACTAAGTTGGAGCCTACTTCTGTTAAGGGAGATTCTCCCAAAGGCTCGCTTTGATAAACATCCAGCGCCGCACCGCCAATTTTTCCTGCTTGCAGAGCCTCTGCTAGGGCAGCTTCATCAATGATGCCACCCCGCGCACAGTTGATGATTCTGACGTGAGGCTTCATTTTTGCCAGTGCTTCGGCATTAATTAAATTTGCTGTTTCTGGGGTTCTGGGAATATGCAGGGTAATGTAGTCTGCCTCTTTAAACAGTAAATCTAGGTCAACTAGGCTACAGCCTATTCTCTCTGCTCTCTCAGCAGAAATAAAGGGGTCGTAAGCTAATAGCTTCATTTCCATTGCTCTAGCTACTTTAGCTACATGTGCTCCAATTTTGCCTAGACCTATCACACCTAAGGTTTTTTTATAAACCTCATTCCCCATAAATTTTTTCCGTTCCCATTTACCACTTTTAACGGATTGGTTAGCATTGGGTATTTGACGAGATAAAGCCAGCATCATTGCTAGGGCATGTTCTGCCGCTGCAATCGTATTTCCTTCTGGAGAGTTAACCACGACAATACCATGACGAGTAGCAGCACGAACGTCAATATTGTCTACTCCTACCCCTGCACGTCCAATAATTTTCAACTGAGTTCCAGCTTCAATTACTTCTGCTGTAACTTGGGTACCCGATCGCAGCATTAAAGCATCATATTCGGGAATTATGCTAATTAAATCTTCTAAAGGCAGCTTAGTTTTGACATCCACCTCGGCGACTTGAGAGATAATGTCGATACCAGCTTGATCAATTGGATCGGAGACGAGAACTTTTGCCATAGTCATTAATTGTTGTCTGATTCCCTTGGATCTTGTTTAGTTATTTTTTAAGCTCAATGATGGGGAGAAAAATCGGCAAGCACCTTACCAATTTCAGCTATCTCCTCAAAACAATTACCTTCGGCTTAGTGCCTTAGTTAGCGCAGTAAATTATTTTAAGGGTAAAAGTAACTCCACTCTGACAATCGTTAACAAGATTTTCGGTTTATTAAAACCTAGATAATTTTTACCATCGGCGTGGCAGCTTATTGTATGTACTTGTAGCCACTGCTAAACTTCACTGGGTAGTCTTTTGGCGATCGCCTCAACTGCCTGACGTAAATTGACCAAGAATTTTTTCCACCATAAAGGTTTAGGAGGTTTTATTAGTGGCTCTTGAGAGATAGTTTTATTTTGCTCAAGCTCGATTTCATCTATATTGTTTACTCCTGGCAAATCTATTTGTGCTACATCAACATATGCAACAGCTTCTTCTTGGCTGTGTAAAACTTCTACATCTATTTTTTCAACAGCAGTTTCGGATGCAACTTGTGAAGTTGCTAATTCTGAATCTGGCTGCAAGCTTCTTTCTACCGTATTTTCAGGGATTGATTCATTGTTAGCTTCTGAGAAGGTATCTGATGAGTCTAGTTCAAGGTTATCTCGTGTTTGAAGCTCCAATGGTTTAAGCTGCATCTGCTCTAATGTTGTCTCTGATTCTTGACTGTCTATTATCGTATCTGTAGATTGAGTCTCTATAATCTCCAATTTATCTTCAATAACTTCCAGTTCAGAACTCCCATCGTCTAAATCTACAATCTCTGGTGTTCCTACTGGTTGAATGTAGTAATTGGGCTGAATTATGGATTTGGCATCTTGTAACTTGATTTGATTTCTTAATAACTTAGCCAGATTGCTCTTCTGTTCTGGCTTGTAGTTAATGATTTTGATCGTATCGTTGAAGCCATTGTTAATCTTATTGCCACTGCGATCAACTAGCTCAAGCTGAATCCAATTTTCTCCCAACTCCAATCCTGTTAAATATCTTGGCTGCCAATCCTGGAGACTAAAACCCATACCATTAATGGTCGCCCTGACAGAGTAAGCATTTTTAGTATTTTCAGGCTCCTGCTGCTCTGCAACTGCTTGAGCTTCGGGCAGATTAGTCAAGTAGTAGTCTAATAACCAAGGTTCTCCTCCAATAGTCTCCGTAGGGCTGTTGTAGGTTAATAGGGGAGCTTGGGGTTGCGGGCGATTATCATCGGTGGGAGTCAAAATATTAAAGGTGCTTTGGGCATATGCCCCCAGATTTTTATAGCTTTCTCCCCAAGGAAAAACTGCCAATACCCTGATAGTATGAGTTCCAGGAGCCAAATTTTTAAGTACGACTGGCTCTTCTAAACTGTAAATTTCCTGCAACGATTCATTATCAACGATCAAATTTAAATGATTCCCTAGACCAAATTGATTGTCGCGAAATACATCTAAATCTTTAACATCTAGCTTAATTTCAATGTCTGTCTGATTAAAAGTTTGCTCTGCTTGAGGGGTAATAATTTTCAGTTGTGGTGTCTGCTGTTTTAATTCTCTCTTCAACTGCTTAATAATTTGTGGAGTCGCTACTTCAGCCAAGCTACTCTCTAAATCACTTGCAACAACAAAATTATTTTGTTGCGATTCCCTATTCCCAGCATTGGTGTCTATTATCCTGCCACAGCCGACTAAATAACTCAGTAATAGCCACAACATAACAACTTTAATTATCTTCATTGATATTTATCTATAGCTCCATCAGTAGTTATTCTGAAGTCTAATTACTTAATCAAAAGATATCTTTTGCCTTTCTTTTAAATTACAGCAGGTGAAACCAGATTTAAAATCATGGCTTATGTTGCTTTTTGTAAGGAGAGTTTTTGTTTTGTATACCGACGCTAATAGGGTTTTGAGGTGAAAACCTGCTAAATCAATAGTCACATCCGTATAAAATTTTGTTAAGCTATTCTCAGGTTACCTATATCTGAGTTTTATGATCAGATTGTGTAATGCCTTACTTTTAAGGCTAAAACCTACGGAGTAATGGGCACGCTAGGGCGAGTTAAAAGGCGGTTATCACTGTTGTTTACTTTTCATAGCTATAAGGTCTGTTATTTAAAGATAGGAAACTTTAAATTTGAAATCTATTGCCCTGAGAGGAGAATCCTCATGACAATCAGCCCTCAAAAAAAAGAGGACAAAGTCAAGGTAACAGTTGATGTAAATCCAGTGCCTACTTCTTTCGAGAAGTGGGGACAACCAGGTCACTTTGACAAGACTTTAGCCAGAGGTCCGAAAACAACCACCTGGATTTGGAATCTTCATGCTGATGCTCATGATTTTGACAGTCATTCCAATGACTTAGAAGATATTTCGCGAAAAATATTTAGCGCGCACTTTGGACATCTGGCGGTGATCTTTGTGTGGTTAAGCGGAATGTACTTTCACGGTGCCCGTTTTTCCAACTATGAAGCTTGGCTCATAGACCCCGTTACGATTAAACCTAGTGCTCAAGTAGTTTGGCCCATAGTTGGTCAGGATATTCTTAATGCCGATGTTGGTGGAGGTTTCCACGGAATCCAGATCACGTCGGGTCTATTTTATTTATGGAGAGCCTCGGGATTCACTAATAGCTATGAGCTCTATTGCACGGCTATTGGCGGATTGGTGATGGCAGCTTTAATGCTCTTTGCTGGTTGGTTCCACTACCACAAAAGAGCTCCTAAGTTGGAATGGTTCCAGAACGTGGAATCTATGATGAACCACCATCTTTCTGGTTTATTGGGCTTGGGTTCTTTAAGCTGGGCTGGTCACCAGATTCATGTAGCTCTGCCAATTAACAAGATGTTGGATGCAGGGGTTGCCCCAGCGGATATCCCTCTGCCTCACGAGTTCTTGTATAGCACCACTAAAATGGCGGAACTGTATCCCAGTTTTGCTCAAGGCTTAAAACCCTTCTTTACCCTAAATTGGGGTGTTTATTCTGATTTCCTAACCTTCAAAGGAGGCTTAAACCCTGTTACGGGTAGCTTATGGTTGTCAGATACTGCGCACCACCACCTGGCGATCGCCGTACTCTTCATTATTGCTGGTCATATGTACCGTACCAACTGGAACATTGGTCACAGCATGAAAGAGATTCTAGAAGGGCATAAAGGAGATCCCCTTCTGTTTGGTGGAGAGGGGCACAAAGGTTTATACGAAATCTTGACTACATCTTGGCATGCCCAATTAGCGGTTAACCTAGCAATGTTAGGTTCTCTGACAATCATCGTGGCACAGCACATGTATGCCATGCCGCCTTATCCATATTTAGCGATTGACTATGCTACTCAGCTAACCCTGTTCACTCACCACATGTGGATTGGGGCGTTTTGTATCGTTGGAGCGGGCGCTCATGCTGCCATATTCATGGTGCGGGATTATGATCCAGCCAAAAACGTAGACAATGCAATTGATCGGGTGATCCGCGTCCGTGATGCGATTATCTCTCACCTGAACTGGGTCTGTATTTTCCTCGGTTTTCACAGCTTTGGACTGTACATTCACAATGACACTATGAGAGCTTTGGGTCGCCCTCAGGACATGTTCTCTGACTCAGCTATTCAGCTTCAGCCCATCTTTGCTCAGTGGGTGCAAAACCTTCACACTATGGCGCCAGGCAACACTGCTCCAACATCAATGGATGTAGTTAGTCATGCCTTTGGCGGTGGTGTAGTTGCAGTTGGTGGCAAAGTAGCGATGATGCCAATTGCTCTTGGTACTGCTGATTTCATGGTTCACCATATCCATGCTTTTACAATTCACGTAACGGCGTTGATTCTCTTGAAAGGTGTGCTTTATGCTCGTAGTTCTCGTCTGATTCCCGATAAAGCCAATCTGGGTTTCCGCTTCCCTTGTGACGGTCCTGGTCGTGGTGGTACTTGTCAAATCTCAGCATGGGATCATGTTTTCCTAGGTCTGTTCTGGATGTATAACTCAATCTCTGTGGTAATCTTCCACTTTAGCTGGAAAATGCAGTCCGACGTTTGGGGTTCAGTATCTCCCGATGGCAGTGTATCTCATATTACTTTCGGTAACTTTGCTCAAAGCTCCATCACCATTAATGGGTGGTTGCGTGATTTCTTATGGGCACAAGCTTCCCAAGTAATCAATACCTACGGTTCAGCACTTTCCGCTTACGGAATCCTGTTCCTCGGAGGTCACTTCGTCTTTGCCTTGAGCTTAATGTTCCTCTTTAGCGGACGTGGCTACTGGCAAGAACTTATTGAGTCGATTGTTTGGGCTCACAACAAGCTTAAAGTAGCTCCTTCAATTCAGCCTCGCGCCATGAGCATTACTCAAGGACGCGCCGTGGGCGTAACTCACTATCTGCTGGGTAGCATTGTTGTTACCTGGTCGTTCTTCCACGCCAGGACGCTTATGTTCTAAGCCAGTGAACTTTTGCCAATCATACAAGACGGCTAAATCACCATTATGTTGAGGCTATCTTGTATGATTAGTTAACATAACTACTATTAACTTAGAATTTAGTTAAAGTTTATACATAAGCAAAACCATGGCGGTGAAAAGTTGTTAGCTAAATGGCTGTGAATTAGTAGCCGCCGTTTAAGAAAATTACTACCCGAACATTTAGCGGTAGTAGCAATAAAAGCAAAAAATGAATCGAAGATGGTGCTTTTGCGTAGTCGACACTCATTTTTAAACTTAACAGGAGAATTCTACCCATAACCTATGGCAACTAAATTTCCCAAATTTAGCCAGGATCTTGCCCAAGACCCGACCACTCGTCGGATTTGGTACGGGATTGCCACTGCTCATGATTTTGAGCTTCATGATGGTATGACCGAGGAAAATCTTTATCAAAAGATTTTTGCCTCACACTTTGGTCACTTAGCCATTATTTTCTTGTGGACTTCCGGTACTCTGTTCCACGTAGCCTGGCAAGGAAACTTTGAACAATGGATCAAAGATCCTTTAAACACTCGTCCCATTGCCCATGCAATTTGGGACCCTCACTTTGGTCAAGGCGCGATTGATGCTTTTACCCAGGCTGGTGCCTCTAGCCCAGTTAATATTGCCTATTCTGGCGTTTACCACTGGTTCTACACCATTGGTATGACAACTAATCAGCAACTGTATCAAGGATCAATTTTCTTATTGATTCTTTCCTCTATTTTCTTGGTTGCTGGGTGGCTGCATTTACAGCCTAAGTTCCGTCCCAGCCTAGCCTGGTTCAAGAATGCTGAATCTCGTCTCAATCACCACCTTTCTGGTTTATTTGGGTTTAGCTCTTTAGCCTGGACTGGACACCTAGTCCACGTTGCTATTCCTCAGTCCCGTGGTCAGCATGTTGGTTGGGGTGACTTAATGACTATCCCTCCTCATCCCGCAGGACTAGGACCGTTCTTTACTCTTAACTGGGGCGTGTATGCTCAGAATCCTGACACAGCAGGTCATGTGTTTGGTACTTCTGAGGGAGCAGGGACAGCTATCTTAACTTTCCTTGGTGGATTTCATCCTCAAACGGAAGCTCTTTGGTTAACGGATATTGCCCATCACCACTTGGCGATCGCTGTAATTTTCATTATTGCAGGACACATGTATCGTACTAACTGGGGTATTGGTCATAGCATCAGCGAGATTCTTGATAATCACAAGCCACCGAAGGGTGGATTAGGAGCAGGTCACAAAGGATTATACGATACTCTAAACAACTCCTTGCACTTCCAGTTGGCATTGGCTCTTGCTTCTTTGGGGGTTATTACTTCCTTGGTAGCACAGCATATGTATGCTCTACCTTCATATGCCTTTATCGCTAGGAGCTACACTACCCAAGCGGCTTTATATACTCACCACCAATATATAGCTGGGTTCTTGATGGTTGGTGCGTTTGCCCACGGTGCGATTTTCCTAATTAGGGATTATGACCCCGAAGCAAACAAGGACAACGTACTAGATCGTGTATTACAGCATAAGGAGGCGATTATCTCTCACCTGAGCTGGGTATCACTATTCCTTGGTTTCCATACCCTAAGTTTGTACGTTCATAATGACGTAGTAGTAGCTTTTGGTACTCCTGAGAAGCAAATCCTGATCGAGCCTGTATTCGCTCAGTTCGTTCAAGCAGCATCAGGTAAAGCGCTCTACGGCTTTGACGTTCTACTTTCCAACGCTGACAGCTTGACTCAAACTGGTGCTGCTTGGCTACCAGGATGGTTAGACGCAATCAACAGCGGTAACAACTCTCTGTTCCTCACTATTGGTCCTGGTGACTTTCTGGTACACCATGCGATCGCTTTGGGATTACATACCACTGTTTTAATCTTGGTTAAGGGTGCGCTAGATGCCCGTGGTTCCAAACTAATGCCAGACAAGAAAGACTTTGGTTATTCCTTCCCTTGTGATGGTCCTGGTCGTGGCGGTACTTGCGAACTCTCTGCGTGGGACGCATTCTTCTTAGCCATGTTCTGGATGCTAAATACCCTTGGTTGGTTAACCTTCTACTGGCACTGGAAACACCTTGGTATCTGGCAAGGAAACGTTGCTCAGTTTAATGAGAACTCTACTTATCTGATGGGCTGGTTCCGCGATTATCTCTGGGCAAACTCTGCTCAATTGATTAACGGCTACAATCCCTACGGTGTGAATAATCTATCTGTGTGGGCTTGGATGTTCCTCTTCGGGCACCTCGTCTGGGCAACTGGTTTCATGTTCCTCATTTCTTGGCGTGGATATTGGCAAGAATTGATCGAAACTATTGTTTGGGCTCATGAGCGTACTCCTCTAGCTAACCTGGTTCGCTGGAAAGATAAGCCTGTTGCTCTTTCGATTGTTCAAGCTCGTCTTGTTGGTTTAGCTCACTTCACTGTTGGCTACATCTTGACTTATGCAGCCTTCCTAATTGCTTCAACTTCTGGGAAGTTTGGCTAGTGATATAACTTATTTTCCTGAACGATAAATAAGTGAAAAATCCCCTGTTCTAAGACGGGGGATTTTTTGTGGTCTAAATTAGAGTCTATGATGTTCAATGCTAATCTCTTGGCTCTTCATCAGGTACTGGATCATAGCCTCCTGGATGAAAAGGATGACAGCGTAAGATTCGCTTACTTGCTAGCCAACTACCCTTAATCGCTCCGTAACGGGCGATCGCTTCAAGGGCATACTGGGAACAGGTAGGCTGAAAACGGCAGCTAGGAGGAAATAAGGGAGAAATGAAACGACGGTAAGTTTTGATTATTAACAATAGAGTAATTTTCATTGGTTAAACTTGCGCATTTCCTTGAGACTAAGGACAAAGCAGTTTAGCAGCTTCAGTTCGGAGATTTTCTCTGTTAAGCGCTAAACTTTTTAGGCAGTCTCTCACCAAACTCTATCATCAAGATGTTGCTCCCAGTTATGAGCTCAACACTCGAATCTATTGAGTCTATTAAGACTATATCTGAGTGGGAGTTGTTTTTCTCGTCTCCAAGATCCTCTGATATTGATACAGCATCTCGCGACGCTTCTCTAGATTGCGTCTCTGCCCCACTAAAGTTCCATCCAACATTCTTTTTCTTTCTTGTTCCAGATTAATCTGGTCTTCTAAAGGCAATAATTCCCCTGGTTCTGCTATGCTAGCCTGTCTCTGGAGTTTTTTAACTTTTTGTCGCTGTAGCAGTAGCTCATCTTCCTGTTCCTTAACCAGTCGAGACAGATCCGATAAATCTTGCTGTAAATGGAATACCATAGATTCGAGCTTCTCTAATGGAGCTTGAGTTAACTCTGAATCATCAAGATTGCTTGCTAGCCTATTTTTCTTGGACTCACTAGCTAGGTTAGATATAGTCTTCCATAACTCCTCTTTATCAGAAGCACCAGGTAGCTTACCTACAGGGGCAACGCTTTTTTCCACAAAATCAGGATAATCATAAGAGCGCAGATCCTGCTCAAACTGTGAGGCAACACCATTAAAAACAACTCCCAAGATGTTGAGCCCAGACTGATCTAGAATTTCTTTAGCATAGGTTGCTTGGTTGCGCTCTACTTTACCAGGTTTAACTACTAGTAAGACACCGTCAGCTATCCGTCCCATAATCGGCGCATCGGCAGTTAACTCTAGAGAAGGTGTATCATAAATCACAAAATTGTACTCTTCTGTCCAGTAGTCCATCAGCATCTTCATTCTCTGGGAGTCAAGTAGGGTGGCTGGGGAACTAGTCAAGGTACCAGCAGTAAGTAAGTCAAGATTCGGCAATACCTTCTTGAAATTCATTTTGGGGTTTAGCTGATCGGCAATAACATTACTCAAACCAGTGCTGTTCTGAACACTCCATATCCGATGCTGCATGGGATGATGCAGATTGGCATCGACTAATAACACCCTGTTTCCTGCCTGAGCCATTGATACCGCTAAATTAGCCGCTATGGTAGACTTACCCTCTCGAACTGCTGCGCTAGTAACCACAATACTGCGTGATGCCTGTATGGAGTCGGTAAACTTAATGTTTGACTGTAACATTCTATAAGATTCGTTTATAGGTAATGTAGGGTAGTCTTTCACTACTAGCTTAGGAACTGAAGCATCATTTTCAGACTCACCGAAGTTTAATATCTTAGATTTCTTCGTTCCAGGAATTGTTCCTAACCAATTGTAGCCATATAGCTGTTTTGCCTCTTCAACAGTCCTAACTGATTTATCGTTGATTTCCAGCAGATAAATGACTCCAGCAGCCGCCAAAAGAGCCAAAGAGCCAGATGCAAGGTAGCCAACTTGACGGGAAGAAACAGGACTCTGAGGAATTACCGCATTGGCAATCACTCTTACATTACCTGGGTCTTGACTTTCAGCAATTCTCACAGTCTGTAGTTGCTGCCACAAAACCCCATAGGTTGATTCAAAAGACTGTAGTTTTCGAGTCAACTGCCCTAGCTGTTCTTCTATTTCAGGCAGCCGCTGAATTTTATTTCGACGATCCTGCTCTATTTCTCTCAGGCTGGCAATTCTCTGATTCAAGCCAAAAATAGTCGCTTCCAAACTAATTAATTCACTGGTAAGCTCCTGTTGAATCTCACCCGCTTTGATGCTTTGTATAATCTCTTGCGCCTGTTCACCTCCAATAGTCACAATTTTCTTACTTAATAGGCTTTCTAAGGAGGTCACCTGCTGTTCCAGCTCAATTACATTTGGGCTATCAGAGGTGAATTTGGCTTGAGCAACTGCCAGTCTCGATGCAGCATCTTGTAGTCTTTCCGTGATTTCTCTTGCTTCGGGAGACTGACTGACGGTGGTTAAAGCTACCGCTTGGCGTGTAGTCACCCCTAGTTTTTCTCTGATGTATGATGCTTGGGAGTTAGCATCAGCTAAGTCTCCTCTAGCATCGGCAACTTGTCGCTGAATTAACTGTAAGCTTTCAATGAGAACTCTAGTATCTTCCTGAGGTGAAACAAATCCATTGGACTCTTTTAGTCTGCGTATTTCTGCCTCTGTTTCTTTGAGGGAGGTTTCAACTACAGGTAGCTTTTCTTCGAGAAACTCTCTAACAGACACTGCTTCTGCTTTATTAACAACTAAGTTATTTTCCAAATAATTCTTAACTAAGGTATTGACCACTTTTGCTGCCTGCTCTGGATCTTCCGATACGTAAGCAACCTGCAAGATATCTGTAGCCAATACTGAGCCAACTCTCAGGTTTCTGAGGAACTGGCTAACTGATAGTTTATTACCTTCATCGTCCTTGAGTTGTAGCGTAGGGTCGTTGATAGTTTTTTTAACTAGAGGTACTGAACGCAGTACTTCTGCTTCTGTATCAATGGGATTTCCTTGATCAGCGATGGGGGAGAGGGCTCCCAGAGCCTGACTTACTTCTGTTAGGGTAGAGCTAACGGTATTTTCCTTGAATTTTAACTTTGCTTCTGCTTCATACACGCTCTGCTTCAAAGAGGTAGAAATGACACCAAAGGTTAGTACGGAAAGAAAAACTACAGAGCCTGGAAGCCAACGCCTCTTGATGATTTGTAAATACTGATCTATTCCTATAGAGGTTTGTGTAGAATTCATAATTAACCTTGACGCTAAATGATTTTATTTAAAAATATTTCTATAAAATAATAAATACATAGTTAAATATACTTAAACTATCATAGCCTAAGAGTTGGGAGCCCAAAAAAAAGTTTTAGTTAAGCTAAAAGACAAGTTTTAATCTCTCAAAAAATTAGCCAGAATATGCGGTTTTAATTGCCAAGATAACTCTGGATAAGTCTTCATCGGTTAAATTAGAACCTGATGGTAGACATAATCCTTGGTTAAATAAATCTTCGGCGACACCATTATTAAAACATTCACAGTGAGCAAATACAGGCTGAAGATGCATTGGTTTCCAGACAGGTCGAGTTTCTATTTGTTGTTTTAGGAGTTGCCTACGTAGCTGTTCGCGGTCAATTCCTGCCTCATCAGGTTCTATAGTGAGGCAAGTCAGCCAACGAGTACTGGTACCAAAGTCGGCTTCAGGCATAAATTTTAATCCTGGCAAATCTGCCAAAGCGTCTTGATAAATAGAATAGATGCGACGACGTGCTGCAACTCTTTCTTGCAGCACGGCAAGCTGTCCCCGACCGATTCCCGCACAGATATTACTGAGGCGATAGTTAAAGCCAATTTCACTATGTTCATAATGAGGCTGGGGATCTCTGGCTTGAGTCGCCAGAAATCTGGCTTTGCAAATTAAAGCTTCATCATGGGAAACCAGCATACCTCCACCAGAGGTAGTAATAATCTTATTGCCGTTAAATGAAAAAACTCCCGCTTTTCCCCAAG
The DNA here is from genome assembly GCA_038524995.1 of Cyanobacteria bacterium J06621_8. Taxonomy (GTDB): domain Bacteria; phylum Cyanobacteriota; class Cyanobacteriia; order Cyanobacteriales; family Xenococcaceae; genus Waterburya. The sequence goes on from JBCBIE010000021.1 coordinate 41,333, forward strand.
TTCCAGGGGAAGTACCTTTATAGGTAGCTCCTAGAGCTTCTGCTGCATCTTCAATTAGGGGAACGCCGTATCGCGCGCAAATTTGAGTAATTGGTTCGAGATCAGCACTCTGCCCATATAAATGAACTAATATGACAGCTTTGGGCAGCTTGCCTAACTTCTCTCGTTTAGCTAGCGCAGTTTCTAGAAGATGGGGATCCATGTTCCACGTCAGGCGATCGCTATCAATAAATACTGGAGTAGCTCCTAGGTAGGTAATGGGGCTAGCACTAGCAATAAAAGTAAAGGTGGAACAAAAAACTTCATCCTCTGCACCTACTCCAACTAACTTTAAAGCTAAATGCAGTGCGGCTGTCCCAGAAGATAGAGCCGCTGCATGGTTGATTCCCACTGCCTGTGCCAGTTCAGCTTCAAAAGCATCAATATGAGGTCCTACAGGAGCAATCCAGTTAGTATCAAAGGCTTCTTGGACAAACTTTAACTCTTGCTTCCCCATGTGGGGGGTTGATAAAAGAATACGCTGTTTCACAAAATTTTTAAGCTGAATGATCTAGAAAAAATTGCTTTATAGTATAGTGTTGATTAATAAAAATCAGAGTTAGCAGGTCAAATCCCCTAGGGATAATCAATTGTCTAGCACAATCTCCAGGAGCGAAAAACTATGCAGACCGATTTTTAAGACTAATTACGTCTTGATAGACTTTAAGGGTTTGGTCATACATACTTTGGAAGGTGAGCTGAGATTCGTATTTTTGACGCCCCATAATTCCCATACTAATTCTGGCTTGCTCATTGCCAATGAGGTAATTAAGTTTGTGATGTACAGCTTGGGTATCACCAGGAGGAATTACATAGCCAGTTTGCCCATCAATTACAATTTCTCTAACACCACCCACGTCTGATGCCACCACTGGCAATCCTGCCCTCATTGCTTCAATAATGGTGCAAGGCAGACCTTCCCAATGGGAGATCAAAGCATAGATCTGTACCTGAGCTAGAATCTCTGCTACATCTTCTCTAAATCCCAAAAATGATACCTGGTGTTGCATCCCTAACTGCTTTACCTGTTGACGGATTTGAGGCAAGCTAGGTCCATCCCCTACCAAGATCAACTCCGCTTTAAGATCTTTGAAAGCTGCAACCAGACTTAGATGATCTTTTTGCCGATCAAAGCGCGCTACCATCCCAACTTTAACGGGTGCTGATTGGGCTAGGTTGGCTCTTAGGGTTGGAGTTACCTCTTTCATGCCATTATGAACTGTAAGAAGTTGCTCAGACTTCATACCTGCCTCTATACCAATTTGGCGATCGTATTCTGAGACACAAATAATCTTATCTGCTAGAGATGCAGTTAGTTTTTCTATCCAGCGGTAAACTGTACGATTGGGTTCAGGAATACCAGTGGTAAAAGACCAGCCATGGGCAGTGAAAACACAGGGAATTTGGGCAATTTTGCCTGCTAAACGACCCAAAAGACCAGTTTTACTCGAATGAGCAGCAATTAAGTCGGGCTTGAATAAATCAATAATTTTGAGAACATAGCGCAAACTTTGAGTATCGGCAATAGGATTAATTGGCTTCTGGAGATACTCACAGGCAACAGATTCGATGCCTGCTTGCTTCAAGCATTCGTTATAGATGCCTAGTTTCCCAGTGAGGATCAACACTTTATGCTTGTCTTGTTGTAGGGCAACCGCCAAGTCTCTGACATGCACTTGAGCCCCCCCAATTGCATCAGCACGAGTAATTACAAACAAAACATTCATGGCTCAGTTCCACAACAATTAAAAAAAGTATAGTTATAAAATTTTATTTATATTTACATTAAGTTAATTTGTGGGAAAACTCTATGTTTGTTTGATAAACCAGTCCAGGCAAATTCCGTTGTTGTGTTATTAAAATTTGCCGAAAGGGAATTATAGAATCATCGAAATACCTATCTTAACTAGCTTGATTAGAAGCAAAGATGCTACCTATTGTCCTGAATTTCGGACTTAGGGTTGCCATCTCTAACTCTAAATAGAAGTAATTTTGTCTATGCATGTTGCTGATTTATCTTCCCCTGCCGTCAATCATCCCCAAGCAGTAGTCCAAACTTGGAATTTGGGTAAGACATACCGCACTGGGTTTTGGCTGAATCAAAAAGTTGCTTCCCTCAAAAACTGTTCTCTAAGTATTTATCAAGGAGAGACTTTTGGTCTACTCGGACCTAATGGTGCAGGGAAAACAACTTTGTTAAAAACTTTGCTGGGGATTACTCGTCCCACCACAGGCAAAGCAGTTATCTTGGATCGCCCGATTGGCGATCGCAGCGTCCAGCAAAAAATTGGCTATTTGCCAGAAAATGCTTATCTCTACGATTTTTTAACTGCCTGGGAGTTTCTGGAGCTGATCTCGGGAATCTTTAGACTGCCTAAAAGCGTGCAGCGCAAGCGCATTCCTGAGCTGTTAGATTTGGTTGGACTAGCTCAAGCCACCGCTAGACGTAAAAAGCTTAAGCAATACTCCAAAGGAATGTTGCAGCGGGTAGGAATGGCTCAGGCTCTAATCAATGATCCTGAAATAGTCTTTTTAGATGAACCGATGTCTGGGCTCGATCCGATGGGTCGCTATCGAATGCGGGAAATTGTGTTATCTCTTAAGCAGCAAGGTAAAACAATTTTTTTCAATTCTCACGTCTTGTCTGATATTGAGCAGATTTGCGATCGCATTGCTTTTCTGGCATTAGGAGAATTGATATGCCAAGGTCCCCTAGAAAAACTGTTGGGTTCAGGCAATTCTTATCAAGCTGTCGTAACCAATGTAACGGCTGAAAAGTTGAGTCCCTGGATGAAAAATATTACTTGTGAAAATAGCTATTGCCAAGGTCAACTAACGACTGATCCAAATCAATTTGTGACTCATCTTAATAGTATCGAAGGGCAGTTGATCAGCATTCAATTAGCCAGACCCTCACTGGAAGAATTTTTTATGCATCAGCTAAGAAATAGAGGAATTGAATTTAGTCGCTAACTAAATTCACTCAATAAGTGCAGTCCAAACCAATCTAGCCTGGCTGCACTAAACCTAATTGTATTAACTATCTGATAACTTAAACTACACTATACACCCTGCAAAGTGGGGGAAATATCTGACCCCGCCGACGCGGATGATGGCAAATCAGCCCTATATTTTACCAGATCTGCTAAATCCTGTAGCTGATTAATTGCTTCGGCTCCTTCTAACTTCATTAGTTCACGATCATCTCTCATCTCAGTCCAAGTAATTCCATAATCTGAAACCAAAAAACGAATCAAATGATCCTTCCCTAGACTGACCATGAATGAAGCACTATTCATTTCGCCACCGCAGGTATAGCAAGATGCCAAATAACCGTAGTTTTCTAGCGCTATAGCTAACGCTTGAAGCGACATAACTAAGTCATGTACAAACTGCTTGTGCTGATTTGCGAGTCTTGTAAACACCCTATTACTCCCGTCATTTTATTACTTTATTGTAAACCTCAATGCTCTTTTTAAGATTTTTTTAAAATTTTTAAATGCTTCTCCATACATTATCCTAATGATCAATAGTTTAGCTACAGTGAAACTAAACTTTATGTGTCCTTTGATTCAATTGTCGGTGATTTCAGAATAAAGTTGCAAAGAGGAACTACGGTCTCATCAGAGAGAACAGCTTCTAGGTTAAGCTCAATTTGAGCATAAATTCCCGTGACAGCCAGAGTAAACTCAAATCCACTTTGATTAGCAGCAGGGATATCAGGATATTGCTGCACCACCAGGGGACTACGTAGGCTTACTAAAGTTTCTAGTAAATTTTCACCCTGGTGTATTAGCCTTACTTTTTGAGCTGATGATTTTTTGCCTAGTACCCAACCTTTCACTAGCATTGCTCCCGTAACAATCTCTGTTGCTACACTAGGAGTAATAATCCCGAAACCCCAAAGAGTTTCAAAGTCTGCTTTGGGAAGAGTTTTCTTAATATCAGCAATCTGAATCGGAATTTTAATCTGATGTGCCCAATCTTGAGACTGCGATAATTCATCTAGAGCCTGCTGGGTTTGCTTTAGCTGAGACTGTCGGGCATTAAACTGTTGTTGCTGTTCTAATAGCTCTTGCTTGTAGCGCTGGACTTGAGCTTCTGTTTGCTGCAATTTTTGCTGAGTTTCTCCCAGCTCAATTTGAAATCCCTGATAAATTTGAAGTTGAGCTTGAGTCTGTACTAACTCTTTCTGAGATTGCTGGTAATCAAGTTCGAGTTTTTCAAGCTTGGGCTTTAATCTTTGTAGTTCCGAGGTTATTTCTTGTACATGCTGAGCTTGCTGCTGATATTTTTCCAAATCACCATCTGAAAACCAATTTGCCAGTTTTGTCAGCCTCAATTTTTTACTCCTCTAGCAGTGAGAATCAAGAATTTGTCTGGTCGAACACAGCGAATATTAGCTTAGAGATCAAGCAGACAAAATTTAAGTATAGCAATGGAGCAATTAAGTTTATTCAGCTAAATTTTAGCAGGGAAGATAGATATGCTGAAGGATCGCTGGTATGGAGAACGAGTTAGTCTAAAATTTTATTAAGGTAAGAGATGAACACTCAAGATAATTTATCGATTCTACGATTAGATCAGGTTAGTTTGCAGGGTAGTTTAGGATCAGATTTGCTGCTGCAAAACATCTCGTTTAAGATTCAACCTGGAGAAAAAATTGGCATCATCGGCGCATCAGGTGCGGGCAAGACCTCTTTACTGAGACTGCTTAATAATCTAGTATCACCTTCGGCAGGAACCATCTACTGGCACAATAACTCTACTCAACAGCTCAAGTCTGTCCAGTTGCGCCGCAAAATTGTTTTGGTGAATCAAGAGCCAAAGCTCTTGGGAATGAAAGTCATTGATGCCCTAAGCTATCCCCTACAACTCCAAAAACTCGGAGAATCTGAAATTCAGAGAAGAATTGATGCCTTGACGAATCTGCTACAAATTCCTAGGGAATGGTCAGTCAAAACTGAACTCCAGCTTTCATTAGGACAAAGGCAGCTAGTGGCAATCACTCGGGCTTTGCTTCTGGAGCCAGAACTACTCTTGCTAGATGAACCCACGTCTGCCCTAGATCTAGGAATTGCAGGTCATGTAATCAGGGTACTAGAAAGCTTGAACCAGAGTCAGAATATAACCATTTTGATGGTTAATCACCAGCTAGAGTTAATCAAAGGATTTTGCGATCGCTTTTTATTTTTAAATCAGGGTCGTTTAGAAGAAGATATTCCAGCAACTGAATCCAACTGGGAGAAACTGCGCCAAAAAATCCTGCAACAGCACACAGATCATGAACTGGATAATTGGTTGTAATAGCAGGCATCGGCAGGCAGAATTCCTGGCTCTAGATATTATCCTGTCTTAATTTTTGAGAGCAAAGCAAAAACTGCTCAGGCAAATGGAGCATCCGCAAACTTCCTAGCTCTATCTTGGACAGCGTTCCCTTGCGTCTTATGCAGATGCGAAGAAACTCCATTCCCGTTTGAGTTAGTCAGTGCAGGCTGTTCCCTAAGAGAATTATGGGAAGTTTCCATCAGCTGAGGATTAAAGCAATAACCGACGTTGCGCACAGTTTGGATAATGTTTGGTTGTCTGGGATTAGATTCAATTTTCTTCCGTAAGGATAGAACATGAGTATCTACCGTACGAGGATTGTCAATTGCATCTGGCCACGCGCGATGGAGTAATTCCGAACGGCTTAAAGGATTACCTCTTGCTTGCGCCAAAACATAAAGGAGGCTGAATTCCTGTGGAGTTAATTCAATGTAGCTTCCTTTCAACTGTACTCTTCGTTGAGCAAGATCGATTTTGAGGTCTTTACATTCCATCGATAGAGGTACAGTTTCTGGGGTGCGTATCCGACGCACCAAAGCTTCCACTCGCGCTAAGAACTCACGAATGCCAAAAGGTTTTGTTAAATAATCATCAGCACCAGTTTTGAGTCCTCTAACGATATCTTGTTCACCATTACGCGCCGAAAGCAATAAAATTAGAGATTTCTGCTGGTGATATACCCAATGGGATAGCTCTAGTCCATCTCCATCTGGCAAATCTGAGTCGATAACTATTAAAGTCGGCTGATGTCGATAAAATACATCTCGACCCTGTTGCAGGCTAGCAGATTGACTCACATCGTAACCAGACTGTTGCAAATGCCAACCTAGTAGTGAGCGCAAGTGAGGATTACTTTCAACTATTGATATATGTGCTGAAACCACTTTTGCCTCATGAAGTTTGGGGAAATTTCTCTTAAGATTAAGGCTAACAAAGCCTCAAGCAAGATTTTGTAGCGATAGTTACGAGGAAATAGCACTCAATGTATTCCTTGAGGTTGTTTTTATTGTAAAAAAACAGCACAGTAGAATAAGATCATAAAAGTTAGCAATAGTTTAAAGACCTCTGCATAGTTCAGGTAAGGTAGCCTGATTCAGATTTATGATTCTCCAAGATCCTCAAACAATTCGGCATTATCAAAAAATTACAGATGGCATGGTTGATCTGTGGCGCAGGCGCTATTCTTTTGAAGAAATTAGACTGTATTTGGATGGATATATTGCTTGTCTTCGCAATAGTGATTTTGTAGAACAATATCAAATTCATCGTCTTGAAGAAGAGGCTCTGCGCTTTCTGCGAGATCCTTCCAATTTTGAGTTATCTTCTCCTCAGACTCAGATGGAAATTGATCCTGATTATTACTGATTTATGCGTGTTTAATATCTGAATATCTAATTAAAGTAATTAATTTAGAGCCAATCGCTTCTGGGCTTGTTACCAATTGTGAGCTAAAAATAATAGAAAACGGCTGAATATCAGCCGTCTTTTTCTTCAGTCCCTAAAATCAATTTGGTTGCAGCACTGAAATCTAAGAAGCTAGAGCTACTTCCACCATCTGCTGTAGCTCACCGCTTTGGTAAAGTTCCATGGCGATATCACAGCCACCAACGAATTCGCCATCGATGTAAATCTGCGGAATAGTAGGCCAGTTAGAAAATTCCTTAATTCCTTGACGAATATCGGGATTAGCCAATACATTGCAGGTTTCATAAGGAACCCCTAGAATATTGAGAATTTGCACTACTTGATTCGAGAACCCACACTGGGGCTGCACCTTGGTTCCCTTCATAAACAACATAATTTTGTTGTCCTTAACTAACTGCTCAATTTTTGTTTGTGCTTCAGTTGTCATTAGCTTAAGTTACCTAGTTATTTATTAGTTTGCTTAATTAATTTATGATTAACGTTAGCGGGGATTTGTAGCATACCACGTCGATTTTTTAAACTCAACTGAATCCAGGTTAGCCTCAATAATTATACGGTTTGACCGCTGGCTTGCCAGGTTTCTGGAGTGTAGGTTTTGAGGGATAGAGCGTGGATTTTTGCCGATGCCAGTTCTGCCTCTAAGGCTCCGTAAACAATCTGATGTTGCTTGACTCTAGATTTACCTACAAAGTCGGGGGAAATAATGATGGCTTCAAAATGTCGTCCATCACCAACAACCTTGACTTGGGCATTCTCCAGCCTTTCTTGGAGCATGGTTTCTACTTGTTCTGGTCTAATCATGGTTGACTTAGATTAAAAGAGTGAATCTGAGAAAAGTAAGCTAATTAAATAGGTGAGCGAACCCCGCACATTTGTCCCTCAAGGAAAAGCGCTCCGATGGGGTGTATTTTTGAGGTAACCAGTGTTGAATAAACTGGGACAAATACTCATAGAAAATTATCCTAACTTTATTTTAGAGAAAGATGCTGGAGTTTAATCTTTAAAGTTGATTTCCTTGGGACTTCACAACATCTATATCTGAGCAAAATGAATTTTAGGGACTAGGAACAGTTGTGGGAGCTTCAGGAATTGCAGGGGGAATATCAGCAGGAGGGTTGGCTGGAGCTTGATTAGCTGGGGGTTGTGATTCGGGAGGTGGGTTAGTACGTTTGGGGGGGGTAATTGGCGTATCAACAAAGCCAATCTCCAATAATTGCTCGTAGGCTTTTTTTCCCAGTCCACTGATGGGACTTTGAGAAGTCACAATTTGTACTAAAAGGGGAATGGATAATTCTGGTTTGTTCTGGGAGCGGTGCACTAACGCTAACTGATAGGTAGCTCTATCTCGCTCAATACTGGTTTCTAAGGCTTTTTTACGATGAGAATCTGCTGCGGCATTATCTAATCCCGTAACGCTATTAAAGAGCTGAAGATAGAAATTCGATAGCTGATTATAGACTTGTCGCGCACTCTGCAATTTTTCGGCTGCTAGGTCATATTCCTGAGCGTCAATTGCCTGATCTGCTTCCATCATCAGTCTCTTACCCCCTTCAATGCTGAAGATGCTATCAAATTGAGCTGGTTCTGAACTAGCAGAATCAGTTTGATTCTCTGTTGGTTCTGATGTGTCTGGAGCATTATTTGTCTCTTGCGCCTGTAGTTCAGGAGAAACGCCCAAGGATAATAAAGTCAGGCATAAAAAATAGCGTGCACTAGAGCCGATAATATTTAGTTTTGCCATAAGTTATATGTTTTGGTACTGTCCTGTTGATGACTGTGAAATTCAGCCAGTCGTTCCCCGCATCGGAGTGCGTTCCTGAGTCCGCCAGAGAATTAGACTTCAGGTATCTTATCACCCCATAACTATAGTGTCAGAAGTATTAGACTTCATAGAACATTGGTTAAGCATTACAAAGACAATCTAAATGCAGATTGAAACACCCCATAAGGCTGATACTATTTGTCTTGTCCTTACAGGCTTAGGATTTATCTCTATTTAAGCGATGAAACAAGTTATCCCTCCTTTGTTCCAAGTTAGTGTCTGTGCTGTGGGCTATCTTTATGGCACAAGCAGCACAACTTTAGCCCAAGTTACTTCTGATGGCACAGTTAATACTCAAGTTAATCAAAATGGCAATGTGGCTGAAATAACGGGTGGAGAGACGCGAGGGAGTAATCTATTTCATAGTTTTCAAGATTTTTCTGTACCGACAGGGAATGAGGCGTTTTTCAATAATGCCGATAGTATCTCTAATATCTTCAGTCGAGTCACGGGGGGAAATATTTCCAATATTGATGGAGCAATCAGAGCAAATGGCAGTGCTAGTTTATTCTTGATTAACCCCGCAGGAATTATTTTTGGTGAAAATGCCAGGTTAGACATTGGTGGTTCATTTTATGGAAGTAGCGCGAGTAGTATTTTGTTTGAGGATGGAGAATTTAGTGCGACAGATTTAGAGAATCCACCTTTATTGACTATTAATGCTCCTGTTGGGTTGAGTTTTCGCGATAATCCAGGGGATATTACTATTCGAGGTGATGGTAATGGTGCAAGACTTGAAGAAAGTGAAGTAATTGATACGCAAAATGCTTTAAGAGTCGGTTCAAATGCCACCATAGTTATCATTGGCGGAAACGTATTCTTTGAAGATGCGACAATTAAAACCGCAGGAGGCAGAATTGAGATAGGTAGCATCTCTGAAGGAATAGTTAATTTATCTACAATAGATAATGGCTTTACCTTTGATTATTCTGGGATAGAAGTTTTTAGAGATATTTCCTTGTCAGGAAGAAGCAGTATTGATGCCAGTGGTTTAGGTGGAGGAAATATTCAAGTTACAGGAAATAACATATCTATCGCTGGGATCTCTGGTTTTTCTGCCGTTACTTTAGGTTCGACTCCTGGCAAGAATATAAATATCTTTGCCGCTGACTCTTTAGAAATAAGCGGTATAGAAAATGAAGATAATTTTGTTAGTTACATTAGTATCCGTATATTTCCCAATGGAACAGCAGACGCAGGCAATATTGATATTGAAACTGACTCTTTGAGTATAGGTGATCGTGCGTTAATTACATCAGATGTTTTGGGACAGGGTAATGCAGGAAACATCAATATTAATGCGAGTGAATCTGTAACCCTAGAAAGTCAAGGAAATACAAGCGCTCTCTTCTCTGGAGTTCGTAGTGGAGCAGTTGGAAATGCTGGAAGTATTAATATTAATAGTAATTCTCTAGGCTTGAGCAATGGAGCGTTTGTTAGTGCTTTTACTTTAGGGCAAGGAAATGCTGGCAATATAACCATTGATACAAATTCTTTATCTTTAACTAATGGTTCATCTTTGAATACTAGTACGCGGGCTGAAGGAAATGCGGGTGATATCAGTATCAATGCCACAAATATATTAGTAGATGGTCAAGGTAATATTGATGTTAGTACGGGGATTTTTAGCAATGTGGGTTCTGAAGCTATAGGTAATGCTGGAAACATCAACATTACAACAGAATCTTTAACTATTGCTAATAGAGGAGTACTAGATACAGTCACTGCTGGACAAGGCGATGCAGGAAATATCAATGTCAATGCTAGCAATTCGATTGCTGTAGAAGGTAATGATGCTGATACTTTTGGAAATACATCTATTAGAGCATTTCCTTCAGGTGATATGGCGCAGGGCAACGGTGGAAATATCGAGCTTAAGACAGGCTCATTAACTATAGACAATGGAGCAACATTGTTTGTTAGTGGAGGTACACGAGGAAAAGGAGGAAATGTAACTATCGATGCTGCTGGAGACGTTTCATTTGCGAATAATTCAAATATAAATGTTACTGGTACAGAAGGAGGGTCTATAGATATAAATGCCAAAAGTCTGTCTATTATTTCTGCTAGTAATTTATTTAATGGAATACCTAGTAATTCTGGGTTTTCCGAAGCTCAATCGGGAGATATTAACGTTAACTTAGAAGAGGATATAGTCTTAGATGGGCTAAATAACAATGGTTTAACATTTATTTCTAACACTAGCTTTGGTATTGGCAATCCAGGTAATATTAATATTAATGCCAGAAATATAACTTTTCGAAATGGTAGTAATGCCAGTATCTTTAGTACATCTCAGCAGGATGGTAATATCGGCGAAGTTAATTTAAATGCAGCAGGCGATATTGTATTTGATGGCATAACAAATCAACGAAGCGGTATCGTAAATACAATACCCGACGGAGCTTCTGGAGATATTGGAGCAATTAACCTTCAAGCCCAAAATCTTACCATAACTAATGGCGCAACAATCTCAAGCCAAGTAAGCGGCATCGCCAACGGTGGAGATATCAATATTGACGTTGCTAATTCCATTAAAATTGATGGCTTTGCAGATATTTCTGTAGAAGACACAGAAGTAATAGGAAGTGAAATATCATCTAATATTGCCAGAACTGGTGTTGGAGATGCTGGAAATATTAGCATTAGCACTCAAAATCTTGAGCTTTCTCGAAATGGACGAATCAGTGCAGATGTTTCAGGAAGGGGAAATGGAGGAGATATCAATATCGATGCAGAGCAAATTACTATTGGCGTACAAGGAAATCCAGATACATCGCCCAGTTTTATAAGTGCAGAGACCTTTGATTCATCTGAAGGAAATGGCGGGAATATTATTATTAATACAGGTTCTTTGTTTATTAGTGATGGCGGTGATATTGATGTTGGAATTGGAGGGGTTGGCAACGGTGGCAATATTAATATTAATGCTCGTGACATAGTATCTGTTGATGGTAGTGGTATCTTGTTTGATTCAGACTTATCTAGTGGAATTTTCGCTGATGCTTTAAATAGCATTGGTAATGCTGGCAATATTGAGATCGAGACAGCTCGTCTTTCTGTCACCAACGGTGCTTTTATTTCTGCTGAGATTCTGGGAAGTAGTATTGGTGATGGAGGGTCAATTATAGTTCGAGCTTCAGATTCGATAAAAGTATCTGGTACTGGAGGGATTGAGGTAGACATTCTTGATGAAAATGCTCAAGGAAATGGTGGTAATTTAATTCTTGAAACAAGACAATTGACTGTTGAAGATGGTGCAGCGATTTCAGCGTTTACATTAGGAGATGGGAATGCTGGCTCTGTAATAATTAATGCGATTGAATCTATTGAATTACGAGGATTTACAGAAACAGGACGAAGTGGTTTATTTGCCAGTGCGTTACAAGGTAATGGCGATGGAGGAAATATAACTGTTTCTACTGATCAGTTAACCATAAGCGATGGTGCAGTAATTTCTGTTAGTAATTTTCCTAGTCTTGAAGAATCAACTTTTCCTCCAGGAACAGGACAACCAGGAGAAATAAATGTACAAGCAAACTCTATCGCTTTATCTAATGGAGGAAGAATTATTGCTGCTACTCAATCTCCTACAGGGGAAGGTGCAAATATTAATCTAGAGGTTGCTGAAGATATAACTATAAGTGGTGATAGCTTCATCTCAGCCAGAGCTATAAATCAAGGTAGTGGTGGAAATATAGCTATAGATAGTAGATTTATTATTGCTTTTCCCGATGGTAATAATGATATTCTCGCTAGCGCAGAACAAGGACAGGGGGGAAACATTACTATCAATGCTGAATCTTTATTTGGCATTCAAGAGCGTACTCCCAGTGATTTAACCAACGATATTAATGCTAGCTCTCAGGTTAGTGGTTTAGATGGCACAATTAGCATCTCAACGCCTGACATTAACCCAGTTCAAGGAGCAACTGAATTACCCACCAATGTAGTTGAACCTGGAGCAACTACCGAACAAGCTTGCCAAGCTAATCGAGAAGTATTAGCCAAGGGAGGCTTAAACATCATGGGGAAAGGTGGGATTGTTCCTGATCCAGCATTGCCTTTAAATTCTCTCAACGTCATAGCCAATAGCGACAACACTCCAACCTCAAGCATTCCCGCACCAATAGAAACCAGTAAAGGTAAGATCCAGCCAGCCAGAGGAGTAAAAGTAACAAAGTCTAGAGAAATAATTTTAACAGCATATCGGACTAATAATTCAGGCGATCGCATTCCTGAAGGTTCTGCTAATTGTGGGCAAGTATAAATGACTGATTTATGCTATGTATGTCATTTTGCTTGTTATACTCAGTTACTATTATGAGATACTTTAGGGTGCTCTTACTGGGCTTAGTTTTAGTTTCAGGATGTGGCAAGAACCCTGAGCAAATTTATAGCAGCCTGCCTCAAGATCAATTTATTCAGGTATATTTTAACCACCGATTAGATGAGACTAATTCCTACCAAGAACCTTATCGTCAGCTAGAGCGTTCTGGGGATAATTTAGAGTCGATAATTACTGAGGAAATTGCTACGGCTAAACGGACTATTGACCTGGCGGTTCAAGAGTTGAATCTACCTTTGGTGGCTCAGGCTTTAGTGAAGAGTCATCGTTCGGGGGTTAAGGTAAGGGTTATTTTGGATAATAATTATAGCCGTTCCCTAAGTACCTTGAACCCTACAGAAATTGCTCAATTAAATCAACGCGATCACCTGAAATATCAACAGTTTCAACAGCTAGTTGATGTGAATCAAGATGGTCAATTAAGCGCGAAGGAAATTGCCCAACGAGATGCGATATCGATCCTCAAGCAGGCAGGAGTCCCCCTAATTGATGATACTGCCGATGGCTCTAAGGGCAGTGGCTTAATGCACCATAAGTTTATGGTGGTTGATGGACAAACGATCATTACTGGCTCGGCTAATTTTACCCTAAGTGGCATCCATGGTGATCTTGATAATTTAGCTACTAGAGGTAATGTTAATCATCTGTTGCGGATTAATAATTCTCAGTTGGCTGATTTGTTTACCGAAGAGTTTAACTACATGTGGGGAAATTCTGGCAACCCTCAATTTGGTCTGGCTAAACCCTGGCGATCTCCTCAAGAGATTACCTGGGAAAATACCCAGGTTACTATTCAGTTTGCCCCTACCTCAAAGAAACGGGATTGGCAACTCAGTACCAACGGCTTAATTGCGGAAACTTTAGCTCAGGCGAGTCAGTCGATTGATCTAGCGTTGTTTGTCTTTAGCGAACAAAAACTAGCAGATGTTTTGCAACAAAAGTCTCAGCAGGGACTGGAGATTCAGGGGGTTTTTGATTCTGGTTTTGCTTTTCGCGACTATAGCGAGGTTTTAGATCTGAAGGGAGTCACTCTCCCCAGGGATTGTCAAATAGAGGCAAATAATAATCCCTGGAGTAATCCTTTGGGGACTATTGGCATCCCCCTACTGGTTTCTGGGGATAAGCTACATCATAAATTTTCAGTTATTGATCAGCAATTAGTAATTTCTGGCTCTCATAATTGGTCATATGCTGCCAACCAAAATAATGATGAAACTCTGATGATTATCCGCAATCAGACAGTAGCGCAACAGTTTATGCAGGAGTTTGATCGTTTATATGATTCTGCTGATTTTGAGTTGCCTTCGAGGATAAAATCTAAGGTCAAAGCACAGTTAAGTCAATGTAAATAAGCCTTAAATTGCTGTGCTTCCCCAGGGTTTGATGTGTATAATCTGAATTAGCCATGCTAATTGATTAATTTTTTCATTAAGCTTTGGTAATCAGCAAGGAAACAATTCTGAAATTTATAAGCATAATTCTATAACAGGAAATATTAGATGAGCGATCGCCAACCAGGAACTGACAGATTTTCTGCCCCTAATTCTCAACCTAGTCCCGTTATTTCAGTTAAGTGGGCTTATCGCTGGGAGGTATATCGCCGATTAAAAAACTTAGGAATTGACTGTCGGTGCGCCACAAACGAGCCTTTACTGGTAGATTTGTACAGCCCCACTACCTTGATCCAAATCTGGAGCGTGATTCGCCAGTCTAATGCTGAACGGCAGCAACTAGTTGATTGGTTGAATAATTGCTGGTACATACCTTACGATCATAATGGTAAGACTAGTGGTTCCAATTCTCATGACCAACGCCAGTAGCTTGATTTCGGATTTCTCCTTGAAGGGGGAATTGTTGAAACTTCGATATAAGAAAAATGAGCTAAAATCTCTCAAGTTAGCTGCCAATCAACAAAAGTATCGCATCAAGGTGCCTAAAAAGCTTCGAGCTCAGGTTTCCTCCCTCAATCAGGGTTGCATTCTGGAAATCAGCGGGCAATCAAGACAGGATTGTGCTACGGGAAAAACCAAATATAAAGCTCATACGGTGGTGGTAGTTCCGCAAGAGCCTTTAAATGATTCAAGTCAGACTAATGATTTTTCTTTATTGCCAATATTTAACAATAGGTTAAAACCTAAAGCAAAAGTTTTAATCTGCCAAAAATCCAACTGCTGGAAAAAAGGCGGCAAAAAGATTTACCAAGAATTAGAGCGTATTCTAAGCGATCGCGGTATAGTTGGCGAAATTCCCCTCAAAAAAACAGGTTGTCTCAAGCAGTGTAAAAAAGCTCCTGCCATGATTATGCTTCCCGATAAGGCTCGCTACACTAGGGTTAAACCTCAGCAAATAGAGAACCTCGTGAAGAAGCATCTCCTTGCCGAATAGTAACAATGACGGGGCTATGCCTAAGTCATAAGCCATAAGCTTTATCTAACTGTCTTAAAGCTTAGAGCTTTGGTTAAATCTGAGTCATATCTAGCTGACGGATAAAATCAGTAAATGCCCAAACCGCATGGGATAAATCGATATTTTTAGGTGTTGCAACTACCACAATTCGCTGTAAAGACTGAGGTAATTGGCAGACGGTAACGTTGTTGGGAAGATGAAAAACTGATAGTTGAGGTAAGATCGCTGCTCCTGCCCCCGCAGCAACTAAGCTAACAATAGTATCGCTCTCTCTCACCTGTTCAGCAGGCTGAAACTGATAACTTGCCAGGGAAAAATAATCTTCGATTTGTCGAAAACAGCTATTCTGACTGGGATAAGAAATAATTGGCAGGGAGGTTAGTTCTGTCCAGGAAAGCTGTCTAGAAATGGCGGAGGATGGAGAATTTGGCAGCAATACTATGTAATCATCTCGTAACAATTCTATGGTGTCAAGATCCTTTACCGTCGGCAGAATTGTGATCCCCAAATCGGCTTTACCCTCCCAAACCATCTGTTCTACCTGGGGACAATCTTTCTCCTCACAGATTTTGATCTTAATTTGGGGATGTTGAGTCTGAAACTGTGCTCTAATTTTAGGCAGTAGCTGGGCGGCTGCACCGCGAAAAGCGGCTATTCTAACAGTGCCGCTGCCTAGGCTTTTAAAGCGGTTTGCTTCTTCCTTAATCTCATCCAAAGACTGAAAAAGCTGATGACAATGAACTAAAATGCTTTCCCCTGCGGGAGTCAGACTGATACCTTTTTTTCCTCTAAATAATAGCTGTACTCCTAACTCTTCTTCCAAAGAAGCGATCGCATGACTAACGGTAGGCTGGGTTAAATCTAGCTCAATTGCTGCTTGGCTAAATTTTCCGCACTTGGCGACTGCTATAAATGACCTAATCTGAGAAAGTTTCATTCAGAAAACAGTTTCTTTCTAGTTCTGGTCTAGGAACGCTTAGGATGAGTTTAATTATATGCTCTTTTATTAAGTAAATAGGACAAGATAAAGTCACATATAGGTTAAGAAAAGTAAATTTAGTTACAACTAACGACTAACGACTAACAGCCTTAACCAATTGATTTCATTTATACCGACTTACTTATTTATCTTGTTCATAAATTGTATGAATATGATGTTCGTGGAAAATGCTATCAAGATAAACTTTAGCGCAGATATCGTTGTCTTGTTTGTTGAAACCGTTTTCCTGACTCCAGTTCTGCATCATAAATAATGAGAGGGATGCATTGAGTACGCGATTTAAATCCCAATAGGGATGACAGTCTAAATACTTTGCCAGAGATTGATGTAAGTCTTGATTGATTTCTGCTTCAAGGCTAATACAGTATTCTTGATTCATTTATCTAACTATAAGTAATAAGTATGCAAAGATGATGTAGAAATAAAACAGAAACCAGCTATTTATTTTAACTGCTTAACTCTATAGAGCGTAACAAAAAAAGTAACATTTAGACAATAAAGATTAAACATTTAAATTAGATTATTCAGAAAACAAGAGTACTATACTTATTGTCTGAAAAAAATATATTTTGTCAACCTTCAAAATAACTGGTCTCTTATAATAAATAGTTTTAATACCATTGATTATTAGATCTAAATATAGATTATACAGAAAGTTATTATTTAATTTTAATGCTGCTAACCTGTAAATTATTATGCTTTTATCTATGAGTTACTGTATCATAATGCACATTTTATGGTTTGTGGAATAATCTTTAATAAATCATTAATCTATTTAATGTGAATTTTATATTGCTTGCTAGTTGCAAAAGATGCAAAATTAAATTGCAAGATTGCAGAAGTGAAATTGCATTATATTTGCTCTCTTAAACTTAAGTATGATTTAAATTTAATATACCTCAGAACTTCCATGAAGCGTCTCTTCTGAAAATCAAGCAACAACAATAATTTTAATGGACAAATATTAACTTATCACCCTTAATTTTGTTGGGATAAATATAATATTATAGGCAATCAGCCTGAATTCGTTTTAAATTATCTAATTTTATGAAAAATAACTTTAAAATGCTAAAGTGTCTCCTATTAATCATCAGTTTTTTCTCATTTCCTATTAAAAGTAGGGCAATCGTCATTAGACACGATAAACCAGACAGGAAATATCAAGAGTTAGCCACAAAGTATGCTGCTTCAATTGTTTATTTTGATGGTTGTGTAGGCACAATCGTTGCTCCCAGATGGATAATTACCGCCAAACATTGCTTTGAAGGTTTAACTGATGAACTATCTGATCCTCTAAAACTAGAATCCCTGCTGGTCGAACATCTTGGACGGAAATATCCAGCCAGAAAAGTGATATTTCATCCCCAGGCAGATATTGCTTTAGTTGAATTGTTATTTTCGCCCGAGGACGCCAGATCGGTAAAGCTTTATCCCAAGCAAGACGAAAAGGGGATGATTGTGACCTTCATTGGCAACGGAGGTTTTGGTAATGGAGAGATGGGGTTAACTAAATATGACCAAATTAAACGAGCAGCTATAAATAAGGTAGAAAAGGTAGATCAATCGTGGATTTACTTTAATTTTGATCGTCCACCAAAAGCACTGGAGTTAGAGGGAATTAGTGGTCCTGGAGATAGTGGAGGTCCAGCTTTGATTGAACAAGATAATGAGGTTTTTATTTTAGGAGTTAGTTCAGGACAAGAAAATAATGGTGTGGAGGGAGTGTATGGAGTCAAAGAATATTATGCTCGTATTTCAACTTATTTGGACTGGATTGAGCAAACTATGCAAAAATCTACTGATTAATTTGGCTCTAAAAATTCCCTGCTAGAAACAATCACACAATAGCCTCCAGAGAAATTTGATCCACCAGAAATATTTGATCAAGATCCCCCTAGCGCAAAACTAATTAACTGACTTTACGTAAAACAATGAAAAGCCAATACTTTAAACAAGGTACTCAAAAAAGATTAATTAACCCCTTTCCCTTTCCCCCTTTCCCTTTAACCAGCCTTGGCAGGTTAATTAGTGCGTAACATCAGTAATTAAGCTAGATTAAGCTAGTTAAAGGTTAAAATATGCAATTAATTTTATACAGCAAGCCAGGCTGTCATCTTTGTGAGGGGTTGCAAGAAAAACTACGGCAGGTTGGCAACATTGAGTTTGAGCTAGAGATCCGCAATATTAATACTCGCAATGATTGGTTTGCCGCTTATCAGTACGAAATTCCCGTATTGTGTCAAAAAATGGCTGATGATCGCGAGCAAGTCTTGCCTCGTCTATCTCCCCGCGCTACAGTAGCGAAATTAGAGCAAATGTTACAGCAGAATCTAAGGACATTAAGCTAGAAAGTGTCCAAATTGATATTACCTTTAACCGCCCTTAACGGAAGATCAAGATGATGAAGTTGCGTGAATTATTAGCCCAGGTCAATTTACCACAGCCAGACCATTCAGCTTTAAATTTGGAAGTAAACCGAGTCTGCACTAATTCCCATGCCTGCCAGGAGGGAGACTTATTTATCGGGATGCCAGGAACCAGAGTTGATGGGGGAGAATTTTGGCGCAGTGCCCTGGGGCAGGGCGCGATCGCCGCAGTGGTTAGCCCCCAGGCAGCAAGTAAGCAGCCTCCCAATGCCGACAGTTGCGTCATTCAAACTCAGGACATGATTGCTGCATCTAGTGCGATCGCCGCAGCCTTTCATGATTATCCTAGTAACAAGCTAAATCTGCTGGGAGTAACGGGAACTAACGGCAAAACCACCACCAGCCATTTAATCGAGTATTTTCTACTCCAGGGGCAGCAGCCAACGGCGATTTTTGGCACTCTCTATGCCAGATGGCAGGGCTTTAGTCAGGTTGCCACCCACACTACTCCCTTTGCAGTGGAGTTGCAGTCACAGCTAGCCGCAGCAGTGGCGGCGGGTAATCAGTATGCCGTGATGGAAGTAAGTTCCCATGCCCTGGCGCAGGGAAGAGTCAAGGGCTGCAATTTTGAAGTTGGGGTATTTACTAACCTGACTCAGGATCATCTGGACTATCATCGGGATATGGAGGACTATTTCCAGGCAAAATCTCTTCTGTTTAGCCCCGAATATTTATCAGGGAGAGCAATTATTAATTTAGATGATCCCTATGGTCAACGGTTAATTGCCCAGCTAGATCCTGCCAGGGTTTGGACATACAGCGTTAATGATACAGATACTGATTTATACACCAGCAATTTAGACTACCAGCCGACGGGGGTTAAGGGTATCTTGCATACTCCCGCAGGAGAGGTGGCGTTTAATTCTCCTCTGGTAGGGCAGTTTAATTTAGCCAATCTCCTAGCAGCAACGGGGAGTGCATTGCATTTCGGGATAGATTTACAGCTACTAGCCGACAGCCTACCGAAGTTTGCTGGGGTACCTGGGAGAATGGAACGGGTACAAGTTAAGCCCGAACAGGATATTAGCGTGATCGTTGACTATGCCCACACCCCCGACAGTTTAGCCAACCTGCTACAGGCGGCACGTCCATTTATTAAGGGTAAGGTGATTTGCGTCTTTGGCTGTGGTGGCGATCGCGATCGCACGAAAAGACCTTTAATGGGTAAAATTGCCGCAGAACTGGCGGATATTGCTGTAGTTACTTCTGATAACCCCCGTACGGAGAATCCTGAGCAAATACTTAAGGATGTGGTTGCAGGAATTCCTGATAGGGTTACGCCGCTAGTAATTGGCGATCGCGCCCAGGCAATTGCTACCGCCATAAAAAACGCCCAGCCTGGAGACGGGGTGCTTATTGCAGGGAAAGGACACGAAGACTATCAAATTTTAGGCACGGAAAAAATTCATTTTGACGATCGCGAACAGGCAAGAATTGCGTTAGGCGATCGCTAGGGATTAATTTTAAACCAGAAATAAGCTTAATTCAAGTTTTTCTTGCTTCGTCCTGACGCTGAGGTTACCTCGGCGCGGGCGGTGCGCTTTTTAAAATTTTCTACTGCTTCTGGTAAAAAGAGTTAAGAACTACTACTAGGCTATTTCATATAAAAATTTGAACCAGGAAGCAATATGATTTTCTGGATTATTCCAATCTTGCCGTGAATAAGCTTTCCCGATTTCTAAAGTAAGCTGTTCCCTAAATCTTTCAATATTAATATTACAATTACTATCTGGTTTGATTTCCTCCCAATATTTTTTAGCTTTCCTAATGGTTAATAAAGTGAGTATTAGTTCTTTTTGTCGCTGCTTATCAGAAGAATTGATAAATTCATGATTCCAGCTATGCTTGAACTTTTCAACAGCACAACAATCAATATTTTGACAATGATTAATTCGCTTTATGGCTCGGTCAAAATTCTTCTGTAGATCGATATCATGACAAGTCTCGTTAGCAATTTTCAAATAAATATCTGGCAACGATACAGAATTACTTTGATATTGTGGAGATAATAGAGAGCTATCAAATACTTCTTGAAGCTCAGGAAGAATAAAATAAGCTTCTTTATGAATTAGTCCTGTAGTTAAAATTCTATGTTCAGCTATCTGTTTTGGGATAACTCGATATTTACAATATAAATGATAATAAATTGATTCAGTATCAGCAAAAGGATAGTTATTTATTTGCTGTGATTGAATATCTAAATCTACTAAAGCAAAAAGTTTATCTTGATCTAAGTAAGAGTTATCTGGTTTAGCTTGATTAAGCTTTAAAAGATTAAAATAAGTATTGATTACATCTAGGCGATCGCCACAGTTAAAAAATATTGGCGGGTATTGCTTCCAAGATTCAGGAACGCATCTTCTATAGAAATTGGCATCGGGCATTTGCTCCATTCTTCTATAAGCTAGAGGAGATCTTCTTCCTTGAGGGTCTTTAATTTCACCTTCACAAAGCACGACAATTCTATTCTTAATTCGGCGATCGCTTAAAATTTGCTGACAATGTTTATCTAATTCTTCTGAACTCAAACCCATACTTACTAATACTTAAATTCAATTTTGTTTTTCCTTATTTAGTTCTGGTAACCTTGGCTCTAATTCCTTAACATGAGCTGGTGTTAGAGCCTGACAAAGTTCATAAGAATGGGTTGCTAAAATATACTGATTACTTTTACCCCATTCCCCTAAGTCCAATATGATTTGATACTGCCAATCAGGATGAAAAGCGTTTTCTATTTCATCAATCAGTACTATAGAATCTTCGATTTTCTTATACTTAAGCCAAACATAAATACTCAACCGCTTTAGTTCTCCATGACTTAAATCTTCTGGATATAGCTCTTTAGTTTCCCCATCTCGCTCTATGGTAAAGCTAACTCCAGACAAGTCGATATCTATATTGATTTTTTTATTGCCTAATAAAGAGTTTAATTCATTTAAAACACTTTTATAACAATCTCCGTATTCTCCTGTTTCAATTGCTTGCTTGAAGTCACGATCTCTAGCATCTTTGAAAGCATCAATAATATAATCTACTGACAACAAATCATAAGTAAATAAATTAGATAATTGTTTTTTATTTTCTTCTAGATTTGAATAGTAGCTGGCTTTAGCATTTTTCTCTTTAAATAAAAGCTTCGTTTTTTCTTTGGATAAAAATAAAAATACTTGAGTAAAAGGAGCAGCTAAAAATATTTTGCTTGATATATCTTGTAAAAAACCATGAACCTCTGGTGGCTCCAAATTATTGCTCTTACACAATATTGCATATTCCTTAGTATTACCAGTATTTGTATAATTACATATATAAGTTTTCTTCTCACGGCTTAAGCAATTCATTATTGCTACAGCATTCTCCTTTGCTTGAGTGATTTGCACCAATTCTTGATTGATATTTTTATTAGCTTTCTCTGATTTTCTAATAATATCATCTTCTATGAGACCTAATTCCTGTGCAACCATTATTGCATCTGCATTATTTATGTCTCGTCCTACAATATTAAACAATCCACGAATAAATCCTCTTAAAGATACATGGCTAAAGCTATTAAATTCTTCCTTTATTTTTCTGCTTCTGCTTTCAATATCTGAAATAGATTTTATGTTTTTTAATTTAACATATTGTTTTTGATAAGTATTGACTTTTATTTCTAATTCTGATGTCTTATCTCGGATTTTTTTTTCATCATTAAGCTGAGAAAATTTATAATCATTATCTGAGCTTTCTACATCTCCCTCTATAAAAACCTTATCCTGATGACAAATAAACTGTAGCTCTATATCTTGATTAAGATCTTGATTCCATAAATAAATAGTCGCCAGAGGCTTTGTAATTTCTCCTTCTTCTACTTCAAAACCATCAAGCATATTTTGCAGAAAAACATGTCGCTCACGATCGCCAGCACAGCTTAATAAAATAAAGATCAATTGTAAGAGAGTACTTTTACCACCACCGTTGAGACTTCCCAGAGGAAAAATGCGGGGACTAAACTCTGGCTCAAAGGTAATGTCAACATCTTTTAAGGCGCGAAAGTTATGAACTTGAATCCGTTTTAAAAACATAAAGTCAATCCTTACAAGTCACTCTCTAACTTACTAGCAAACATAAATTATATATTACGCTTGATGTGAATTAAATTTGTCACTTCCAATTTGTTCAACCAATGCAACAGATATCTCCAAAAGCTAGCTTTGTGTCGCAAATGCTGTATACGTCAGCCTAAAATGAAAGGAGTAATCTGGGGCTAAACTTTAGTTACGAAGGGGTTTGGGGAAGTCGTCACTTCCCCAACAGGGGGTCTGGGGGAAAGTTCCCCCAGTATTATAATTCTGGTTCTAAAAATAGACTGCAAATAGAACAGACATAATCTAAACATTTTTAATTTAAATCAGACGTTTATTGTAATAATACAGGCTTGTGTTAGGACATTTATTATCCACTACCTACTACCTACACTTCAAGAACACAAACAACTAACAACTAACAACTAACCACTAACTACTAACTTCTCAGCAAAAACCACTCAAACCGAGCATATTTAATACAACTTCGGTAAATTAATCGTTGGCAAAATCAGTAAAGAGGCTGCAAGATAGCTAGTATCGATGACTGATAAACAATAGCTGTCTTAGAGATGAAGAATGAAGAAAAAATTGTTCGGACAATTGCCAATGCTAGCGGAGATAAGACTCTGCGCTTTCAGGTAATTATTAAAAATAAGACGCTTCACGTTTATATTAATCGTCCTGCTGAGTCAGCTTTAGACTATGGCACTCTCAAGCAAAAAATTTATGGAGCGATCGCCGAATTCTATCCTGGTAAATTTCGGCAAATTTCTCTTTACTGCCGCATATTAGGTAAAATCGAGCCTGACTGGCAGTCAGTTCTAGAGCTGGAACCAAGCACCCTAGCAGCGCAGGAAATGAACTCCATGGTAGACAATATAAATACTGCCGTTGATGCTACTAATTCCATCGTCTCCAAAATTGAGCAGGAGTTAATTGAATCAGAATCTTTGATGTTTGATTCTCAGCTAGACTTTGAAGATTTGCCAACAACTGCCGATGATGAGTTGTCTGATATCAAAGAAGAAGAACTATCGGAACTGCTAGAAGATTCGATTCTGGAACTAGACCTCAGCCAGTACTGCTTTATCCGCAATCGTCGTCTGCTTTATGCTGTCCTTGATCCACCGTGGTCTAATATTGCTCGCCTGATTGAAGCCTTTGATCGCTTTGACTTAGCTACTAAGCGATCGCAACTACCAGTTTTAGAAGCGTATTTTGAAAATAACCTCACTCCCGACTGGAACATTTTGGAGCCAGAAACTCAAAACTGGTGGAGCAAAATTATCGCCCTAGACTCGGATAATAGGCACAAATTAGCGATCTGGTTAAGTCGCTATTGTTTGAATGCAGAACAAACCCTGATTTCTGTTCGAGAGGTTTTTGAGACTCAAACTATCAGCCAGGAGGTAGGATCTTCTTCGTCAGGGGTAAGTAAATCTTCTGGTAGTTCTTCGCCATCATTACACCATCAGCCTGATCTACAGATAGAAGAACCTTTCAGTCAACCATCATCTTGGCTTAGTCCGATTAAAACCTTATTCAATAATTTCTTAAAAATTATTAGACGCTCAATGTGAATGTTAAATGTTCAAACTCGCGCGTTCCTTAGCGGATTAAAAATCCGCGGTGAAGCAGTCCGTCCTAAAGGATATATTATGCCCTTGTCCTAAAGGATACCGCTCCGCATATGGTACCGCTCCGCATATTGGGCGGGTTCCCCTCGGTGCGCGTTCCCTTGCGCCTGACGGCGTCCTAAAGGATATATTATGCCCTTGTGGTACCGCTTCGCATAACGCGGGGTCGTTTATGCCCGAATGGGTGCACCGCTTGAAGGAACTGCTGAACCCTTTAGGGGGTCGCTCGTCAATGTTAAATGCTCAATGTTGAATGTTAAATGCTCACTGTCTTTGGGTTCGTTTCTCTAGAATCGTGACGGTAATTAAGGTAACGATAGTGACAGGAATGATAAACATCAACATCACGTTGACATACAGCGGCAGTAGGGTATGGTCTGAGGCATCTAAAAATAGATAACAATTGTAGGCTAAATAATAAAACAAGAATAATAAACCTTCCCAGCGGTCAATACGCTTGCCTGAGTAGAAGATGGGAAAGCAGGAAAACGCTACGGCGATCGCCACAGGCGCGTTAAAATTAATTACGGCAGGACTAACGTTGATGCCATTGGGAGCAATGGTTCCCGCAATACCCAAGACTGCCAAAATATTAAAAATATTACTGCCCAGAACATTCCCCACGGCAATATCCCGTTCGCCTCGAAAGCTAGCAACCACAGAAGTTGCTAGTTCTGGGAGCGAAGTACCCAAAGCAATAATAGTCAAACCAATCACCAGCTTGCTAACCTGAAAATATTCAGCAATAGTGATGGCAGAATCTACTAGCCAATCAGAACCAAGGATCAGCAGCAAAGAACCACCAATAATAAAAATAATATTCTTAATCCATAGCCCAGGAGTAACCTGATCATTAAAGCTATATTCCTCGGTAAACTCATCATCTTCCGAACCCTGCTTACTACTCTGATAAATCAAAGAGAGGGTATAAATAATTCCGCCAATAAAAAGAATTAGGCTATCTACTCTGCTTAATTGTCCATCCCAAGCAAACATGAACAACAGGAGTGATACCCCAATCATGATTGGCACATCAGAACGAATAATTTGCTTAGTAACGACTAAAGGAGCAACCACTGAAGACAAGCCCAACACCAATAATATATTGCAAATATTGCTGCCCACCACGTTGCCCAGGGCAATATCAGCCCCCTGTTCCGAAAAGCTCGACATGATACTAACGGACATTTCGGGGGCGCTGGTGCCATAAGCCACTATGGTCAACCCAATAATTAAAGGAGGTATTTTTAAAATTGCAGCCGTTCTTGCCGCACCCTTAACCAAGAACTCCGCTCCGATCACTAGCACAACTAATCCTGCGATTAGCTGCAAAAAGGTTATTGGATTCATAAAAATGAATAAATAAAAAGCTTAATCAATTATTAATCAGGTTAATTTAATTCTGCTTCCAGATAGTCACTGAATCTTATAACAGTTTGCTACTGAGCAATGACTATGAGTATTTATTACTACGGACAGGTGGGCTAAAAGAATTAATTAAACTATTGTTGTCTTGAAGTTTAAATTACTATATTAAACTCAAAACAGCAAATAATAAATAATAGATTATTAGAAACGTCTAACGTAAATTAAACTAATTAAGATAATTGCCTTAAAATAAAGTAATTTAGCTGCTTTAAATTTCAATACCTGGACTAAAACCAAGTCCTAGAGACTACACAGAGCTAATGGCTAATAGCTAATAGCCAATCTCCTTGAAACGAAACTAATTAAGTAATAGCGTTATATTTATTTAAATAAAGTTTAGTTTTTCCAGGCAGTTTCAATCTCAGCAATTTTTTCCTGAGTTAAGCGATGCTCCCGCGTTAGGGTTTCGAGGATAAATTCTGGTAATTGCTCAGAACTAGCTAAAGCTCGCTCAAAGTTAACAACTGCTTCTGCTAATATTTTAGTGCTGTTTTTATCCTTCCCAATCTTCCTTAAAATCTGTCCTTTAAGATAATAGTGTTCAGGATTTTCAGGGGCAGTTTCCAGAGCTTTATTAACATATTTTAAAGCCTGATCATAATCTTTAAGGTCGCGATATGCTACGGCTAAACCTCTTTCCACCAGATAATTAGGGGCGGCGTAGGTTTCAAAACGAGCGATCGCCTGTTCGGGTTTAGAAAAGGGTAGATTTACTGCCAACAGCAAATCCATGTAGCCCTTGATTAAATTTAATTCGGGATCGTTTGGTTCAGCATCTTCCGCACGATCCAGATATTTAAAGACTAATTGCAGCTTGTTAATGGTGGCTAATGCCCCTTCTTTTTCATAGACATAAGCGCCGTCTAAAAAATGCCCTACTGCCAAATAAAGATTACCCCGCACAGGATCTTCAGGTGCTAATAATTCTGCTGATTCAATGGTTTGATTAGCATACTTTTTGATATTTTCCCAGTCTTTTTCTGTGTATGCTAAAGAAGCTAGTAGGGCATGAACCAGAGGTTCTTCTGCTTCTTTGATTTCAGCTAATTTTAGTTCCTCACTGACTGCTTTATAGTCTCCTTCCAAAAAAACGGTTTTAAATGCCTGTGATGTATATTTACCAATATCACGGGAATCTTCCCCTCTAAAGGGATCTTTTGCCCAAACCGCATTATTACCCCAACCAACCGCTAGGGTAGCTGCCAAAGGAACAGCTAAAAGTAAACTGGGCAACTGTTTTTTTAAGCTGAAAAATCTCGATAAAAAATTCATTATATTCAATAAAGTTTATTAGCAAGGAAGAATAAGTAATGACGTAAATCATGAAAACCTAGTTCCAGAGAACTAGAAACATTAATAACTCTTAAGAAATAAATTTCTCTTCTAAAGGGTAAAATAAGCTTAAGGAAAATAGAGCCAAGGATTTTATAGTTCATTTCTATTGCTGATTAAAATAGATGCTTTTGGTTGTTCTACCTCAAATTAGTTATTCAATACAGCCAATTATAAATCTTAAATTCCTTAAAAGTCAGGTCTTATAATCAAATTATAAAATCCCAATAGCATATACGAGATTAGACAATTATGCTGCGCCTGCAAAATTTAACCTATCATCCTGCTGCAACACCGCAACCAATTCTCAACAATATTAACTTAGAGCTTCCGCCCCAGCAGCTAGGGTTAATTGTTGGGAAGAGTGGTTCAGGAAAAACTACTATCTTAGAAATCCTGGCAGGATTAGCAGAACCTACCAAAGGAAACATTTATTGGCGGACTAAAGAACTTACAGATCTTGATTTACAGCAGCTAGCGGGACTGGTGTTTCAGTTTCCTGAAAGGCATTTTTGTGGCGGTACTGTGCTAGAAGAATTGCGTTTAGGTCATCCTGAATTAGACCTTCCCAAAGTCAGAGATGCTCTGGGCGAGGTAGGATTAGAGCAGATATCTCTTAAGTTATCTCCTCACGCTTTGAGTGGGGGGCAACAACGCCGTCTAGCACTGGCAGTTCAGTTAATTCGTCAACCCAATGTATTGATGTTAGATGAACCTACTGCGGGGCTAGATTGGTCAATGCGGATTCAACTTGCTAAATTACTGGCAAGATTAAAGCAGCATTGGACGCTGTTGGTTGTTACTCATGACCCTGGAGAATTAATTGACATAGCCGATCGCTGTTGGACAATTGAGGAGGGAGTTTTACACTGTATTGAGCCAGCAACTCTATCACGATAAATTCTTTAAGCTTATGAGTCAGATTGACACCGAAATGCTGCCCCAACTAAATCAGGTTTGGTTGCAAACTCTTAACTGGCAGCCAAACGAGGCTCAAGAGCAGTTATTCCAACAAGTTTATCAGGAAGTGTTGGCTGGTAATAAGCAACAAAATTTGACTCGCATCACCAACACTGAGGATTTCTGGGAGAAGCATCTTTGGGATTCTCTATCGGGAATAGTAGGCTTAGGGGAGAATTTTCCACAGCAAAAATTACAGGTTATTGATGTTGGTACTGGGGCGGGATTTCCTGGTATTCCCCTAGCGATCGCTTTTCCGCACTGGCAGCTAACATTACTTGACTCAACCCGCAAGAAAATTACTTTTGTTAACGAGCTGATTGCTAAACTACAGCTAAATAACGCCACGGGTATAATTGCCAGGGCGGAGGCTTTAGGCAGAATTCCAGGCGATCGCTCTAGCTATGATTTGGCTCTAGTCAGGGCTGTCAGTAAACCTTCAGTCTGTGCTGAATACAGCCTCCCATTTGTTAAAAAGGGTGGGTTGATAGTTCTTTATCGTGGTCACTGGAATGAAGAGGAAACAGCTAGTCTGGCATCTGCTGCAGCTCAATTAGGAGGGAAGATTGAATTAATTCACCCCTGGGTGACTCCTCTGAGTCAGGGAGTAAGGCACTGTATCTATTTACGCAAACATGCTGCCACTTCCAAAAAATTTCCCCGCGCCGTTGGCATTCCTGAGAAGCAGCCGCTTTAGTCATTGAGCATTAAGAAATTATTGGTTAATTAGGCAATGAAACCTCTTTAACTTCTGTTACCTGATGACTACGAAAGCGGATTGTTTCGGCGATCGCTCTCAGCCAAGTTTCGGTGATCATTTCTTTGGATAGTTGGAAAACACAGAAGCCTTGTTGCTGCGCTAGGTTGAGCTTTTCATAATCGCGCATCAGGCTTTTACCTGTACTATGCCCCCCCTTATGCCAAATTTGTCCGTTGATTTCGATCGCAACCTTGGCGGGAAAATGAACGTAGTCAAACTTGAAGCGACGCTTGGGAATTAGCCTTACTTCGGTTTCCAGATCTAAATCAGGAAATAATTCTTCCCACATCAAGTCAAATTCAAATTCAAGACTACTAATACTCATCAATCAGGTTGATTATTGATCTTTACCGAAGATAACCTTAATCTAAAAGATTGACCAATCAGAATAAAATTGTTGTGCTTTATATAGCCGTATAAATTGAAGTTAGGTCAACTTTTATGTATCTGCTCGTAAATAATAAGTAATAAGTAATAAATTTTCTAATATAAGCCTGTTTTGCTATATCAAAAAAAAGTAAAATTATTCTAGCGATCGCAGGAAAATAAAAGTCAAAAATGCTATTATCATCAGGACAAATTAGCAGAACAATTCCTAATCATATTGGATAATTCTTGTTCCCTGTATTTAAATAAGAATTACTTTAGATGACTGTAACTCCAGAAACTAAACAGCAAGTTGCCCAACTGCGATCGCAATTACAAAAAGCCAGCTATGCCTATTATGTTCTGGATAATCCGATTCTGGAGGATAGTGTTTACGATCGCCTGTATCGACAGTTAGAGGATCTGGAAACTGAATACCCTGAATTAATTACCCCCGATAGCCCTACTCAGCGGGTGGGAGATAAGCCAGCGGCTAAGTTTAACTCCGTTAAGCATAATATTTCCCTGTATAGCTTGGAAAATGCCTTTAATTTAGAGGAATTGGCTAAATGGGAAACTCGTTGGCAAAGACAACTGGAAGAGATTCCCAGGTTTAACTATGTCTGTGAATTAAAAATAGACGGTAATGCGATCGCCCTAACCTATGAGAACGGTATTTTAACCAGAGGTGCTACCCGTGGCGACGGGATAACGGGAGAAGAGATTACCCAAAATATTAGAACGATTCGCACTATTCCCCTCAAGCTGAATCTCGATAATCCACCCCCCAGAGTTGAAGTAAGAGGGGAGGCTTTCTTACCCCTGGATGTATTTGCAGCAATTAATAAAGAAAGAAGTAAATCAGGAGAGGCTTTATTTGCCAACCCCCGTAATGCTGCTGCGGGAACTTTAAGACAGCTTGATCCAAAGATTGTTGCCGATCGCCAGCTAAATTTCTTTGCTTATACTTTACATGTAAATTCCCCCCTTATTAAGGGGGGTGCTGAAAACGGGGGGATCAATTCCCAGTGGGAGTCTTTAGAATTACTCAAACAGCTAGGATTCCTGGTTAATCCGAATCGTCAGCTGTGTACATCTCTAACAGAAGTGGAAGCATATTTCAAACAGTGGGATACAGGAAGAAAGGACTTGCCCTATATGACTGATGGGGTAGTGGTAAAGCTTAATGACTATCAGCTACAGCAACAATTGGGCTTTACTCAAAAATTTCCCCGTTGGGCGATCGCCTTAAAATATCCAGCGGAAGAAACCCCCACCGTAGTTAAAGATATTATCGTCAACGTGGGTAGAACTGGGGCGGTTACGCCAATGGCGGTAATGGAACCTGTACAGCTTGCAGGAACTACCGTTCAAAGGGCAACTTTACACAATAGCGATCGCATTACTGAATTAGACATTCGCGTCGGTGATACGGTGATTATTCGCAAGGCGGGGGAAATCATCCCCGAAGTTGTTCGTGTCTTACCTGACTTACGCCCTAGGGGAACAGTTATCTATAAAATGCCCAGCATTTGTCCAGAATGCGATTGCCAGTTAGTACGCCCAGAAAAGGAAGCGGTAACTCGCTGTGTTAATCAGTCTTGTTCAGCGATTTTGCGGGGTAGCATTATCCATTGGGCTTCTCGTAACGCTTTGGATATTAGAGGTTTAGGGGAAAGAATTGCTATTTTACTGATCGAAAACAAGCTGATAACTTCCGTTGCCGATTTATATTCCCTCACCGTGGAAGAGGTTGCTAGTTTAGAACGCATGGGCAGCAAATCAGCCCAAAATCTAGTTACGGCGATCGCCGACTCAAAACAGCAGCCCTATCATCGCCTGCTTTACGGTTTAGGGATTCGCTATGTTGGCAGCGTCAACGCCAAAATACTGGCAGAGAATTTTCTTAGCATTGAGGATTTATCCCAAGCAACCTTTGAAGCGATTGAAGCAGTTTACGGTATTGGTGAAGAAATCGCCCAGTCAGTGTTTGAATGGCTTAGGGTACCTGACAATCAAGCCCTGATACAGCAGCTACAGGCAGCTGGGTTACAGTTTGCTGTGACGACGAATGCGACTAATGGCGATCTCAATCTTCCTCAAACAGAACAAATTTTATCAGGGAAAACCTTTGTCATTACAGGAACCCTGCCTACTTTGAAAAGAGATGAGGCAAAAAAGCTAATTGAAAATGCAGGGGGCAAAGTTACAGGTTCAATTAGCAAAAAGACTGACTATTTATTACTAGGAGACAATGCAGGTTCTAAACTAGCGAAAGCTGAAAAATTAGGTGTTGCTCAATTAAGCGAAGCGGAATTATTAAGGTTACTAAAAATATATAACGCCTAGGGTGAATTAGCGGCGAGCCCCCGCGTACCATTTATCCTTATTATCCTGCCCTGACGGAACGAATGGGGACAAGGGCATAATATCGGCGCAAGACGTTTATGCCCTTTAGGGTGCAAGGGAATGCTCACCAAGACGATTCGTTGAAAGGTTATTGCCCTGGCTGCCTGACACATCTATGTCAATCCTATATTTTGCGAGGAGATTGAGTTTTCTCAGTACAGTATTACAATGCTTACAGGCGATCGCTTTGTCAGAAAATGCATTTTAAGTACAAAGTTTAAAATATATACGATACAAGGGTTTGAAGCAGTTGTATCAGGTAAGCAGATTTAAAACTCCAGTTTTAACCTGGACGGGGTTTAAGTGAATATTATTTTATAGGCTGCGATCGCAATTGCCCAATCTTCTTGAGTATGAATAACTAGTATTTTTTGCCGTGAATTATCAGTAGCAATATTGGTATCTTTTGGTTTAGCTTTGTTTTTTCTTTGATCTATCTCCAAACCCAAAAAAGATAGTTCTCCACAAATCTTTTCACGCAGCAGAGACGCATTTTCCCCCACGCCAGCGGTAAATACTAGAACATCTAAACCGTTTAGACTGGCTACCATAGAAGCGATCGCTTTTTTAAGTCGATGCAGATAAATATCGTAAGCTAATGATGCTTGCTGGTTGCCATCATTAATAGCTTGAATAATTGCCCGTAAATCATTAGATACTTCGCTGACTCCTTTCAATCCAGACTCCTGATTAAGTAGGTGGTTAATTTCTGCTGCACTTAAGTCAGATTCCTGCATCAGATAAATCAGAATTTGGGGATCGATTGAACCGCAGCGGGTACCCATCATTAAACCTTCCAGGGGAGAAAACCCCATAGTGGTATCAACACAAACACCGTCTTTGATGGCAGAGAGAGAACAGCCGTTACCCAAATGGCAAATTACCATCTTGAGAGATTCTAAAGGCTGCTGGATGATTTTTGCAGCACGCTGGGCACAATACTGGTGGCTAATACCGTGAAATCCATAACGCTGAATTCCTTGGGTGTAATACTTATAAGGAATCGGATAAACCTTAGCGTATTCGGGCATGGTGGTATGAAATGCCGTATCAAACACTGCCACCTGGGGGACATTTGGCAACAGCGACTCAATGGTTTTGATACCCGATAAATTTGCGGGGTTGTGGCTGAGTGCGAGGGGAATTAAACTGGCGATCGCATTTTTAACATCAGCATCAATTAATACTGGCTGGCTATACTTTGCCCCACCATGTACCACTCGATGCCCCACAACGTCTATTTCTTCAAGACTACTTAAAACTTGGGTTTTTCCCTTGGTTAAGCTGTCCAGAAGAGTTTTTAAAGCCGTATTGCGGTTAGTTAGCTCAATTTCTGCTTTTAGATCTTTACTTTCAACAGTTAGAATACCTTGTTGCGGCGATCGCCAATCAATATCAGCTTCCCATAGGGGTTTTAGCGGTTGATCTGGTATGGATTTACCTAATTCATAAAGACAGCTTTTTTGACTACTCGAACCAGCATTTAAAACTAGAATTTTCATATAGCAATCCTATTTGAGTTATGAAAAACGCCTCAGAAACTCGAACTTGACATTCGATCTAAACTTAACCTCTACCGCAATTAGGATTTATAAACTGTTAATCCCACCAAAATGCCAACCACTAGCAATCCCTAGTTATTTATCATTAAAGTAGTAGTCCAATTCAAAATAGTCTCAATGAGTTTAGCATCAACGATCCTTGCCCAACAGTCAGATAACGTTTTAGCCAGATTGCGCCGTACCGATCAGTTTTGGTCGGCGTTGCGTTCAGGAAAGCTAGATATAGCAACAGTTATCAGAGATAGTTCGGAACAGCTTGGTGAGCTAGACACGGATATTATTATTAGTGGCGGTACTTTGGGAATCATGCTCGGTGCAGCCCTACAGCAGCTTGGCAGGCAAGTCACGATAATTGAACGAGGCATTCTTAAAGGAAGAGAACAGGAATGGAATATCTCCCGCCACGAATTAGAAGCTTTAGTCGATTTAGAATTATTAACAGATGCCGAATTAGAACAGGCGATCGCCACTGAATACAATCCCGCACGGGTGGGCTTTAAGGGGGGCACTGAAATCTGGGTAAAAGATGTATTAAATATCGGCGTTGATCCTGTTTATTTACTGGAACAGCTAAAGCAAAAATTTCTCCAGGGGGGAGGGACATTACTGGAAAATACCCAATTTAATTCTGCTACAGTACATCCCGACGGAGTGGAGGTTATCACAGCAGAAACCAAAATCAAAGCACGCCTACTGATTGATGCTATGGGACATTTCTCCCCCATCAGCAAACAGGTTCGTAATGGAGTAAAGCCCGATGCCGTCTGTGTCGTTGTCGGCAGTTGCGCTCAAGGCTTTGAGCAAAATCAGACAGGGGATTTAATCTATTCCTTTACCCCCATTATCAATAACTGTCAGTATTTTTGGGAAGCTTTCCCCGCCAGGGAGGGGCGCACCACCTATATGTTTAGCTACGTAGATGCTGAACCAGCCAGACCTAGCTTAGAATATTTTATGGATGAATATCTGCGGCTTTTGCCAGAATATCAAAATATTAACCTTGACCAGCTAGATTTTCAGCGCTTTCTCTTTGGTTTTTTTCCCGCATATCAAAATAGCCCTTTAAAAATTCCCTTTAATCGCATCTTACCTGTAGGAGACAGTGCAGGAGGGCAATCCCCCGTGAGCTTTGGTGGTTTTGGTGCCATGATCCGCCATTTAAAACGTTTGACCTATGGGATTGATGAAGCTCTTAGAGTAGACTGTTTAGCGCAGCAAGATTTAGCTTTACTGCAACCATATCAACCCAATATTTCCGTCACCTGGCTGTTCCAACAAACTATGAGCGTTGAGGTAGGTAAGGAAGTCAATCCCCAACAGATCAATAACCTCATGAGTGGCGTTTTTGCCGTTATGGATCGTTTGGGAGATGGTGTACTCAAACCTTTCTTACAGGATGTGATTCAGTTTGTCCCCCTCGCCAAAACCTTACCCCTGGTTAATCCTACCTTAGTCTTCCCGCTACTGCCCCAAATCGGTATTCAGTCTCTAAGTAGCTGGAGCCTGCATTACATTAACCTAGCATTATACAGCGGTTTATTTAGCGCAACTAAATTAGCCCAACCCCTGATTAAAAACTTATCCCCTAATCAACAATATTACTTCCATCGCTGGCAAGATGCCTGGCAATATGGTTCAGGGGGCGATTTTGAACCTCAAGGGTCTTCTGCTAGAAGATAAATCATGTTAAACATAAACACTGTTGCTCTAAGCGATCGCCGATGATTTACCGCTGGATTTCTTTACTGGGATTATTTACTTTTATTGGCATTAGCTATCTTGGTTCTAATAATCGGAAACTTATTCCCTGGAATACGGTACTCTGGGGAACAGCAATCCAGCTTCTTTCAGGTGTATTTCTGCTAAAAACCGCTTTGGGTCTGCGGTTGTTTCAGTTTTTAGGTTCCCTAGCGGTGGAATTTCTCAATTTTTCTGACGCGGGAGCTGAACTAGTTTTTGGGGAAGGTTTTGAAGAGCATTTCATCGCCTTTAAAATTTTGCCCACGGTGATTTTCTTTTCCGCGTTTATTTCATTGCTCTATCATTACAATATTCTGCCTCGCTTAGTAGCGGCAATGGCTTGGGTAATGATGAAAACTATGAAGACCTCAGGGGCAGAATCCCTAAGCAGTGCGGCAAATATCTTTGTGGGTCAAACCGAGGCACCTTTGACCATTAAGCCCTATTTATCTAGCCTAACCAGATCAGAACTCCACGCCGTTATGACGGGGGGCTTTGCCACCATTGCAGGGGGAGTGATGGCAGCCTATATCTCCTTTGGCATTCCCGCAGAACACCTCCTCGCCGCATCCGTTATGTCTGCTCCCGCAGCATTGGCGATCGCCAAGATCTTTTATCCCGAGACGGAACAGCCCCAAACTCGGGGGAAAATTACTATTGCGACTAACACTAATTATGTCAATGGTATTGATGCCGTCACCACAGGAACCATTGAGGGACTCAAGCTAGCGCTCAATGTGGGAGCGATGCTGATTGCTTTTTTAGGATTGTTGGCTTTGGTCAATTCTTTATTAGCTTGGGGGGGAAATCTAGTGGGCTTGAGCAATTTATCCCTAGAGCTAATTTTTTCCTATCTGATGTTTCCTATTGCCTGGTTGATGGGAATTCCCTGGGCAGACTGCCAACAAATTGCCATTTTGCTGGGTAAAAAGCTGGTATTCAATGAATTCATAGCATATTTAGATTTACAAAAGTTAATTAATGCGGAGGCACCCCTAATTTCCCAGCGGGCTCAGGTGATTGCTACCTATGCTCTGTGCGGCTTTTCTAACTTGGGGGCGATCGGAATTCAAATCGGCGGAATCTCTGCGATCGCTCCTCAGCGACAAACAGACTTAGCTCAACTGAGCTTTCGAGCTTTGGCGGCGGGTTCTATCGCTTGTTTTATGACTGCCTGCGTGGCAGGGATTCTGATTTAGACTATTTAATTGAGACTTTAAGCAATCCGTAATCATCCCCTTACTCTTTTCGGATAATAAGAGTTAGAATCGTCGTGATTTATTGGGATTTATTGGATCGAAATTATGCATGATTCTCCTAAAGCTAATCACAAAGCTGCAACCCAAGAGGAATTATCTAGTCAGTTAAAGTTAATTAATGTCGCTGAGATAGAAATATTACAAGCAGTTTTGTTAGTCATTAATACCCAATATTTTGCTGATAAGCAATATCTGGAACCAGCTTTAGTTTGTGCTCTGATTTTAAATCATAATCAAATTCCCAGTCTTTATGCCACTTCTCCTCGGGGCTATCTTAAGCAGCAGAAAGAATATCAAAAAAAATGTCAGGATCTGATGCAAGATAAATTATTAACTTGGGCGGTTGAAGAAGTCTTGCAGCAGCATCGACCACGCACTCTAGAAAAAGATGTGGTTATGGCGCGCAATTCTTCATTTAAGCAAACTCGAACTAACGCTTGGCGAGAAATTAAACACGGCAAACAAACTAAAGTAGGTAGGACAGATATTTTTGATTTACTGGCAAATCTTAGCTTGACTAATCTGGTTGAGGGGGAAGTAATTGCCGATGCCTATAGCCACATCCATACAGACTATGCCGCCAATAGCGATCGCATTAACCTTTCTGATGTTTGTGCTTTGGTCTTAAATAATGAACAGGTTCCAGCACTTTATGCCACCAACGCCAAGGAATACAATCATCATAAACAAAGCTATTTGACTACCTATCAACTCAAAGTTAGAAAGGTAATTCGCCAAGTTGTCAGCCAGGTGAACTTAGAAGGATCAGAACATTCTTTTTCCGCTAACGCCACCGCTGCTAAAAATCAAGCTAACGTTCGTAACGTTCAGTCATGGAATAGTCCTTTGGATAAATAGCAATAATTAGCCTGACCTTCAGGTAACATTTAAAAACTTGCAAACTATTTAAATTACTCGCTACAATAAACTCATAACGAGTATGAATAAGTAGGAGTAATCATGCAAATTAAAGAACTTCAGGTAAACCAGATTCAGCGACCTTTACCTCGGCAGACCGACCAAACCAAGGTAAAACATTTGGCTCAATCCATTGCAGAGGAAGGCTTACGAGAACCGATAGATGTCTTGGAAGTAGAAGGACAATACTATGGATTTTCGGGTTGCCATCGCTACGAGGCACATCAGGTATTAGGGAAAGAAAAAATTAAATGTCGGGTGCGGCGTGCACCCCGTTCCGTATTGCGATCGCACATAGCTTAAAATACTTACAATAACCAATATGAATATTGATTATTTTTTGTAGAAAGATAGAGCTATTGATTTTAAATAATCAGCGACTAAAAAATTTAGTTATTCTACAATAGACTTTTGAGATATCAAAAATAGAACTACGAATAACAGATTCTGGTGAAGTTATGACTATTAGCTAAGAATTAAATCTCAAGAGTTATTGAGAATATCTATGTATCCTCTTCTAACCATTTCTGGATAATAAATCTCTTGTAGGAAAAATGTAAAGGTCAATGCTCATATTTATAATCAATCAAAAAAGTACCTGTTGAATCTACTAATACTGTCGCATCCGCAGCATCAAAATATATTTTTTCAAATATACCTTCTCTAGGAATTCTTTCAATAATGTCACCCACTATAAAGTCTCTTAATTCTTCTACACCAAACTGATTTACTTAAATTCGCCGTAAAACCAGGTCTTTTATTCCTGCTCTCCTAATTTGCTTGCCATTGTCGTTAATAATATTTATCAAGTTAGCTTTTCTACCAACATCGTTAGCAGCTTTAATAGTATTTCTCCCGTTTTGGAGGAAATGACAGCAAAAGTTTTCAAATCTATAAGGTGGATTATTATCTTGGTTCATAGTCGTTTATACAATGAAAATTATTAATTTACTTCTGGATAATTCAATATTCTTTAAAACCAGAAAAAACATTTGTATCAGACTAATACAAATGTTTAATAATATTATTAATATTTTTTTAGAAGAGGCAGAGCTATTGAAAACAGATACTTAGAAAAGTATCACTATTATCTAAGAGGATGTTTGGAAACACTTAGAAGGTAAAAAATGTTACGCGAGTCTGTGTAACATTAGGCGAATCATAGCAATGTAAATTAAAGATTCAGAGGAGATAGGCAAACGTTCATAATCAAGATTTAAACGACGACACCAATGTAACCAGCCATATGTACGTTCGACTGTCCAACGCTTTGTCAGAAGAACGAAACCTTTACAATCCTTCGGACGAGCCACAATTTCCAGCACCCAACCAAAAGTATCCATCACAGAGCGCATAAAATCTTCTCCATGAAAGCCTGAGTCTGCCCAAATTTTAATCAGACGAGGATATCTCTCTTGATCTTGATGCACTCTGGTCAGCAACTGTTTTGCACCTCGACGCTCTGGAACATTTGCCGCTACCACACGAACCATAACCAATAGTCCCAAGGTATCTACCAACGTAAATCTTTTTCTACCTTTAATTTTTTTATTGGCATCATAGCCAACTGAGGAGTTAACCATGACCGAAGTAGGAACGGTTTGAGAATCGATACTGCTAGCACTGGGAGATGATTCTCGCCCTTCCATAACCCTAACCCACTGCACAAGATGATCATGAACTTTTTTCCAAGTTCCATCGTCCCGCCATTAGAGAATCTAGTAATTCATACTGCTCAGGGGTTAGCTGTGTCGTGTAGGCTATAGTCATGGCTTTCTAGATAGTTGTTTAGACTTGGAACTTTATTCAACCTACAGTCTAGGAAGCTTTTCTCTTTCAGTGCTTGTGCTTATTTTTACTTTCCAAACATCCTCTAAGAATTAAACCTCAAGATTCATTGAGAATATCTATATATCCTCTTCTAACCATTTCTGGATAATAAATCTCTTGCTTGATTTGATCCGTTATTTCTAAACCTTCTAAAAAGTGCTTGAGTTCTAGATTTATTAATTCTTCAAAAAGAAGACACATCTCATAATTTCCGTAATCCTTTGAAATATCAAAATCATATCCTCTTCCTTCAATTTTTCTTAGATTTCTCAAGCTGTTATCATAGTCAAGTGTGAATATATAGCTGTTTACATAACCTAAAAAGCCGCTGCACTCTAAGTACCATCCTTGAGGACAAAATCCGATTACTTTATTATCCTTTTCTTGATTATTAAAAATCAAAAATCCAGGATAATAACCCTTTTCTGGTTGAGCATATAGTTTATGCTTTTTCATTCAAACATCATAGAGTTCTAAAACTCGCCGTTTTATAGAATCTATATTGGTTAAATATTCTACATAAACATCTTCAATTGAATTATCCCAACTTTTTTCCCTGATAGCATTTTTCCCGTCTTGGAGGAAATGACAGCAAAAGTTTTCAAATCTATAAGGTGGATTAGTATCTTGGTTCATAGTCGTGTATACATTGAAAATTATAAATTTATTCCTGGATAGATAGACCAATTTAGAAATCCAAAGGAATTGTTTGTCTGTCAGTTTGGGGATTATAGGTTTATCTAACTCGAAATATATCTACATTTATTAATTGATTGTTTAATCAGAGATAGAGCTATTTAAAAACAGATTATTATTGTTGAATTATTACTACTAATTAAGTATTAAAATCAAGAGTTATTGAGAATGTCTACATATCCTCTTCTAACCATTTCTGGATAATATATTTCTTGCTTAATTTTATCAGTTATCTCTAATCCTTCTAAAAAGTGCTTAAGTTCTAGATCCATTAATTCCTCTGAAAGGAGGGTTATTTCATAATCTGAGTAATCTTGAGAAATATCGAAGTCATACCCTTTTACTTCAATTTTTCTAATGTTTTTTACAACGTTGCTTTTGTCAAGTGCAATTAAATAACTATATATGTAACTTAAAAAGTTACCACATGAAAAATACCATCCTTGAGAACCAAATTCGATTACTTTATAATCTTTTCTTTGATTAAAAATTATAAAGCCAGGGAAATAAACATTTTCTGGTTTATCGTATAATTGATGCTTT
>JBCBIE010000022.1:0-80484 GCA_038524995.1 Cyanobacteria bacterium J06621_8
TATATAATTGCGGAATCGATTTAACGATCGCTTGATTCATGCAAGAGGTCTATTCACCTCACTCGAATTCTTGTTGAGCTTCTTCAACATCTTTAACCATATAGGCTCTTTTTTGCTGTCTCAGGCGATTTTATAGAATAAGAATTAATTCTTCTCCGTCTTCTATCGGCTGCGCTGAAGCGTGCGAAATCTTACCCCTCAATTGTCTACGCTAGAATAGTCGTATCTCAACAATAAAAATGATTCTATGACTGCACTAATATTGAATCTTTCTTCTCTGGTTGACAGAATTAGCGATCGCGAACTAGAGCTTCTGTCTCGCGATAATCCTGGTACTCGATTGGAAACTGATTGTCATGGTCATTTAATTTCTATGTCTGTTACTGGTAGTGAAACTAGCGAACGTAATTCCGATCTTTTGATTCAAATTGGAATTTGGAATAAACAAAGCAAGCTCGGCAAAGTATTTGATTCTTCTGGTGGTTTCAAGCTGTCTAATGGTGCTGTACGCTCTCCTGATGTTAGCTGGGTTAGAATTGATACTTGGAATAGTTTGAGTAAGGAATTGAGAAAAAAATATGCACCTATCGAT
The DNA here is from genome assembly GCA_038524995.1 of Cyanobacteria bacterium J06621_8. Lineage (GTDB taxonomy): Bacteria > Cyanobacteriota > Cyanobacteriia > Cyanobacteriales > Xenococcaceae > Waterburya. The sequence continues at coordinate 593 of JBCBIE010000022.1, forward strand.
CCCGATTTTGTTCTCGAACTTATGAGTCCGACTGACAGTCTTGATGAAGTACAAAACAAAATGACTGAATACATGGAATGTGGGGTCAGATTAGGTTGGTTGATTAATCCTGATGATAAACAAGTAGAAATCTATCGTCAGGGAAAAAATACAGACATCTTAGATAATCCGCAAACACTATTGGGAGAAGATATTATGTCTAATTTAATTGTGAACTTGTCAGAAATTTTTGCTTAACAAAGGCGATCGCATTCATGATTTGAATATACTGACGATCTTCTCTATTGTACTTGTAATTATATGCGCGGTCTCCCAATGTGACCGCCAATATTAAATGGTGGTTACTACCATGGCGTACATGGTGGCTGTTTATAGGTTTACCAGTAGGTGAGGAAAGAGAATAAGCAATCTCCTTCCAGTTTTAGTTGGTTTTATAACTCAAACTTATATAAGTTGTGGTTTTGCTTTTTCTCCGATTTTCTTGATTTGCTTTCTTGAAGGCATCATTGACAAAGCTGTTGCTCACTTTCCTTAACGTTGGGATTAGTAGCTAAATAATCAGACAGGCGATCGCATCCTTTCTCGATCAAATTATCTAAATCTAAATTCCAAGAGAATAAACCCTGCTGTTCTTCCCCGCTAATAATCGATTGATTATTACTGCTAAATGCCAAGGTGTTGATTTGACTGGTGTGTCCCCGTAAATTTTTAATTAACTCCCCTGTTGGAGTATGCCAAATTTTGATCGTGCGATCGCCGCTTCCTGTAGCCAACATTGAGCCATCGTTATTAAAGCTAAGGGTAGTTACGCCGTCTTGATGTGCTGTCAAAGTATGCAGTAAATCGCTGCTTTTACCTGAATTATTAATTGACCACAGCTTAACTGAATTATCCCAACTAGCAGAAGCCAAAATATTGCTATCGGGGGTAAACGCTAGGGTAGTAATTGCTAAATCATGAGCATCAATTGTTTGTAATAATTGACCCTGAAGATCCCAGATTTTAATTGTATTATCGTAGCTACCTGAAGCAATTAATTTACCATCAGGACTGATAGTTATGGTTTTGATACTATCAGTATGTTCTTCAAGGGTAGCAACTACTTGAGGCTGGTTATTAAGATTCCAGACCTTAATCGTTTTATCTTCACTAGCAGAAATTAAAGTCTGACCATCGGGAGTAAAAGTAATGCTGTTAACTCCACCATGATGTTTTTGAAGAGTGCTGATTAACTGACCTGACGCCGCATCCCAAAGCTTAATGGTTTTATCCCAGCTAGCGGTGGCGATCAATTTACCATCAGGACTATATTTAATTTGGGAAATATTATCCTCGTGTGCCTGCCAAGAATTAACTACTTTTTGTGTCCCATCAGCATTGGTTTGCCATAGATTAACTTTGCCATGCCAATCAGCAGCAGCATAATTATCGTTGGCACTGGGTGCTACGGCAATGCTATAGATTCCTGTTGCTTCTTGATAGCGGTTAAAAACTTGCCAAATCCTAGCGGTTTTATCGACTCCCGTGGAGATTAACCGATAGCGATCGCCCGTATCCTGGGATGGCATAAACTTAAGATCAGTAACTTCTCCCACATGACCATTTAAGGTTTGTTGGAGAATACCGTCCTGATTCCAGATGTGGATCTTGCCGTCAACGGTGGCAGTGGCTAGTAATTTTTCATCGGTACTCAGGCTAAAATTACTGACTGATTCTGGATGTTCGTAAGACATCAGCACTTGATCAGCGGAATTTAGCTGAATTAGGCGATCATTATCGGGGGCGATAGCATAAGTGCCCTTTGCATTAGAGAGAGCGTGCTCTGGTGATTTTAATCCAGGATTACTAATTTGCTGTTGATTAGCATTAACTTTGATAGCGATAGGATCGCTTTGCGCCTCTTCCTGAGTCAGAGTTTTTAATAAAGTCCCGTCTTGCTGCCAAACTTTTACCGTGCCGTCATCACTAGAGGTAGCAAATAGCTGTCCATCGTCACTAATGCTTGCAAGATTAACCCGCTGGCTGTGTCCCTGAAGCCGATTTAATTCCTGAGTACCATAAAGGGACTGTTGCAGGGTAGCAGTAGCCTGGTATTTAGTTTTGTGCCATAAATCTCCACCGACTAATAATTTACCTAAGCCATTGATTTTCTCTAGCTGCTTACCTGCGGTAACGCTGGTGGTTAAAGACTCTAGCTGCTGATTGGATAATAGCTGGGCTTCAGAGACGGCGGATAAATTGGCAATATTTTCCACTTTAGTGATTACCTGCTGACGGTATGCCCCGACGCCAAATGCCGTAGCCGCCAGTCCCAACACCCCTAAAGCAGTGGCAGTTAATTGAGCTTTCCTTAGCCGTTGTTTCGCGGCTTTTTCTGCTGCCAGACGAGCATCGATACAGCAGGATACAAACTCCTTGGCAGTATCCGATAGCTCATCGTTATAGTTAGTAAAGATTTCTTCCGCTTCCCCCAGACGTACTCCCCGTAAAAGAAAGTCATCCTGCTGATCCTGGTGTTGCCAAAGCACTGCCGCCTGTTCAATTTGCCGTTGCGATCGCAAACGGGAACGATTTTCTTCTAGCCACCAGCGCAGACTTGACCAGTGACGGATTAGAATTTCATGAACTACTTCAACCGTCGCTTCCTGGCGCATTGCCTCCAGGAATAATTCGTCGTCTTCATCAGGTTCACTGGCGCTGCGACTCTGCCCAATACTATTACCGTTATCGAGGTTAATTACCAACAGCTTGGCATCGGTCAACACTCGTAATGTTTGGTTAACCAAAGGGGCAGGATATTTCGCGACGATTAAATCAGATTTAGTTACCCGACGACGAGTATCTTCGGTACCCTCCCCTAATTGAGTTAAATTAAGGAAAATCCAGCGGGCACAGTCTTGGGATTGAGTATCCAGATTTTCATAGACTGCCTGAGCTTGTCTTTCTAAAGCCCCCTTAATTCCCCCCAGTTCTTGATAGGCATTGAGGGTTAATTTACCCTGCTGACGACGCTCCCAAAGCTGCTGTAGAGCAAACTGTAACAAGGGCAGATCACCAGCAGAACGGTCTAAATCTTGTAATAAGATTTCCACTAACCCAGGTTCAACTGATAATCCCACCTGAACGGCAGGCTTAACAATAGCACTGCGATAATCCGCTTCTGTGAGATAGGGCGGCACTAGAACGCTATTTTGCTGGAGAATTCGGGCTAATTCAGGGGTTTCTAAACAAGCAGCGACAAAATCAGCTCTAATAGTTAGCACCAGCTTAAAGCGATCGCCCGCATATTTTAGAGCACCGAGAATTAACTCCATAAATTCTCGTCGTTCACTTTCCCCAGCTAGGGTAAATAGCTCCTCAAACTGGTCAATGACCAAAACCAGCATCTCTTCGGTACGGGTGCGTAACCAGCGGACAAAACCCTCTACTCCTTGATAAAGTAAACCCTCAAGCTGTAGCTGTTCCTGCGCCTGTTCTTTCTGACCTTGGTTGCTGGTTAATAATTTAGCCAAAGCCTGGATCGGATTCTTTCCTGGGCGAAAACAGCCCAACCACCAGCGATCGCTACCAGGAATCTGCTTTCCCTGCCTCAGCTTGGCTAGTAATCCCGCCTGCACCGCTGAAGATTTACCGCTACCAGAAGCCCCCACCACCGCAAGACTGCTTTGATGAGAAAGCTGATTGAGCAACTTTTGCACCAACGCTTCACGACCATAAAAATATGCCGCGCTATCTTCGTTAAATGCCTGCAACCCCATGTAGGGACAGATTCCCAGATCTAATACGGGTTGCCGACTCTTACTAACGCCATTCCTAATCGTTAGCAGTTCAATCACCCCTTGAGTTCCCGATAACCAGACCTGGGGCTTAATTTTACTTCCTGCTAATGCAACCTGTAGCTGGCTGATCCAGGCTGCGATGGGCAATCCTACTTCTGAATGATCATTTTGTAGGGTTTGTAATACAGTATCGGCAAACTGCTGTGGATTATCCTGAGGGGAACTAGCGGCGATTAAACATTGCCCCCGATCTGTTGCTAGCTGTAAATCTTCAATCCATTCCCCTAGATTATCTTCCCCAAGGCAGTCTAAAATTACAATCTGTTGATTAGCCTGAGATTGCCGCAAAATTTTTCTCAGCCACGAGCGGGATAGATAAATATTGTCCTGCAATAGTAGCCAAGATTCTCCAGTATCACTGGTTTCTAGCTTACCCCTTAGATAAAGTAAAGCTGTACTGATGTTAGTTTCTGCTGGCTGCGTCTGAAGACAATCGGCGATCGCCTCTTGGACTTTTGACCAAGGCTCATTAGTCTGGGGAAAATATCTTAAATTAAAGTTACCTGCATTTTGTAGGATCTGACTTAGGGCAAGAGTAGTACTATTGGCTTTAAATCCTCCATCCACTATCAATGCCTGACGGGGACTAGTTTCCAGCTTATCCTCAGCCCGTTTCCCCAGGATAACTTTACCAAAGCCTTCTACAATTCGCTTGGGAGTCTGGAGAGGGAATTCCGACTGAAGCTTATTTTCTCCCCGACTACTTTTTTGCTGATTAATCAGGCGGATTTGCTGATTGGTTTTATCAATATAGCGAAGAGTTTGATGATAGACATATTGATAAAGGGCATCCGCCTCAATTACTCCTTGGGTATCTGCTGCTTCTCCCCTCAAGCCCCGCATCAGGTAATAGGTGAATACTCCATGTCCCAATTCAGGAAATTCCCACGACTGCTGAGTTTGATCGCAGGATAACAGAGCATAAAAACCCTTACTTTCCGCCGCCTGATGCCGCAATACTTCCACCAGTTGCGAACTAGGATCTGCCAGGGAATTCCCCGTCCCCCGTAAAGTCATCCCGCCGCTATGGCAGGCATCTAGCCAAACAAGCTGTTGACTAGCCGCACAGTTACTTAACTGTGCCAACAAATTATTTAAAGGTAGTCCTGTAGCGATTAAATCTTCCGTTTGGGTATCCGCCAAACACAATACTACCTGTTGCGTCTTAGTTTCTAAAATCCCGTGTCCTGAAAAGTAAAACAGGATCGTATCCTTGACCTTAGCAGAACTCAAAATATGCTGAATACTCTTTTGTACCGCTGCTAATTGGGGGGCAGAATCAACAAAATCATGATGAATAATCACCTCTTTATTCTCAAAGCTAGCAGTAGCTTCCGTTAAGGCTTCTCCCAACCCCTGACAATCCACCGCTGAATACTGCAACGACGATAGATGATGGCGATCATGATACTGATTGACTCCCACCAGCAAGATCCAAAGTTTGGCAGGTTCAATAGTAGTTTGGGGTTTGGTACGAATTTTAGCGCGGGGACACATCGCTGATGCTAGGTGGTGGTTAAAGGTCAGTATATCTTTATAGGTTTGCACCCCTAAATTTATGCTAGGTAATTTTTAAGATTTTGCTCCTTCGCTCAAACTTATTAAGTGTTGCACACGGATTACATTATGGTAGATCTGATAAGCGCTGCCGAGCAAGACCTGATGATCAATAGTATTACTGGGGTAGGGAGTTCTTTAATTAATGCCATCACTGTGAATAATGATACGCTGGCGATCGCCGATAGGGTTAATAGTAATGATTGGTAACGCTGATAAAATTCCACTGTAAGTAAGCCTCGATGATGGGTGATTGCTTACTTAATTAATAGGTATTAAAAGTGTATTTCATGCAGATTCAATTTTGCTAAGTAAGTCGGTATGAATAAAATTTACTGGTTAAGATTGTTAGTAGTTAGTAGAAAGATTGAGATGTATCTCATAAACCGAGAGTTGCTATATTCATAGTGAGCATCAATCACAACTATATTAAATTTCCATGTCGGATAAATCTGGGATCAAGGTTGAAAATCGTCGTTCTCTTCTGCAAAAAGAACTCAAGGTAGATTTTAAATCTCTGTTATTGACTTTGGGCAAAAGTGCCGTCAACATCGGTTTTTTGCAGTTTGATGATCTGGCTGAGAATGGTGTTGAGCTTCTAGAGTCTTTGGGGTTAGAGACGAAAGCGGAAGAAATTGCTGGTTTATTAATAGTGCGATCGCTTAAACAGGCTATCATCAATCTTAACGAGGAATATATTGAGTCTTTTCGCCCAGAACAGATAGAAAATATCCCAGCCAGCCTCAAGGATTTTTCTATCACCTTAAGTGATGCTATCGGTGAGGGTGAGTTAACTATTGATAGTGACTTTTTCGCTCATCCAGAACAGTTAGCCCTTGTCTCGGATATTAAATTAGCTTACGGTGATTGGTTACAAGATTTTGTTAACCGCCCTGTTGATGCAGAAAAGGTTAGCAGTAGCTTTCCTGCCTATTTTGTCGAGGCGCTTAATGAGGAATGGTTAAGCCGCAGCGATGAATATGCGGTATTGAGGGAAACCCTCGATACTCCCTTTACTCAGGCTAATAAGAGACAACAGCAATGGTTACGTTATCGAGCATGGCTGCAAAAGCAAATTGAAGAACCCATGTTTGCTGAAGCTTTTAGCTTGAATGAGATTTACGTACCGTTAAGAGCTTATTATGAGCGAAAAAATCAGGAAAAAGAAAATGAATCAGTTGACGGAACATTAGATTTACATAGAGAGTATCAAAGAGTAGCGGTAAGACTTGATCAAGCCCTCCAGTCATGGCTGGATAAAAATAATCGCGATGATGCGATTCGCTTGATCACTGGTAGCCCAGGAAGCGGAAAGTCTTCCTCCTGCAAGATATTTGCCGCCGAACAAGCAAGAAAAAGAGATATTAATACCTTATTTATTCCTCTGCATAAATTTAGTCATGGGGAGGATTTAGTAAAAGCGATCAATGAATTTGCTCAAACTGACTGTTTTCTCTCTGGTAATTTAATCGCCAGAGATAACGAAGATTTACGGTTATTAATTATCTTTGATGGCTTGGATGAGCTATCAATGCAGGGCAAAATTGCCGAAAATGCCGCTAAAGACTTTGTGGAAGCAGTAAAATTTCTAGTCTCGCAGTTTAATACCCATAAAACTCGACTACAGGTAATTATTAGCGGGCGGGAAGTCGTAGTACAGGCTAACCGTAACCAACGTCAACTCCATCAGCTACTTTATTTATTACCCTACGTGTTGTCTGATAGTGAATACAACATCAAGAAGTATGTTGATGAGGCAAATATTCTGAAATCAGATCAACGACAAACCTGGTGGCAAAATTACGGCAGGGCTAAAGGGAAAGAATACGATGGTTTACCGCCAGCGTTAGATCAAGATAACTTAGTGGAAATCACCACCCAACCCCTGCTTAACTACCTGATTGCCCTGAGTTACGAACGAGAGAAAATAGAGTTTACTGCGGATACTAATCTGAATGAGATTTATGCGGATTTGTTAGAGGCAGTTTATGACAGAAAGTATGAAAAACATGGTTATTTACCCCTAGAAAATATTGAACTAGAGCAATTTATCGGGATTTTAGAGGAAATTGCCCTATCTTGCTGGCATGGCAACGGCAGAACTACCACCATCAAGGAAATTAAGTCTCACTGCGACAACAGCGGTTTGGGACAGGTTTTAAAGGAATTTCAGGCTAGTTTTGAGCAAGATTCTAAAGGCTGCATCACTCGCTTACTTGCCGCATTTTATTTCCGAGAAAGTGGAGGGCTGCGAGATAGGGATAAAACCTTTGAATTTACCCACAAGAGTTTTCGCGAATATCTTACCGCCAAGCGCATTATTGAGGAAGTCAAAAATATCCATGAAGAGTTAGCAGCCAGAAGCAAGAACTTCCGCAAGGGGATTAATGAAACCGAGGCTTTAGTTCGCTGGGCTAAACTATGTGGACTTTCGGCGATGGATGAATATCTGTTTAGTTTTGTTTGGGACGAAATTGAATTGGAATATGCCCAAGATCCTCAATTAATTAAAGACTGGCAAAAAATGCTTTGTCATTTGATTGAGGTGATGTTAGTCAACGGTATGCCCATGGAGAGTATCGAACCTCGTCCCAATTTCCAGTCGGAAATGTTCCAGTCTCGCAACGCCGAAGAGTCATTACTAGCGGTATTAAACGCCTGCGCTAGAATTACTAGGGAAATTTCTCATATTAAATGGCATTCTCCTACAGCTTTTGGTTCTTGGATTGCTCGATTACAGCCACAGAGAGAAGCACCGAAAAATACTCTAGCATTTAGCTGTTTAAGCTGGCTGAATCTCGATAATTGTATGCTTGACTTGAGAGATTTTTATGCAGCTAATTTTGAATATAGCTCTTTAGTCAAATCAGATCTACAGGTAGCAGTTTTATTAAATGCTAATCTTGCGCGGGCTAATCTTGCGCGGGCTAATCTTGCAGGGGCTCGTCTTGCGCGGGCTAATCTTGTAGGGGCTCATCTTGCAGGGGCTCATCTTGCGCGGGCTCATCTTGCAGGGGCTCATCTTGCAGGGGCTCATCTTGAGGCGGTTGATCTTGCGCGGGCTGATCTTGAGGGGGCTAATCTTGAGGGAGCTAATCTTGAGGGGGCTAATCTTCAGAGAGCTAATCTTAATGGGGCTATTCTTCAAGGAGCTAATCTTAATGGGGCTATTCTTAAGAATACAATTCTAGAAGGTCAAGATATTGCTAAAATCACTGGCGTTAAAAATGAATAATAAATAATTATTTAGCCTTTTAAATTATCTCAGTAAAGCGCATTTTCTTTGATGTTGCGATTCCACTTATGGTTTATGCGATGCTCGCATTTATGGTTTAAATAAAGGCATTACCTAGCTATAGATCTATGATAATTAACCTTGGGAAATTATTAGAATCTAAAAAAACTAATGGCTATTGGTGACAAGTTCAGAAACTTACCCATTAGTCAACTACTATACATAGCATCGTATTTATTACGTCTGATGTGAATTAAAAATGTCTAAATATTTATGTTTGTTCTATCTACAATTCATCTTTAGAATCAGACCTTAAGACTGGGGGAACTTTTCCCCATTCGAGGACAAGCCCCCAGACCCCCCCTCGCGCGTTCCCTTGCGCCTGTCGGCGGCGCGGGGTCGCTCGTTTGTTGGGGAAGTGACGGCTTCCCCATATGCGAAGCGGTATCCTTTAGGAAGCCCCTTCGTAACTAAAGTTAAGCCATAGATTAATCCTTCTATTTAAAGCTGACTTATGCGGCATTAGCAACATGAAGCTATTGCTTCGCGCTGTGGTAGTTGGTTATGGGATTTGTTTTATCTGCTAGTCTTTATTGAAAATAACAAATTTAATTCACATTAAGCGTTTATTTTATAACTCTATATGTAGAAGAAATTAAAGATGACATGGCGATCGCATTATCAATTGGAAAGTTGGCTATAAATATTTTAAAAGCTAAAGGCTAATGGCTAATAGCTTTCTTAAGAAAATGTACCATCACTACCTTGAGATTCCTCTTGCTTAGAGACTCTAATTCCTGCTCTAGCATAATGTAAGTACTTATAAATACCTCGATAACTATCTTTAACCTTGCTGTCCCCATCTTCTCTGGGAATAACCCTCGCTTTTAACTGACGATTAGCAGACTCAATCCCATACAGCACCAGACCAATTGCCAGCCAAAAAACCAGGCTCAAAATCAATATCGTGCCGTTAATTGCCAAGATACCTGCGCCCTGAGCCAGTATTTGCTCAAAGCGAATAATCGGCTGATTTAGATCAGGAATTGGCTGATTAACAAATAATCCCGCTGCTAGAGTACCCCAAACCCCACAGCCTAAATGAACGGGAATTGCTCCTACAGGATCGTCAACCCGCAATCGACGCAGCAAATCTTCCAGCACAATAATCCACAAACTGCCAATGGCACCAATCAGGATTGCTACCGCTAGGCTAACGTAAATAGATGCTGCGGTAATACTGACTAAGCCACCTAAAATACCGTTAATTACTAAAGGTAGCCCTGGCTTTTGTCCCCGTATTCCCCGTAGCAAGAGGATAAAAACCCCTCCTGAAGCTCCCGCCAGCATGGTTGTAACAATTACGTGGGGCACATCATTAATGGAACCTGCGGAACCGCCATTAAACCCTAACCAGCCCAACCAGAGGATTAAACACCCCAAAGTAGAAAGGGAAAGATTATAGTACTTAAAAGATTGTCTTCGAGCCGAAAAGCGATTTCCCCTTGGTTCATCGGGATTGAACCCATACCATCCCCGCCGTGGTCCAATCAGGATTGAACCGACTAATCCCGCCATACCGCCTACAGAATGGACTACCGTTGAACCAGCAAAATCAATAAAATTTAGGTTAGTGGCTAGCCAGCCATCAGGATTCCAAGCCCATCGCCCAGTTATCGGATATGCCAAGGCAACTAATAAAAAGCTAAACCAGAAAAAAGCCCAAAATTTAACTCTTTCTGCCATCGCGCCCGAAACAATAGTGGCTGTTGTCCCCGCGAACACTAGCTGAAAAAAGAACGCTACCATCCAAGGTTTCCCTGGGTAAAGCTCATTGAGGCTATCGTATCCCAGGTCAAAGCTACTTACTAAAGGAGGTACAAACGCCTTAAAGAAAAACCCCGTAGTTCCCACTACAGAATTGCCGTTGCCAAACATCAGACCAAAGCCAAGCAGCCAAAAAGCCACAATTGAAACACAGAAAACAATCAGGTTTTTTGCCAGTACATTGGTGGCATTGCGCGTCTGACATAACCCTGCCTCCAGCATGGCAAATCCAGCGTTCATAAAGAAAACCAGGCTACCTGCTACTATTAACCAGAGTGTTTCAATATAATTGATTATCTCTGCTGTTTCTGGAGCTTGAGCCATCCCTGGCTGAGGCAAAATTAGCAGCAAAATTCCCGCTAGCAATAAGCTTATAAATCCGAGCTTGAGTTTCTTGGCGATCGCCATCTTACTACAGTGCAAATGTAATATTTAGTATTGAAAATACTGAAATTTTAAGTCGATTGGGTAACATAGCACAAGCAATACTTGGCTATATTAAGATATTATTTGACTTGGACTTTATAGCCGATAACCTATAACCTATAACCTATAACCTATAACGGACATAGCTTTTCAAAGATCTCAATCACAGGTTGCTTTAAATCCCTAGCGTATAATTAGTGTAATAGACGATACAGTTATTGTTTTTTTACAAAGTCTCGTATCTTCTGTTACAATTCTTATTAAGTCAAAGAATAATGCTAAGTTGCTTTTGTTAAGGAACGCGCAACTAAGATTTTTTCCAGACTTATAACAACAACAACTTTCAACAGCCAACTATGGAACAGCCTGGTTGGCGTTTTTTTAATTGGTTTCAAGTCTTCATTTACATAACTGACTTAAACTATGCTTTGTATCGGTCATCGTGGTGCTATGGGTCACGAACCAGAGAATACCTTGCGCTCCATCCAGAAAGCCTTATCTCTTGGGGTTGATGTGGTTGAAGTTGACGTTTATAACGTTGAGAGACGGCTGGTAGTGATTCATGACCGTGATTTAGGGCGAACTACCAACGGTACGGGATATGTTGAGGAGTATAGTTTTGCGGATTTGCGGGCTCTGGATGCAGGAAAAGGAGAGAAGATTCCCACTCTGGAAGAGGTATTTAATACAGTCAATCGTCAGGCTGTGATTGATATTGAATTGAAAGGCAATAATACTGCTGAATTAGTCGTAGATTTAATTCGGGAATATCTAAACCAGGGTTGGTCTTGGTCAGATTTTATTGTTTCTTCCTTTAACCATGAAGAATTACACCAGGTAAAGTCTATCTGTGCCGAGATTAAGACAGGGATGCTAATTTATGGTTTACCTTGGCGATATCTGGCTATTTTGCAGCAGTTACGGGCTGAAGTTCTCATCGCCAGCATAGATTTTGTCAACCCAGATCTGATTGCCTCAGCGCATCGGTTGGGGGTTCCTGTGTGGATTTATACCGTCAATCAAGCTAAGGAAATTGATCGTCTGAGAGGATTAGGGGTTGATGGCATAGTTACCAATTACCCTGAAAGAGTTCTTGGTTCAATAAGTAATAGTCATTGATCAATTAATCTAAAGGCTGCATTAACCCCATTAATTTCCGCTTGCGACCATGAACTTCCACGAGCTTGGCTCGATAGTCCGACCATTCTTGAGGGCGATTCGCTGTTAAATATGCCTGACGTACTCGTCTGAGCCAGGAGATAGCTGACTCATAATATTTTGCCTTTCCCTCATTCATAATTGCTTCTGCTCTGGGAGTAGCGTTGTTGATCACCCAATCAGGATTAGTCTCCATTGACGCATCCATCACTCTTTGAATCAGACGATGCCGATAGTCACCCACATTTTCTACTACTGCGATCGCCTGTTTAATCATCCCCTCATCCAGATGAATGTCTACTTTAGCGGCTGCTGAATTCCAACTATCATCCGCTGCTAACGTCCCCAGTAGTTCCCCCTTCAGATTTGACCAATTATCACCCGCTAGCTGCGCCACTTGACGATAATCTGCAAAATTGGGACTGGCTTGAAAAGCTTTGACCTTAGCCTTAACTGCCGTAACCTGGTCATCCAATTCCAGGGCAATTTCGCTCGTCCAGGTAGCCAAATCATATTGACAACTTCCAGGTAATCCTAACCCTGCTCTGGCGATCGCCAGAGCTTCAACTTGAGCATTTTGTTCAGTTACTAAGCATCTAGATAATGCCAGCGCATCCTCCTTATTAGCTAGTAAAGACTGCGCCGCCGTCATCGCTTCGCTGATCCTTCCCAAACTTACTAACTTAGTCAAATATTCAACTACCTGTCCCGATGCTTCGGCAAAATAAAGATATTCCTCCAGCCGTCCTTGCCGTTCTAAAATATCAAGTCTGATTGCCGCTAAATCCTCAGCATAGGGTGGTGCTTCTCCTGTCCAGATATTAGAACTCACATTACCCTGAAGTATCCGCTTGAGAGCAGGATTTGACCAACCTTGTTCCAAAGCCGCCAATAAGATGTCAAAACAATTCCCCCAGCTATCACGCCAGTACTCAAAATTAACCTGGAGATCTACCTTGTCCGCCTCATCAAGTTTTCCATTAAGAATCGTCTCGCACCAGACACGACTCAATAGATAAGCGACATCATCATAATCAACGCCATACTCATCAACTAAATCCCAGTTTTCCAAGCAGGATTCAGTAATAGCAGTTAACATGGCGATCGCATTATCAGAATCACCCTGTTGGTTATAGTTACTAGCCTCCTCGATCAGGCTACAAATCTCTTCCGTCGCTGGATCTTCTTCCCCTCCGTATTCATAATGACGCACCGAGTCTTCCAGAATATATCTGACTTGGGATCTGATGGCGTTAACATTGACGGTAACTTTTTTCTGGGGTGAACTGCCTTCGGTGGTAACTACTACAGGGGGTGCTAGGCGATCTGTAATTCTCTCAATATCATTAACCAGTTCAGGCTTTTTAGCTGCTAACTGCTGAATGAGACTTTGAGTTTGGATTTCGTTAAGACGATCTAGAATCTCCTCTAAAGTAGCGCGCACTTGAATATGCTCAGGTTCTCGCAAACAAAATAGCAGAGTAGCAACGATATGTTTACAGTAACCACCCCAGTCATAAGGACAAGTACAGCTAGCCGTGAGGATGTCATGATCAGCAAACTCAATACTGACAGAATAAAGACTGCTCCCAATAACTTCGGCGCTGATTAAATTGCCTCGCTGATTAACCTGTCTTACACAACCTTGGTCGTAATATGATTCTCCCCGTTGCCAAGACTTATGAGTAGCGGATTGACGAATCAGTTCGAGAGTAAGCTGGGTAATCGACATTGCTTTTGCAGGATGGCTTTTGTTTCATCTTACAGCGAGGGAATATATAGCCGTACAACTTTAATTTAGGACAACTTTTATGTATCTGCTCGTAAGTAATAAGTAATGAGTAATAAGTAATAAGTGTTCTAATCTAAGTCTGTGTTGCTCAATCAAATAATGTCCTAATCTAGATCCGTAATGCTATACATGCTAATTTTTAGGTAACAGTTAACTCTAAGAAAGAATCACAAACTACGGTTAATTGCTTCAATAAAATCGGCTTCAATAGTCAAAGGACTTTCAGCTATCCCCCGATTAACAAAAGTAACCAAATCCTTTGCAACCAACTTCGGCAAACAAATACTATCCGCAACTTCCTGATAGCCAGCATCCTCCAAGCGATAAAAAGTAAGCTGGTTATTCTGCCAAAACCAAACCTCTGGCACGCCTAAAATGCAGTACTTCTCTAAATCTTCTATGCCACCACTGGAAAAAATAACCTCAATTGTCAGATCGGGAATATCTTTATCTGTATTAAAAGCATAGGATACATCAGGCTCTTTACCAACTAGAGGGTTCTTCTTCAGCGTAGTAGAGCCACGAGGAAAGTATGTGAGTTTAAACTGACGACAATAAGCAGCAATCAAAATTGGGAAGATTTGAGCAATTTTTTCATGGTTAACACTGGGAGACATCAGAGTAATAACTCCATTGAGGAAAGACGTTAGAGGATATCTGAAAAGTCTCAATTGCTACTTTATAGCCAATCCTATCCAACGGAATCATAATAGTTTCAACATTGTTATCTAGGTCTGAAATCTGATTTAGAGGTGACAAAATTTACTTTTCAGATGACCTCTCAGAATTCATCTAGTTCAAAAAATAACTCTCTGATGCCTAAGCTGCCAGCCTTTAGAGCCAAACAACTAATCTCTGTGCTTGAAAAAATTGGTATTGAGATAGTATCGCGATCTCTACTATGAATTAATTGGATGTGTAAAGAATTACAAAATATCATTACAAAAATACTAGCCCAAGTGTTGAAGACACAAGATTAGATAGAATCAAATTACTTAAGCTATGTTTTAAACAAATCTAGTCTAAAGCTATGGTGGACTTCTTTATAAGCTATAATTCAGCAGACAAAGATTGGGCGGAATGGATTGCATTCATACTGGAAGAGAATCAGTATACTACTGTGATCCAAGTTTGGGATTTTAGACCTGGCTCTAATTTTGCACTAGAAATGCAGAAAGCAGCTTCAGATGCAAACAAAACAATTATTGTTTTATCAAATAATTATCTTAAATCTAGGTATACTCAGCCCGAATGGGCAGCAGCTTTTGCAGACGATCCCACAGGGAATCAAAGAAAGTTAATTCCAGTAAAAGTAGAAGAATGCAGCCCCAATGGATTGTTAGATAAAATTGTTCACATTAATATTGCTCATCTAGATTCTAAGGAAGCAGAGAAAGCTCTACTTAGTGGTCTAAAAGAAGATGTAAGACCTAAAACAAAAGTTAAGTTTCCTGGAAAAAAAAAGTCTGTGATAAAAAGTGCTTAGAGAATTTAAAGCACAAAAATTGCGAAGTCTTAATTGGTAGACAAAATGAATTGAAATTGCTACTTAAAAGAATTTCTCCCAGCTATACTTTACATATGAATGAGGTAGTTGGAGTTGGCGGTTTGGGTAAAACAGCTCTGGTATTAGAAGTAGCATACCTATGTAAAAAAGCAAAAGAAGAAGGACTTGAGCAGCTAAATGGACTCAATATCCCCATTTTTGATGCTATTATTTTTAGCTCTGCAAAGACAAAAAAACTAGAATCAAGAGGGATTGTAGAGATATCTTCAGAAGCCAGAGATAAATGTTTGCAAGATATATTTCGCACTATTGCCGCTACTTTAGATACTCCAATCATTAATCAGGCTACTGCATCAAATCAGCTATCTCAAGTTTATAAATGTTTGGATAATCAACAAACTTTGTTGATTATTGATAATATGGAGACCTTAGAAAGGAGTGAAAAAGAGCGAGTTTATGAATTTTTAGGTGATGTGCCTCCAACTACACAAGTAGTCATAACTACTAGGGAAAAAATTGGCTATCTCTCTATTACTTTAGATGAGCTGTCAAAAGAAGATAGTCTAGAGCTAATTAAGCAAGAAGCTTCTCTTAAAAATATCAATATATCGTTTACAGAAGCTACTAAACTGTATAAAAGATTTAAAGGAATTCCTTTAGCATTAAAATATACTATAGGAAAAAAGGCTTCTGGTAGGAGTGTAAACTTTGACGCTCCATTAGATGATAATATTGCTCAGTTTTGCTTTGAAGACTCATTATCATCTATTAGGGGTAACTACTCTTATAAACTGTTAATGGCTTTAGCAATTTTTCCTGGCGATCCTTTAAAAGATTTTTTAGTTGAGGTTGCTGGCTTATCCTCTATCGACCCTGATAAAATTAGCAAAGAATTAGATGAGCTTAAAGTATTGAATTTAGTTAGTGAATATGATGGAAGGTATCATCTACTAACTATGACCAAAGAGTATACAAGAATAGAGATAGGTAAGAATCAAGAGTTTGAAGATATAGCTAGAGAAAGACTTGTTAACCGTTATATTTTATTTACTCAAAAACATGGTGGCTTAGATTGGGAGGAATGGTACGAAGATTCTAAGCAAATCCGAAATGAATTAGAGAATATAAAGGGAATACTTGACTGGTGTGCTGTAAAAAATCGCTATGAAGATGTTAAAGCAATCTGGAAAAATATAAGTAATTATATAGATTTATTAGGTGACTGGCAACTTTGTCTTTATTGGACTGACTGGCTAATTCAAAAATCAATTAAGCGTTCTGAACTAGATACATATATTAGTTTATTAGCTAGCAAAGCCTGGATTCAAATTTTGATGGGAGGTGAAACAATTCATGATGCCAGAAATCTTTTAATGACTGCTTGGAAGTTAAAGAGTCACTCCAGTGATTTGACAAAAACTGAATTAGCTAAAAACTTAGCATTTTTAGACTTAAACCATAAACATCACTATAGGCAATCTATTAGATGGTTAAATCATGCAGAGGGTTTTTTGAAGCTTACAAAACTTGCCAAAAAAGAGTATAAACGATATGAAATATTGTTTGCATATTATCGCGGTAGGGTGGAGTATTTTCAAAAGAACTTTGAAATAGCAAAAGAACATTTTGAGCAAGTTATCAAACTTGGAGAAGAAATCAAATGGCAACGTTATTCTAATTATGCTAAACATAGGCTTGGAGACGTAGCCTTGGAATTAGGTCATTTAGAAATAGCAAGGCAACTTTTAGAAACTGCTTATATTATCGCTAAAAATAACTCAGAGCCTAGAAGGGTATTTTTATGTTTAATATCCAAAGCAAAACTAGAAAAAAAATCTGGAAATCTTGAAAAAGCTTGTAAATTAGAAGCTGAAGCTAAACTTCTTAAAGCTAATAATCCTGTCAGTACTAGGGATGAAGAAGATTTTAAATTATTACATGATGATTTAGCTTGTGATTTTAGACAATTTGAAACTGTCTAAATGATGATTGAGTTTACGTGAAGCGTAGAGAAGCACAGCTCTTAAATCATCTATTTCTAAATTGGGAAGCTCCTCCAAAATCTGCTCGGAACTTAACTCTGCTGCAAACAGATCTAGAACATCAGATACTCGAATCCTCATCCCGCGAATACATGGACGACCACCACATTGTCTGGGGTTTACTGTAATTCGTTCAAGTAGCTTTGACATTTGTAGAAAGCTCCATTATAGGTTCTTAATCCTTCTGACTAGGCATATAGTCACACTTCATATTATCCCAAACAGACGAGTTACAAAATAGAAGATGTTCCCTCTTAAAACTACCTCTGAGACAAAATTACTAACTGCGGTTAATTGCTTCAATAAAATCGGCTTCAATAGTCAAAGGACTTTCAGCTATCCCCCGATTAACAAAAGTAACCAAATCCTTTGCAACCAACTTCGGCAAACAAATACTATCCGCAACTTCCTGATAGCCAGCATCCTCCAAGCGATAAAAAGTAAGCTGGTTATTCTGCCAAAACCAAACCTCTGGCACGCCTAAAATGCAGTACTTCTCTAAATCTTCTATGCCACCACTGGAAAAAATAACCTCAATTGTCAGATCGGGAATATCTTTATCTGTATTAAAAGCATAGGATACATCAGGCTCTTTACCAACTAGAGGGTTCTTCTTCAGCGTAGTAGAGCCACGAGGAAAGTATGTGAGTTTAAACTGACGACAATAAGCAGCAATCAAAATTGGGAAGATTTGAGCAATTTTTTCATGGTTAACACTGGGAGACATCAGAGTAATAACTCCGTTGAAGAAAGACGCTAGATAGCCTGGATATTCATCAGAAAGTAATTGTTCGTAATCAGCCCAATCCATACCAGCTAAACGAAGCGTCTGATCTTGCTGATTTAGGCGATCGCTATTTATCGGGAGGTTGGCATTGATTAACATTACTAATTTGGTAGAAAATAAATAATTAAGTTTATTCTAGAATAATCGTAAATAGACAGTGGATAGTTAACGATTATTCGCTAGATTATTGATTACTTATGCTGGCTAATATAGTAGCTGTACGATCACTATTAAACTATTATTTATTGAATCTAATTAAGCTCTAGCTTGGCTCGCCATTCCTGTACTTTTTTATCCGCTTCAGCTTTGGACATACTCCATCTATTTAGTTGATAGGGAATATTAACTTGACCATTATCAAATACTAATCTAACGAAATAGCTTGGTATATTACTGTCTACACCGTAATCAGCTACTTTTTTGACCTTCAAAAAGCCTTCTGATGAACCTTGATAGGTAAAATTTTTTCGCAAAGATTTTCTATGTAATTTGATGTGTTTGGCTCGAACATTATAAATAAAGACGCTTTTTGAAAATGATACGTCTAACAGTGCGTAAACTATAATCACAACAGACAAGACAACTCCGCCCTTGATGAATGCAGGCAGATCTAAGGTTAAGCACCAGATAATTCCTAGAAGGAAAAGGAAAAGTAGGATTACTGTGAGAAATTTATCCCCTGTTATTGTAAGTATTTTTCCTTTAAAAGACACTTTGTTGAAAAATGTTGAGAAACCTGTTTTACCCATGTTTGAATTTACATGTCAATAGCTATATGGCTTCTCAAGCATAAACGCTAAATCATTATTTGTTCTCTAAATTGCTTCATCAGTATCATCTAGTAGTTCAATGGTGGTGCGCAGGAGTCGGTTTTCATAACGGCGATCTCGTCTACGTCCTTTAGCTTTCCCTGCTCGTTTGCTACTTCGACCATCTACAACGATTTCATCTAAATGCTGTGCATCATCTAGGTTGTTCCAGCCAGTTTGTGGTGTACGCTTACCCATTTATTTCATCAATTCTAATTTTATTACTTTTTATTAATTATTGTAAAAAAATCAGCCTTGATTATCCACATAAATGCTCAATCTCGCGCGTTCCCTTGCCCCCATTCGTCCCGTCGGGGCGGGATAATAAGGGTAAACGTCTTTCGCCGATATTATGCCCCTGTCCTAAAGGATTCCTAAAGGATATATTATGCCCTTATGGTACACCTTCGGATAACCGCTACGCATATGGTACGCGGGGTCGCTCGTCAATGCTCAATGTTTAAATTCCATAGCTGAGACTTAAAACACTACATTTATCCTAAGTCTCAGCCTTTTCTTTGTTGGAAAAATCTGCGTCTAGTGATGATGGTGGCTATGACTATGTTCCGCCTGAACTTTAGCTAGTTGAGGATTAACAGTATTGCCAGATTCCCCTAGCAAAGCTTCAATTTGGGGACGAGCCCATTCGGCTACCATGTGGAGAAATTCTGGGTTACTGTTGACGCAGGGCATACGGACAAAGGTAACATCCTGATGCTTATGCTGGAGATGATGAATAATATGATCTACATCCAGCAGAGTTTCATGGTTTTCTGTAGCAAAGCCAATGGGCATCATGACAATGGAAGTCGCGCCCAACTCCATTAAATTCTTCGCGGCTAGCTTAACGTTTGGCTGTGTCCATTCAATCAGCGGCGTATCATGGTTGAGCCAGCCGACGGAAATGAGGGGATATTTATCAATTAGCTGTTCTCTCACTAACTCATATAAAGCCTGGCTTTCGTCAATTCCTGAAGTAAAGCCTTTAGCCTTATGAGGACAACCATGATTCATCAGGATAATGCCAATTTGGGAAGCTAAATGACCCTGGGCTAGTTCGGCTTCAATTTTCTGTTCCACCATCTGCGCTAGGAGCTTGATGTATTCTGGCTGATTAAAGAATGAGGGAATATAGCGGGAACTTTTTAACCAGTGGCTCTCTCCTTCTGCTTGTTTGGCTAAAGCTTTGTTCACCTGTTCTACGGCAATACCGCTGGTAAAAATTGAGTCAACCACCAGCAGAGGATAAATTAAAATTTTCTCAAAACCTTGCTCTTTAATTTCTGCTAATACCTGTTCAGGTAGAAAGGGAGCGCAAAAGTTAAAGGATTTAAATACTTTGACCTGATTTCCCCAGGTTTCCTGTAATTCTCGCTCGATTCCTACTCTCTGTTCTTCAAAAATAGCGTTGTGGGGGGAAATAAAATTATCGTGCTGATGACTCCATTCATGGAGATCGAAAATGGCTAATACTTTGGCGATCGCTGGATAGATCCAGGTCGGTACGGGGGCAAACTTAGCCGTCAATAGGTTTAATGCCTGCTCATTATAGTTGGCAAAGTCTTCGTAACTTTCTACCTCACCGTAGCCCATTAATAGCACCGCTACGCGATTATTTTTATTTTGCTCTGAATGATGATGTTCGTGGACTGTCGAGGTAGATTGATGAGAAATTATAACCACTTGCTACTTCCTTATGATTTGTTGAACTAATTTGTAAGCCAGATTTAGAAGATATTTTTGCCTTATTTTGCCGAGATTAACCCAAATCCTAGACCAATTAAGGATTAAGCTAGCACTCAATTTTTAGCCAGTAGCCGACGATTTTCTAAAAGTTAATAAATAGCAGCATAAGTTAAAACTGGATTAGAAAATTAGACGTTACTAATTTGTCTAGCTGGAAATTATAATATTATGGGTCTTAGTCAGCAGCCACTAAGCAATTAGTTGTTAGTTCTTAGTTTCTAAAGTAAAAACTTGTCATTTTGTAACAAAAAGCAAAATTTAACTTCTTGTCCCAAGAAGTCCCGATCCAGTATAGAAAAGCACTCAATTGTTGTGTGTCGCGGTCGTAGCTGTCGTAAATATGGGGCAGAGCGAGTCTGGCATAATTTTCAGCAAAATTTGCCCGCCAATAGGCAACTAATGTCGGTACCTTGTTTAGGACAGTGTGGTAATGGGTCAATGGTAGTAGTTGAACCCGAGCCTATTTGGTACTGGCAAGTCCATCCTGACGAAGTACAGGTGATTATTGAGCAACACATCATTGGAAAATCTCCTGTCAAGGCAATGCTATATCCTAAATTTCATAAATAATTTAGATTTCTTTCCGAGTCTTGAAAATATAGGTCATTTCAGGAATAAGTACTAAGGTACTTAGAGACTTAAGGTACTATGCTACGGGACGTTCTGAGCAACAATTTCTAAAATAAAGACTGCTGAAATTGTAGAACCCCAGCAAATAAATTGAGCAAGATCACTAAGCGCAATCAGGCTATCCTCAAAGCGAGAAACATCTTAGCAAATTTAGAGCGATATATTGTTGTTAGCAGTGCAACATCAGAATTAAATACTCGTGGGGAAGTAATTGAGCTGTGCGCGATGTCTTTGCAAGGGGAAATCTTATTCGATTTTTTCTTTAATCCTCAAGGAGAGATTTACCCTGAGGCGATCGCCAAACATGGATTGACTCAAGAGATTTTAAAGCAAAACGGGGCGATAACTTGGGATACTTGTGAGGCAGAAATCTATCAGACCTTTGCGGATAGAATCATGCTGGCATACAATGCTCGCCGAGAGCAAAAAGTAATTGAGCACACTGCTGCCCTGTATGACTATGACAGTCCGATAGAAGACGCATTCTGCGTCATGGCTCTATATCAGCAATTTTCGGGAAGACAAAACACTCAGCTAGGGGACAGGAAGCAGAAACCACCAGCCAGGTGTGCCAAGATCCTGGAGATGTTACGGGAAATAGCGACGGCTGAATTCATAAAAGATCCTGAAGAGCTTGAAATTACCAATAATGAGCAATTAGTTGCCAAATGTCGAGAATTAGAGAAAATCAAGGAGCAGCGGTTAGCTCTAGCGGAAAAAGAAGAGCTTATCAGAGCTAAGTGCGGTCTTTATCTCAAAAAAATGAAGCTCGACAATATACTTTTAGAGAATGGTCAAAAAGTAGAGCTGTGGCACACTATTACTAGAGTAAAATCTAGAATTCCTGTAGAGGATCTTGCGGCTCGGTTTAAGACAATTCGTCTCAATCAAAATGCCGTCCAAAAGCTGTGGCAGGATGGAAAGCTGGACGATGGACTATTCCGCTATGAAGAAACTTGGAGCATTAAAATTAAGTCAACCTCATCTGATTCTCAGCAAACCCCTGAATAATAAGGAGGGTAAATTGTAAATTTGGCGTTCGGGCATGAAACAAAAATTGGGGATTTGGCTGTTGAGTTTAGTCGTAGTCATTGGTGCAACTAATTTTACGCAGAATACATGGGGGCATCAATCTACCTTGGCGCAATCGACACCAGCAGAATCTGGTCTTGAACTAATGGACGTTG
Organism: Cyanobacteria bacterium J06621_8; assembly: GCA_038524995.1. GTDB lineage: Bacteria > Cyanobacteriota > Cyanobacteriia > Cyanobacteriales > Xenococcaceae > Waterburya. The sequence goes on from JBCBIE010000022.1 coordinate 23,135, forward strand.
AGAAACTAGACGCGATTTTGCGTGAGCAGGTGAATGGCGACATTAGAGCTCAACCTGGACAGTGGCGATTCTCCATCAACGAGATCTCCATTATCGTTCTTGCAGACCCCAGCGCTAACCGTATGCGAATTTTTTCCCCAGTGGTTCGCGCCGATGAATTAGACCCAGGACAAATAGAAAGAATGATGTTGGCTAACTTCCATACTGCACTAGATGCCCGTTATGCGATCGCCAATAGCGGCTTAGTAGTCAGCACCTTTATTCATCCTCTATCTTCCCTTCAGGAATCAGATTTACTATCTGCATTAAACCAGGTATCAAGTCTGACGCAGACTTTTGGCAGTAGCTACAGCAGTGGAGAAATGCTGTTTATTCCTGGTGGCGGAGACAGAAATAGCCCCCCGCCTGCTCCAGGGGATTCTTTCTCAAATGATATCAATACGCGAAAATTAGTCTTGAATGAACGATCAGAGTAATTTCAGCAAGGGTCACTAGTATACTTATGCTATTTTTTTCTGCCCGTATACGCTTTTTATAAACTTTAATTATCTGAAATTCTCTAAATAGCTTTTCAAAAGATGGCGATGATATTTTTTTTCAATTTAGGGCTAGAGGAGGGGAATACTTAATCCATCAGGACATTATCATTTCTGGAAAAACCTGCCATGGAAATTATTGCTCAAACCTCCCGCCGTTTGGAGTTGGGATATCGTCAGGACAATTCGCTGCTGGGTGTCGTGGCGCTAACTCTGGTTGGCTTAGGATTCTTAGGATTTGGCGTTTGGGGAATATTTTCAGGACGGCAAAAGATACTAAAATGTGCTCGTATAGAACCAGAATTAGTCGAGTGCCAAATTAAATCTTCAGGAATCATCGGTTCACAAACCACCAAGCTTTCTGGAGTGGAAAAAGCCGAAATCATCACTCGCAAAAAGACCAATGTAAATAATCGTCTGAGAAAAGATACTTATGGCGTAGTTATTCTGGGGTCAGGACAGAAAATAAGCATTTCTGTAGTCAGCACTTCTAATAGGAACGCTAAACAAGCTGACGTGAGGCGAATCAACTCATTCATTAATAACCCCCGACAGTTTACCCTAACCATGGAAGAGGATGGTCGTTGGCTTGGCTTTATTATTGGCAGTATTCTTATTGCCGTAGGTAGCGTTGTTATATATGCTATGTGGCAAATGACCCTTATAATCGGTGCTGTGTTCGATAAAACACTGGGGATACTGAGAATTCAAAAGCGATCGCTCTACGGTAAGACAGAAAAACGGTCTTGGAATCTGCAAGAAGTTGAGGAAATATTTCTTGAACGATCCAAAGGCAAAAACAGCAATATGTATAGCGTTAATTTAAAATTGCATTCCCAACTAAAATGCCTAACTCTTTTGCGGACTGAAAATAGTTTGGCAGCAGAGACTATAGCTAATAACGTTCGCAAATTTTTAAACTGACATTCTGTACCTCCAAAATAATGCTCTGATAATGTCGATACATCTTAAGCCAAGCAAAAATTATAAAATAGTAGATAGATGTAGGTAATCTGAGAGTTGATTTGTTAACTTGCTGTAACCCCTGTAAGATAAAGCTTTAATTGCATCTGATTTGAAAGTATTTGAACAAGATAAAATAAGAAAATATACGAACTTTAAATATAATTTGAACATATAAAAAAGTATATAAAAGGAGAATTAGGAGAATAGATGTTAGAAGCATATCGCCAACAAGCAGCCTTGAGAGGGTTACAGGGCATTCCCGCGCTACCCTTAACAGCGCAACAAACCTCAGAATTGTGTGAGCTATTAAAAAATCCCCCAGAAGCTGAACAAGAAGAACTTTTAAACCTTTTGGTGGAGCGAGTTCCCCCTGGAGTAGATGACGCAGCCTATGTCAAAGCAGGTTTTTTGACTGGGGTAGCCAAGCAAGAGATTAACTGCCCTGTAATCTCAGCCCAATATGCCGTAAAGCTGCTAGGAACCATGATCGGTGGCTACAACGTCCAATCACTAGTAGATCTCTTACAGTCCGCTGATCAGGCGATCGCCGCAGCAGCAGTAAAGGCACTAAGTAAAACCCTGCTGGTGTTTGATGCTTTTAACGATATTTTAGAACTTTCCCAGAGTAATTCCTATGCCCAACAGGTGATTGATTCCTGGGCAGCGGCAGAGTGGTTTACCAATCGTCCCCAACCAGCAGAGGCGATTACCGTCACCGTATTTAAAGTTCCTGGAGAGACTAATACTGATGATCTTTCCCCTGCACCCCACGCCACAACCCGCCCCGATATCCCTCTCCACGCCCTAGCCATGCTGGAGTCAAAAATGCCTGATGGTTTGGACACCATTGCTAAGTTAAAGGAAAAAGGTCATCCCGTAGCTTACGTAGGAGACGTTGTGGGTACTGGTTCCTCTCGGAAGTCGGCGATTAATTCTGTACTGTGGCACATTGGTGATGAAATTCCCTTTGTCCCCAATAAGAAAGCGGGGGGCTATATCCTGGGTAATAAGATTGCGCCAATTTTCTTCAACACTGCGGAAGACTCTGGGGCATTACCTATAGAGTGTGAAGTTACCCAAATGAATACAGGGGATGTAATTACCATTCATCCCTATGAAGGCAAAATCACTAACGAAGCTGGGGAAACCATATCTAACTTTGAACTCAAGCCCGAAACTATTATTGATGAGGTACGGGCTGGAGGAAGAATTCCCCTGCTGATTGGACGGGCATTAACCGACAAAACCAGGGAAGCCTTAAGTTTACCAGTCTCTGAAGTGTTTACTCGCCCCTCCATGCCTGAAGATACAGGCAAGGGCTTTACCCTGGCGCAAAAGATGGTGGGTAAAGCCTGTGGTTTACCAGGGGTGCGCCCAGGAACTTCCTGTGAACCGATTATGACCACCGTAGGCTCTCAAGATACCACAGGACCTATGACCAGAGATGAGCTTAAAGAGTTAGCCTGTCTTGGTTTCAACGCTGATTTAACCCTCCAAACCTTCTGCCATACCGCAGCCTACCCTAAGCCTGTGGATATTCAAACCCATAAGAATTTACCTGACTTCTTTTCCACCCGTGGCGGGGTGGCGCTACGCCCAGGAGACGGGATTATTCACTCCTGGCTAAACCGCATGTTGTTGCCCGACACCGTTGGGACTGGTGGCGATTCCCATACCCGCTTCCCCTTGGGCATTTCCTTCCCCGCAGGTTCGGGGCTAGTCGCTTTTGCTGCTGCCCTGGGAGTTATGCCCCTAGACATGCCTGAGTCGGTTTTAGTCCGCTTTACAGGCGACTTACAGCCTGGAGTAACTCTAAGAGATATTGTTAACGCCATTCCCTGGGTTGCTATTCAGCAAGGAAAACTTACCGTAGCGAAAGAAAATAAAATCAACGTCTTTAACGGGCGAGTGATGGAAATGGAGGGATTGCCTGACCTTAAGGTAGAACAGGCGTTTGAGTTAACTGATGCTACTGCCGAACGTTCCTGTTCAGGCAGTACAATTAAGCTCAGTGAGGCAACGGTAGCCGAATACTTACGCTCTAACGTAACCTTATTGAGAAATATGGTTGCCCGTGGTTATGGAGATGACCGTACAATCATGCGCCGTGTAGCAAGGATGGAACAGTGGTTAGCCAATCCTGAATTAATGTCTGCCGATGCTAATGCTGAATATGCAGACACGATTGAGATTAATCTTAACGAAATAGATCAACCCATCGTCGCTGCACCAAACGATCCAGATAACGTTAAACTCATGTCAGACTGTGCAGGAGAAAGAGTCGATGAAGTCTTTATCGGTTCCTGCATGACCAATATTGGACACTATCGCGCTGCGGCAAAAATTCTTGAAGGTGCAGGAGTAGTTAAAGGGCGTTTATGGATCTGTCCCCCCACCCGCATGGATGAAAAACAACTCCGTGAGGAAGGAGTATACGGCGTGTTTGCTGCTGCTGGGGCACGTACGGAAATGCCTGGCTGTTCCCTCTGTATGGGTAACCAAGCCCGCGTTGAAGACAATGCCACTGTTTTCTCGACCTCAACCCGTAACTTTAACAACCGTATGGGTAAAGGGGCACAGGTATATCTCGGTTCAGCGGAACTAGCTGCCGTCTGCGCTTTGTTGGGTAAAATTCCTACCGTAGAAGAGTATATGGCGATCGTTCAGGAAAAAATTACTCCTTTTGCTGGAGATTTATATCGTTATTTGAATTTCGATCAAATTGAGAATTTTGAAGATGAAGGTCGGGTAGTTCCCCCAGAGCAAATGCCTAAAGTAGAGGAAGCTTTAGAAATGTCTGTTTGATTCCTCTCTCAACTCCCTATTTCCCTAACTTTCTCTTTCTCTTTCATTTAACAAGAATAAGAACAGCCCTCCCATCAAGAGAAGAGGGCTGATATTCTTGAAATTGGCGTTGCAGGATCAGGGTATGATTCTAAATTTCTAACAATCAAACAAAATGGTTACAAGCTAATAGCCAAAAGCTAACGGCTAATAACTATCTCAACAGATCTATTCTCTGATTCAAAACTAGCGTTAAATAACAGGAACATAGGGACCAACCACGTTATCCTTAGCTGCGATAATGCCTGTGGCGATTCCTGCTGACGCTGCTGCCTGTCCCATCAGGTTACCCCCTGGATAAACTTGTCCAGGACTATTGTTAGCACCATCTTTGCCCTGGAGTGCCACCCAGTCTCCCGCAACCACCAGGTTAGAAAGATGCTCCTCGGCAAAGAACGGTGACGGGCGATCGCCTTGACCGACCTGATAACCAGTAAAGTTAAAGTAGCGCCCAATTTGTAGCCCATTCTCTGAGACAGGGGGGGCATCCGCTAGCTGGGATAAGCCGTCAATATCTCGCAATTCTTCTTTAATTGCATCCCATAATTCTTGGTCAGAAAGTTGCAGCAATAATTGCCATAGTTCGTCGTCGGTACAGCTTTCCGCCTTTCCTTTTAGATTGTCATACCTTCTGGCTAGAGAGGGACCCAGGTCGTAGGCGTGAACTTCAATGACCCATCGATCCTCTCCCGCAGGGGCAGCTTTGACCCAGGCGGTATCGCTTTGTTCGGTTTTATGAGCTTGAAAGACTAAATCTACGGGCTGATTTTCGGGTGTTTCAATTACGTCGGGTCGGTCGGGGTTTTCAGGTTTACCCAGCAGATAGGCGCGGGCAACCACATAGGGAGGGGCTGTTTTTAATTTATTTACCCTTGACTTGACCTGATTTAGGTTAGCGGTAGTTGCCGCATCCTTTGCCTCTGTAGCAGCAAAAATTTCCTTTGTCCCTTTAATATCCGTTGCCATCACCAAATAATCAAGCTCGATACTCTCTCCATTAGTAAAGTTCAAACCCTTAACTAGGCTGTTATCTAACTTTAATTCTTTGACCCGATAGCCTAAATGAATCTTGACTCCCAATTTCTCTAAGTGCTCGCGGAAGGGCAGCATAATCGAGGTGTAATGATTATCTGTGGGCACCACCCGCAACATCGCATTGGGTTTACGGATAAAGAAAGTCCACATTAAATGTAGTGCCTGAGCCGCGCTAATATCCTTGGTTCGGTTAAGGCTCACCGTTAGTACAGTTTGAATAAAGGTGTCGAAAAAAGACTTAGCGATTCTACCTTGAGAGTATTCCACCATAGTGATGTGATCCAGCTTTTTGATTACCCTCTCGTGGTTGTAGAAAAACAGAGACACCATCCCAGGAAAACTTCTGATGGCATCCCACGTATTAACATTTGGCGATCGCCAGACAATGCCCAACATGTTGAGTAAATGGATATTGGGTCTAGCTTCTAGGAGCTCTTCCTCATAGTTCTCAAACTCCAGCAGCACGTCATTTACTGGTTTTAGGTTCTGATCTGCCCCAACTTCCTCCATTTTTTGCATCAGGTAGTCGTAGACGTTATGGAAAAAGTGATGTAAGCCATGCTCCCAAAAGCCCGAAGGGGAAGTTTCACTGGGTTTTGCTCCCAATCTGCCGCCAATGAAGTCCGTAGCTTCATAAATATCAACCTTGTAACCCCGCTTGACCAAATCCAGAGCCGCAATTAATCCTGCCAGCCCTGCGCCAACAACCGCCACCCGCTTTTCAACTCCTGGGGGCAGTTTCTCCAATCCTTTAGTTACAGGGGGTTCAACTACCCGACCCAAATCATTGAGCAGAAAAGGAGGAAAGCCCCGCAATTTCTTATTGACCCTGAGTAAGATCTTTTCCAGGAATGGCGGAATACCTTTGTTTCGAGCTAGGAGAGTAATATTTTGCTGACCACTACCAGCAGCTTGGTTGTCTGAAGTAGCATTAGGCGATCGCTTTACCATAAAAAAATAGCTAAATTAAATACGTCTCTTAAATACTTATGTTAGTTTATGATTGTATTGTAATAATATTTTAATTGATAAATATTTCATTTTTATTAAATGATTGACTGTACTGCTCTGCTATAAATTAATAGAGATTCTGAAGACTAAAGTACATAATTCATCTTTAAGAATAATGTTCACTCAAAACGCAAAATATCAATTTTTATTAAGCTTATAGTCCTATTGTCGCAAAGATAACCTCATCATGACCGAAGCATCTGCAAGAACTAATCCTCATAGTTTTGATCGTCAATCGCAATTTCCCCAGACGGTTGTTGCCGTAAGTAGGGAAGAATTCATCGAACCAATTGAGCTAAAGATAAAACCTGCGCCAGGAGTCAAGGCGACTTTACCAGATGATCTACAGGGACATTATTTTATGGTGAGTCCTGTGGGTTCCCCCAATTCGTCTCAAGTTGAGGGAGATGAGCAAACTGTTTGGGTGAGCAAGGATGGTTGGACAGCGCTATATAACGGCGACGGCATGGTTTATCGTCTTAGTTTTTCTCAAGGAACTGCCAGCTTAAAAACCCGTTTAGTTAAACCCCCTTCATACTTTGCTGACTTAGCAACCTCTGATCCAGCCAATAGCGAAGAATACAGCAAACTAAAATTTTACAATTTAGGAATTTCTCGCGGTTCCTTTAATATGTTAGGAATCCGCAATCAGCTAAACACCGCATTTGTCCCTTTTAAACTGGAGGATGATGAGAGCGAGCGTTTGTTAATCACCTGGGACGTTGGTAGACCTTTTGAAATTGATCCAGAAACTCTAGAAACTTTTACTCCTGTAGGTTTAAATAACAGCTGGTCTGAGTTATTGCCTGGTCAACAACCCCTCCCCTTTAAAAATTTGATGGCTTCTGCCCATCCTGTATTTGATACCAATGACAAGAAATTTTATACCCTTAATGTAGGTAAATCATTGTGGACAATGTTAGCCTTAACGCGTTCAATTAATGTTCGGCTGGCAGAAAATAGCGGAGCTTTCAAAGAATTAATCAGCAGAATTTTAACTGAGCGCAATTTAAACTTTACCAAAAGCTTTAAGAATATTTTAATCCTCTTTTATTCAGTAATTTTATACTCCCTCAGGTTTGTAATCTGGATTATGGATATCTTTGTCAGAATCCTCAAGATTTTTACTGGAGGCTATGATTTTGTTCATTTACTGGAATGGGAAGGTAAAGAGGTAGATATTAGTAGAAAGTGGAATATTGTTCTGCCTGGTAATCGACCCCTAGTCATTGATCAAACTGTGCATCAAATGGGGATAACCAGAGACTATATTGTATTTGCCGAAACCTCATTTAAGTTTTCGTTGGAGAATACTTTTCCCTTTCAAAGAAACTCAATTCTTAGCTCATTCATAATTTTTATGACTGACTTTCTCAACTATCCTCAATATCCTGTTACGAAGCTCTTTATTATTGACAAGGCTAATTTAGAAATAAAAGACACTAGTTTATTAACTAAAATCAAGAATTTTTTCTCTCGCAGTCAATTTAAAGACTTACCAAAAGTTGTGGCAAAGGAGGTTAAAATTCAGCCTGAATTTTCTCACTACGTACTCGACTATGACAATGCTAATGACCAGATTGTAGTTCACGCAGCTCATCTGGCAGCATCAGATATTGCTGAATATATCCGCATTTATGACCGCTCTGCTTACGATGATCGCGATCCCGATGAGCTAGAAGATATTTACGACGATCCTGAAATAACCCACAGGATACAGCAGCTAGCAGGAAATATAGTCAGCCCCACAGATATCAGTAGATTAGGTCGTTTGGTAATTAATGCCAAAACAGGTGAGATTATCGACCATAAAATGTTTCCCAACCATTCAGACAAAAAAAATATTAATGATCAGCTTGCAGCTTATAAACAAGATCCCAAGAATAATAAGATAGACCCCAAATACTTACTTACTTGGTCTACCGCATTTTATGTTTATCCAGATCAAAGACCAACTCAAAAACTAACTGATATTTTCTGGAACAACTGGGGCGCTTGGCCCGACACTCTAACCAATAGAGCAGTTGAAGCCTATCAGGATTATCCTCAACGTCTAGTTGATTTAGATAAGCTAGTGGACTTGACCTATGTTGGCGTACCTTCCAGCCTCTGTCATATCAAAATAACCACAGATTCTGAGCAAAAATCACAGATAGAACTCAATGAAAAGAATTTTTATCAGTTTGCTAAAAATAATTTGGGAACTTCGGCACAATTTATTCCCCGTCCTAATGCTAAGGATCAAACCGATGGCTTCATTGTTTGTGTGGTGCTAACTTCCGATGAATTCTTAGCCCAAAGCGATCGCCCAGATAACGATCCTGAATGGTCACAAAATAGCGAAATCTGGATCTTTGATGCCCAAAAGCTAAATCATGGACCGCTGTATAAAATGAGTCATCCTAAGCTCAATATTGGCTTTTCCTTTCATACTACCTGGATGCCAGAGGTTAAGTCCCCCAAGCGCCGCTTAAAATATGACGTGAAGAAAGATTATGAACATCTGGTAGAACAGCTAATAGAAAATCAGCCTCAGTTGGGGGACAAAATCCGTAAGCTGTTTGATGAAGAGATTTATCCTAATTTTGAATAAGTTCTAGTTTTTCTTTCTAAAAATGATGAAAATTGATTTTCCGTAGGCGGTTCAGATAACTGGAACATAGGGTCCAACTACATTATCTTTAGCCGCGATAATCCCTGCCGCAATTCCCGCAGATGCAGCAGCCTGTCCCATCAGGTTACCACCTGGATAAACTTGTCCAGGGCTATTTTTAAAGCCATCTTTCCCCTGGATTGCAACCCAGTCTCCAGCAATAACTAGGTTAGAAATATGTGGCTCGGCAAAAAATGGTGCAGGGCGATCTCCTTGCCCTACTTGAAAACCAGTAAAATTATAGTAGCGCTTAATTTGTAATCCACCATTAAGGTAGACGGTCGCGTCAGCTAGATTTTCAAGACCCTTGATACGGCGTAACTTTTCTTTAATAACGTCCCACACTTCCTCATCAGAAAGTTCTGACATTAATTTCCACAGCTCATCATCAGAGCAATTAGTTCCATAATTTTTAGAGCTGCCATATTTAGCCGCCAATGTTGGACCAAGATCGTAAGCATGAATCTCAATGACCCATCTATTCTCGCCTAGAGGAGCAGCCTTAACCCAAGCCTGATCGCTTTTTTCAGTTTTATGGGATTGAAAAATTAAATCGACAGGATGATTTTCAGGAGTTTCAATCACGTCAGGACGATGTGGATCTTTTGGCTGATCTTGAAAGTAGACACGGGCGATTACATAAGGTGGAGCAGTTCTCAATTTGCTTACTGTAGCTCTGATATGACCTAAACTGCTTTGAGACTGGATATCTTCAGCCTGAGTTTGTTCGAGGATCTTCTTCGTCCCTTGGATATCTGATGCCATTAGCAGATAGTCTAAATTAGTACTCTCTCCGTGGGCAAAATCTAAACCCACAATTTGTTTATTTTGAATCTGTAAGTTTTTAACTCGATGTCCGAGATGGATTTTAACCCCTAATTTTTCCAAATGGGTACGAAAAGGCACAATGATTGATTTGTAGTGATTGTCGGTGGGGACTTGCCTCAACATAGCATCAGGTTTACGAAGGAAGAAAGTCCACATCATGTGAAGTGCTTGAGCGGCGCTGATATCCTCAATTCGATTAAGGCTAACGGTAAGACCAGTTTTCACCAAAGTATCGAAAAAAGTCTGAGAAACTCCCTTTTGCTTACAGTAATCCACCATCGAAATATCGTCGAGTTGACGAAAAATTTTTTCGTGATTATAGAAAAATAGAGGAGATAAAACGCCCACTCCCGCAGCGCTTTTAATAGCATCCAAGATAGTAATATTTGGCGATCTCCAGACAATTCCTAGCATATTCAATAGAGGTAAATTGGGTTTGACCTCTAAAATTTCTGGCTTATAGTTTTCAAATTCCAGCAATACCTCATTTACGGCTTGCAGGTTACGATCTGCCCCAACTTCCTCCATTTTCTGCATCAAGTAGTCATAGACATTATGAAAAAAATGATGCAAACCATGCTCCCAAAAACCCGAAGGAGAAGTATCGCTGGGTTTTGCCCCTAACCTACCGCCAATAAAGTCTGTAGCTTCGTAAATATTCACCTTGTAACCCAGCTTGACCAATTCCAGCGCTGCAATCAAGCCAGCTAGCCCTGCGCCAACAACTGCCACCCGTTTCTCAACTCCTGGTGGAAGCTGCGTCAATCCTCGGGTCACAGGTGGCTCGACTACTCGACCTAAATCATTAAGCAGAAATGGGGGACATCCCCGTAATGCTTTATTAAGTTTGAGCAATATTTTTTCCAGGAATGGAGGTATCCCTTTATTTCGTGCCAGGAGAGTAATGTTTTTTGAATTACTCCCAACAGTTGGACTATCAGAAGCATAATTAAGTAATCTCTGTTCCATACAAAACCCAACTAAAGTTGATATAAAATTAAATAAACATTTTGTTTATATAATCATATTTATTTTAAATTGATCATTATTTTATAGATTTGAGTTAAAGTGATTTGACCGAATAGCAAACTGTATACCAAGGCTTTCAAAGCTATTCTTATCTGGAGCATTAAAATATAATATTTTTATTAAAGTCATCGTTTCTAGATATGATCAACAAAATTAAAGATTTCTAAAATAGCAAGTATTGACTAATATAAAAATTGGTTGGTAGCAAAGTTCGAAATATTTTAAGCCAGAGAAAGAGAAAGTATCTCTTTCTTAAGAACAATATAATTTTTTGATTGATCCTAATCATGCAGCAAACACAGCCTCAAATCACTGATAATTCTCCAAAAAATAACTCTGAGAAAAATTCTCAGGCGCGCTTTCCTCTTAGTATCGTCTCCGTCAGTCGAGAAGAATTAATTGAACCAGTTTCTCTAACTATCAGAGATGCAGATGGCAATCAGGCTACTTTACCTGAAGATTTACATGGTCTATTTTTTCTTACTGGTCCCGCAGGATCGGTAAACTCTCCCAGGGCAGAAGGTGAGCAGAATGTGGCTTTGCCCAGTCAAGATGGCTGGACAGCCTTGTACAACGGAGATGGGATGGTGCACCAGATTAAATTTACTCAAGGTCATGCTAGTTTAAGGGCTCGATTATTAAAGCCTCCTTGTTATTATGCTGATAGGGCTACTTCTAAACCAGCAAATTCCTCGATTTATCAAAATTTAGCTTTTCAAAACGCAGGTATTTCCCGAGCTTCTTTTTTTAAACTAGGCGTTCGTAATCAGCTAAATACCGCATTTGTACCTTTTAAACTGAAAGATGATGAAAGTACTCGCTTATTAGTAACTTGGGATGTTGGAAGACCTTATGAAATAGATCCAGAAACCTTGGAAATTCTGACCCCAGTGGGAAATAATCAAGAATGGTCAGATTTATTGGCAAATCAGCCTGTTTTACCTTTTAAAAATATACTAACCTCGGCTCATCCAGTATTCGATTTCAACACAGAACAACTCTTTACCTTGAATATTGGTAAATCAATTTGGACACTCCTAGATTTTTCTCGTTCTCTGGAGGCAAGAATTCAAGAGAATTCATTAAGATTAAAGAGTATTTTAGAAGAAACCAGAGACAAAATAGATTTGGAACTTAACTTACTCAGAATTTACTCGTTGATTTTAGGGATATTAAAAATACTATTTAACTTTTTAGGAGTAATAGAAAGGTTCTCTAGAATTTTTAGTGGTAGATACGATTTTGTTCATTTATTGATGTGGGATGCTAAAGAAATTAATATCAAGAAAAAATGGAATATTATTCTACCAAATAATCGTAATCTTAAAATTGCTCAAACAGCTCACCAGATGGGATTAACTGAAGACTATATTATATTTATTGAGTCATCATTTAAGTTCACTTTAGAGAAAAGTCTACCTTTTCAAAAAGATTCTCTAATCAATTCCTTCAAAATTTTCTTGGCTAATTTTATTGACTACCCGCAATATCCTTATACAAAGCTATATATTATCAAGAGAGCAGATTTAAACTCTGATAAAGCAAAAGTAAATCACTGGCGCAACTGGTTTTCTTTACGTCCCTTTAAAAATCTCCCTAATATAGTTGCCAGAGAAATAAAAATATCTCCAGAATTTTGTCACTATCAAGTTGATTTTAAGAATAAGCAGAATCAAATTGTGCTGCATATAGCCCACCTGTCTGCAACAGATATTGCTGAATGTATCCGTAATTTTGATTGCTCAGGATTTGACTCTTCCAATAATCAAAATTCCGAACTGAATTATCGCCTAAAAAAGCTAGCTGGAAGTGTCGTTAACCCATTAGATATTAATCGATTAGGACGTTGGGTTATTGATGGTGAAACAGGTAAGGTTATTGATAAGCAGCTAGTACCTGAAGAGCAAGAACGTGAGCTTGTTAATGATCAAATAGCTGCTGATAAATTAGATAGCAAGTTTCAGCTTACTTGGCGTACCGCATTTTATGCCTTCCAAGATCAACAGCCAACAGAAAGATTTACAGACATTTTCTGGAATAGTTGGGGAGCTTCACCTGATACATTAACGGCTAAGACTTTACGGGCTTATCAAAATTATCCTAATCGTTTAGTGGACTTGGAACGGGTTACTGAACTAGCCCATAAAGGTATCCCTTCGAGCATATGTCATTTGAGAGTTATTAATAATTCTGAGAACGATACAGAAGAAATAGAGATAAATCCTCATAATTACTTCCAGTTTGCTAAAAATAATCTGGGAACTTCGGCACAATTTATTCCCCGTCCTAATGCTAAGGATCAAACTGATGGTTACATTGTTTGCGTGGTGCTAACTTCCGATGAATTCTTAGCCCAAAGCGATCGCCCAGATAACGATCCTGAATGGTCACAAAACAGCGAAATCTGGATCTTTGATGCCCAAAAGCTGAATCAGGGACCACTGTATAAAATGAGTCACCCTAAGCTTAACATTGGCTTTTCCTTTCATACTACCTGGATGCCAGAGGCTAAATCGCCTAAGCGCCGCTTAGAATACGACGTAAAAGAAGATTATGAATACCTTGTAGAACAGCTAATAGAAAATCAGCCTGAGTTGGGGGACAAAATCCGTAAGCTGTTTGATGAGGAGATTTATCCTAATTTTAAATAGATTTTAATTGTTATTATTTAACAGAAAATTAAAGCGATCACCAATTCTTTGATATCAGTCAGGCGATCGCTTTTCTGTTATTAGGTGAAGTAGGTTGAATTTCCGAGAAATCGCTTATCCTATGCTTTCATGACAGAAACTATCTACATTACGTAAAAATGGCTACAAACGGTTGCTAAAAAACAAGCTCTAATGACCAAATAGAGCAATATTAATAATAATCATGGTAGTTTCCTCAAATATCAGCGCTACAGATAAGATAGTTAATCTTAACTCTTGGGGAGGAAATCTGAGCGAATTCGATTTAGACTGTAAGACCTGTGGCGGGCTACATTTAACATCTGATCATTGGAAATTTATGGCAGAAGATATGCCCAGTGATCCAGTGGATATGCTCGATGATTTGGTCAAAATGGGGATTTATAAGGAAAATACCCTCAAAATTGCCGATGAAGTTAATAGGGCAGACTTAAGAAAAACTCTACTTTTAAAGGTTGCAGGCAAAGGCGATCCTCAGCGGGAAAAATTGGTCTTAGAACTGTGTAAGCAAGCAGGGGGTATGGAAAATGCCTTTGCTGCGGCTTTTGGACAGAAAGCAGGAGAGTTTTTTGGTGACGTAGTTCATAACAGCGAATTTAGCCGTCGTCGCTTCCTGAAAAATTTAGCGGTGGGTGCAGCTTTAGTCAGCCTAGCTAACTGCTCCCCCAGAAAGGCAGAAGAGCCTGCGGGGGAAGAAGTTGTTTTCGATGTCGATACAGGTAACCTGGAGAAAACAGACCTCAAAATTGGCTTTATTCCCATTACCTGCGCTACGCCGATCATTATGTCGGAACCTCTGGGGTTTTATAAGAAGTATGGCTTTAATGCCCAGGTGGTTAAGATGCCCAGTTGGGGGGCAGTTCGAGACTCGGCGATCGCTGGTGAGTTAGATGCCTATCATATGCTAGCACCAATGCCCATTGCCATGACATTGGGGCTTGGTTCTTCTTCCTTTGGAGTCAAGCTTGCCAGTATTGAAAATATTAACGGGCAGGCAATTACCGTTGCCAATAAATATAAGGATCAAGTTAAGGGTCCCGCAGACTTTAAAGGCTTTACCATTGGAGTGCCGTTTCCCTACTCAATGCACAATCTTCTGCTGCGCTATTATCTAGCTACAGGAGGCATCGACCCCGATAAAGATGTCAAAATTCGCCCCGTACCGCCACCAGATAGCATTGCTCAACTAGTGGCAGGAGATATTGATGCCTACCTCATGCCCGACCCCTTCAATCAACGGGCAGTATACGAAGAAGCAGGCTTTATTCATAAGCTGACCAAGGAATTATGGGAAGGACATCCCTGCTGTGCCTTTGCGGCTAGTGATGAGTGGATTAGCGCCAATCCCAACACCTTTAGAGCCCTAAATAAATCTATTATTGAGGCTGCGGCATATGCAAGTAATATTGATAATCGTCCTGAAATCGCTCAAGCCATCTCCGCCAGAGGTTTCCTCAACCAGCCCGTAGAAGTAGTTGAAGCAGTACTGACAGGGAATTTTGAAGATGGTCTGGGCAACACTCAGTCAATACCCGATCGCATTGATTTCGATCCCTATCCCTGGCAAAGTTTTGCTAACTGGATTTCTTCTCAGCTAGTGCGGTGGGACTTACAGGGTGATGCCAAAGTCAAAACTGCGATCGCCAAAGATAAATACGAAGAGGTGGGACAAGAAATTTTTATGACGGATTTAGCCAGGGAATTATCTGAAGAATTAGGGCAGACACCCCCCAGCGATATTTACCGCACTGAAACTTTAGCCTTCGATACTTTTGATCCAGCTAATCCTCAAGCATATATTGACGAGCAAATCAAAAAGTATGGCGTTTAAGCAATGAACAATGAGTAATGGTAACTGATAATTGAAATGACAATAGTTCGAGAACGAGTAGTTAAGAGTAAGCAAGAAAATAAATTATTAGATAATGATAATGTCAAGGCATTATTATTATTCCTCCTATCTCTGGGGATATTTCTCCTATTTTGGGAACTGGGAGCTAAATTGAAGCTTTTTTCCAAGGGTATGCCCACGGCATCTCTAACCATTAAGGAATTATGGTACTGGGTAACTCATCCTTTCTACGATAATGGTCCCAACGACCTGGGCATTGGCTGGAATTTACTAATTAGCCTGCGGCGGGTGGCAATTGGCTATACCCTCGCTTCCTTAATTGCCGTCCCTCTAGGGATTTTAGTGGGGATTTCTAAGGTAGCATTTAAAGCCTTTAACCCTTACTTCCAACTCCTCAAGCCTGTATCTCCTCTAGCCTGGTTGCCTCTGGGACTATATTTATTCCGCGATTCGGAGTTAACGGGGATTTTCATTATTACCATTGCTAGTATTTGGCCCACCCTAACCAATACGGCATTTGGTGTGGCTAATGTGGATTCAAGCTACCTTGACGTATCAAAAACTCTTGGTGCATCTCGCTGGCGTACCATTTTTAAAGTGATTATCCCTGCGGCATTACCGAATATTATTTCTGGACTGAGGATCAGCATGGGGATTTCCTGGTTGGTGATTGTAGCGGCGGAGATGCTTTTGGGAACGGGATTAGGCTATTTTATCTGGAATGAATGGAATAATCTCTACATTCCCAATATCCTAGTGGCAATTTTTATTATCGGCGTTGTGGGAATTGTTCTCGACCAAATCTTTGCCTACCTAGAAAAATTAGTTTCTTTTGGCAAGTAAATTATGAGCACATCATTTAGTTCTGAAAATCAAATCGTGACTGAAGAGGATACCAGCGATGCTCAAATATCTCTCCGTCATATCGCCAAAGTATTTCCTGGCAGAACAGGCTGGCTTGATAAGCTTACGGGACAAGCTAGTAAAGATTTTGTGGCGATTGAAGATATTAATCTTGAAATTAATCACAACACCTTTGTTTCCATCATTGGTCCTTCAGGATGCGGAAAATCAACCCTCCTCAATATTATTGCAGGACTAAGCTGCGCCACTAGCGGGGAAGTAAGAATTGATGGACAGCTAATTGAAGACCCAGGACCAGATCGCGGTATGGTCTTCCAAAATTATGCCCTGATGCCCTGGATGACCGTCGCCGATAATATTAAATTTGCAGTATCTACTGTTTTCCCCAAAATGCCCGATAAGCAGCAACAGCGCATTGTCAAAGAAAACATTCAGCTGGTAGGGTTAACAGGGGCAGAGAAAAAACGTCCCCACGAGCTATCGGGAGGTATGAAACAAAGAGTGGGGATAGCTAGAGCATTAGCTATTAATCCCCAAATTTTATTGATGGATGAGCCTTTTGGGGCTTTAGATGCTCTAACACGGGGTTTTCTCCAAGATGAGATTGAGCGAATTTGGGAACAGCAGCGCAAAACCGCCATTATGATTACCCACAGTATTGATGAAGCCCTACTTCTGTCGGATCGGATTGTGATGATGACTAAAGGTCCCGCAGCCCAGATTGCCCAGGTGCTAGAGGTTCCTTTCTCCCGTCCCCGCGATCGCACTACCGTAGAAAATTGTCCCGAATATTTACAGTTGAAACAAGAAATGGAAGATCATTTATATCGGGAAACTAGAGCGGTGGAAGCAGCAAGGATTAAGTAATGAGTAATGAGTAATAAGTAATGAGTGAATGATGGTAAGCAACCAACTACTAACTACTAACTACTAACAATTAACAATTAACAATTAACTACTAGCCACTAACCACTTAGTAAGAGGAAAAATATTATGGCGATCGCCGCAATTACGGAAAAACTATTAGCCGCTAAAAAAGCTAAAGGAGTCACCTTTGAAGATTTGGAAAAAGTTGTCGGTAGAGATGAAACCTGGATCGCTTCGGTAATCTATCGTCAGGCTAGCGCAGATCTTGAGGAAGCCACCAAAATCGTTACTACTTTGGGGTTGCCTGAATCTATGGCGGAAGAATTAACCATTCCCCCCCTAAAAGGTTCTCTAGAGCCACAAATTCCTACCGACCCTTTAATCTACCGCTTTTATGAAATTATGCAGGTCTACGGCATGCCAATCAAGGCGGTAGTTCACGAAAAATTTGGCGATGGTATCATGAGCGCTATTGACTTTTCTGTCGAGGTGGAAAAAGTTCCTGATCCTAAAGGCGATCGCGTTCAGATTGTGATGTGTGGTAAGTTTTTACCCTATAAGAAATGGTAGTTTGATTTATTTGCTTTTAGTCATTGAGTCCCGCGATTATTGGCGATCGCTTATTGCTAAAAGCAACGCCACAGTTCATATTCTGCCCATCAAAGATAATAGTTCAAAAATTTCTCTAGTCGAGTAGTTGGACTCAACTTTTAGGGACAAGTTCACTCAACACGGCAATAGTTGAGGCTACTATGGCTTATCACCATTAGCAGTATTCAGATTATGAGAGTGATAAGAATCTAGGCTACGCAGAAAAGATTTCCCGTGATGGCAAAGTTAGGAGTTGGGAATTGTAAATATTAGAAGCTTTAGACGTGGAGACAGAATAATAAATAGGAAGTATTTTTAACTTGGAGGTAGAAAATTTTGACCTATTTCTACTATATTTTCAGGAAGTAAGTTTTTGGCAGCACTAGCTGTAGTAATTAATGTGCGAAGTAACTCAAAGACTTTCATGACTAAGCCTTTTTCCTCATCAGTTCTAACTTTATCGTTATTTATAGCTATTGAACCCATGATATTTTCAATCTCCCTTTTTATTCCGTCTGAACCCTGAAACTGATAATTTTCTAGGACTTCTTTCAGAGCAGTAAGTTTTTTTAGTAAGAGAAATTTTAAATCTTTTCCTATATCAGAAGAGTTAATAGTTTGATATAAACCATCAATTTCACCTACTAATTTTACCAACTCTTCTTCCTCAACAACTTTTAAATCTATTACATCACTCAAAGAGTCAGCGCAATTTTCTAAATCCCGAATTATATAACTCTTGTCGTTATTTAGGTGTTGTGTTGTTGCAAATTTATTTGTAAAGCCGCAGGAAATAATTTGTTTAAGTTGTGTAATTGTTTCTTTGTGGTTCTTAATCTTTGTTGGTGAAAGTAAAGACAAATCTATTTCTAATTGATGGATAAGATAGAATAATTTGCTAAAACTTTCAGCACGATTAGTGGGATTATTCGTTAATCCTAAAGCTTCGCAAATAGCTGATATATATAATTTATCTTTTGTTTTCGATCCATTTTCTATGGCTTTTTTTAGTAAAAATACTAGTCTTCCCGCAGAATTATTAATCGGTACGTCATAATTAGTCATAAGCCAAGGTTTTAATTATTATTCAGACCGATATTAATGAATCTTTCGCGAGTTGTGTTGAAAATTTAATCAATTTTTTATAGTTTAGTTCACTTGTACTTTTACAGTAAAAAACTGCTACCACAAAGACAACTGACCCTCACTAACTGATGAAAACCGACTCCTGTGAAGACTTAAATAGCAAACAGCACAGACGGACAGCAAATTAGATAACCGATTATCTTGAGTGTCATAACTGCGATGATAGACTTGTAAAATGTCTCCTGTCCATTCCGAACGAGTTAGCCCCCCTCTGGTCGTTATTCAAGCTCATAACACCCTTTCCCGCAACAGCCACCCCGTCAGCCAGCAGAGTCTTTAACTGATAATGCTATGCTGTCCCAGTTATCCGAATTTATAGACGTTTTTGAAAAAGAGCGATCGCTCTAGATCTTTGTGTCGATAATTCCTAATTTAAATAACGAAGTTTTACCTGTTACAAGTAGTTCTTTACTCTTTTTTGAGAGTTTTTTAATTCGATATTCAGCGCGAGAAGCAGCAGATTTATCTCCCATCTCGGCACTGAAAACTAACTGCAAGGGATGCCTAGCTCTGGTATATTTAGCAGCTTTAACACCGCCTGATTGGTGAACCTCAAAACGTCTGTTAACATCAGTAGAAATTCCTATATAGAGTGAATTATCCCCACAGCGAATTATATATACAGACCACATAAATTATTGATAATTTCTCGATTAAGTAAGCAAGGCAAAATAAAGTGATGTAAGTTAAGAAATATGAATTCAGTTCCAGCCATTGCAACTAACGACTAACGACTAACGACTAACAGTCCTAACTAGTTCATCTTATTGCTGCAGACCTACTTATTCAAACAAGCGATCGCCTTATGAAAAAAATGATTTCCAACCCTTTCCTTTAAATCCGTAGTCGAACAAAGATGGATATAAGATTTCTGCTAAGATTTCTGCCGAATCCATCAATCTTTGACTGGGACGATTGAAGTAGGCATTACCATCAACGATGAAAACTTTACCATTTTTAACTGCTTTTAAATTCTTCCATTCTGAATAATTCGTCAATACCTTTGACTCTTTTTCAGTACGCTCTAGATCAAAACCACAGGGCATAATCACAATCACATCTGGATCAGCTTCAGTAAGATTTGACCAAGATAGATAGGGAGAATGTTTGCCCTTGACTGCTAAGAGCGATTGACCTCCTGCAATTTCAATTAGTTCAGGAATCCAGTTGCCCCCTCCCATCAACGGCTCAGTCCATTCTAGAGCTACTACAGTGGGTTTTCTGTCAACATCTCTAACCCGATTAGCAATTACATCAATCCTTTCTTGTAATTTATCTAGCACTGGTTGAGATTCGACGCCCAGGATCTCGGCTACTCGTCGGATATCTGCCCAGAGTTCATTCAAGAGATTTGGCTGTAGGGAAATAACTTGAGGATGAGAATTAGTCAGAATAGCGATCGCTTTTTCGACTTCAGGAAGATTAACCGCACATACATCACACTGATCTTGAGTAACAATGTGAGTTGGTTGAAGCTGGTCTAAAACTTCTGTCTTAATCTTATAAATACTCAAAGCTTCCTGTACTAAAGTTTGGACATCTTGATCTATCTCGCCACTACTTTGACCGCTATTCAATCTCGCTGCGGTACAGACTGGTAAATCTTTCACTGAAGGGGGATAATCACATTCATGAGAGCGTCCTACCAGAGCATGACCCAGACCTAAACAATGGACAATCTCCGTAGCAGAAGGAAGTAGGGAAACAATTCTCAAATTAGCCGTATCACTCATACTATTTTAGGTTAGGAAAGCTCACAACTTCATTTTAAAAGCTCTGACCATTAATGGGAACAATTGAGATATAGCTACGAAGATCGCCCGACTACTTCTTTAATATCCAGTAATTAATTTAATAGAAAAAAGAGATATAATCGCTATTTTTCTATTCTTGGGATCACATCATGATTATTTGATTTTTCGGTAAACTGCGATCGCCTACACAGACGCATTTCTTCTCTATGTCTCGCTATCAAAAAAGCTAGCAAAATATAGATTAAGTAAACACAAGTTTATTTCTGTATAATTGTATTGCTAAACACCTTCAAAACTAAGCACGTCGGGTGCTCCACTTTCAATCCTGCTTTATGAAAGAACAAATTATTATCTGGCTTAATCGCCTGCTGGTAGCGGATGTATTTTTAGTTTTATTCGGCTTTCTGTGGTTTATCGTTGCTGTCATCGGTCGCTATCTGAATATACCCCTAGGATTCGATATTTGGTATCGTCTTTGGACACCCGTATTTAACCCAGCGATTGGCATCCTTTTTCTAGGAGCATTTGTTACCTGGGCAATTAATAAACTCACGGATATATTTAGCTCATCAAAAGAAAGTTAGGCTAGGCTTAATGAAAGCAAGCGATCGCTCATTAAATCAGCCAAGCCTATCTAAAATTAGAAATTAGCTTAACGCTAAGGTACGGCGCTTAAAGACTAACTCATAAGCCTCAATAATGTCCCCCTCCTTCCAGTCAGAGAACTTAGCGGCGCCGATACCGCACTCAAACCCAGTATTTACTTCCTTAACATCATCTTTGACTCGCTTGAGGGAATTAAGCTCCCCTTCATGGACAATTTTATTGTCGCGACGGACACGGATTTTGCAGTTGCGGATGATTTTGCCCGACAGGACATAACAACCAGCAACAGCCCCACGTCCTACAGGGAAGACCGCACGAACCTCAACCTGTCCTAAGCCCTCTTCAACTTCTTCGGGATCGAGTAATCCTTCCATTGCTCCTTGAATATCGTCTAAGAGCTTATAGATAATATTGTATTGACGGATATCTACCCCCTCTCGGTCTGCCGCCTGTCGCGCCCCCGATGCCAAAGTAGTATTAAAGCCAATAATCACTGCACCACTGGCTGCTGCCAAATCAACGTCGGTTTCTGTTACTTCTCCTGGAGATGCCAATAGAGTGCGAATCTGCACCTCATTTTGCGGTAGCTGCTGCAAGGAGCCTAGGATTGCTTCGACAGAACCTTGAACATCAGCCTTGATAACCAAATTAAGCTCTTTTAACTCTCCTTCCTGCGCCTGAGCAGAGAGAGAGCTGAGACTGATGCGGCGAGATGACATTGATTGCAATAGGCGACTGTCTCGTTGGACGATGGCTCGCTCTTCGGCGATCGCTCTTGCTTCTTTCTCATCCTGGTAGACATCAAACTCATCTCCCGCTTCGGGCACATCATTGAGCCCCAATATCTCCACCGCAAAGGAAGGAGTAGCGGCTTCTACCTTTGCTCCCATATCATCGATCATCGCTCGCACCTTACCCAATACAGACCCCGCCACTATACTATCGCCAACCCTAAGGGTGCCATTTTGCACCAGAAGAGTAGCCACTGGACCACGATTACGATCGAGGTTAGCTTCAATTACCGTGCCTTTAGCAGCTCGATCAGGGTTTGCCGAGAGTTCCTCTACCTCTGCTAACAAGAGAATCATTTCCAACAGCTCATCTAAGTTTTCTCCCTTAAGGGCACTTACAGGAACCATCGTAGTATCGCCACCCCAATCTTCGGGCACTAAACCTTGTTCAGTTAATTCCTGCTTAATGCGATCAGGATTAGCTTCTGGCTTATCTACTTTATTAATTGCTACGAGTAGAGGTACTTCTGCCGCTTTCGCATGGCTAATCGCTTCTTTAGTCTGGGGCTGTACACCATCATCAGCTGCTACAACCAATACTGCAATATCCGTGACTCTGGTTCCTCGGGCACGCATCGCTGTAAAGGCTTCATGACCAGGAGTATCTAGGAATACAATTTGTTGTTTTTCCCCACCGTGCTCCACATCAACATGATAGGCTCCGATATGTTGAGTGATTCCCCCAGCTTCCCCAGAAGCCACGGTACTCTCACGGATCGAATCCAGCAGAGTAGTCTTACCATGATCCACATGACCCATAATCGTAACCACAGGGGGACGATGTTGCAGATTCTCCAAATCATTAGCATCCAGCATTTCCGTATCTTTGACCGCCGCCGACTTCTCTTCAGGAGTTTCTACAAATACTCCGAGTTCCTCCGCGACTGAAGAGGCAGTTTCTAAGTCGAGAGTTTGAGTGATGTTAACCGCTATTCCCTTGAAGAATAAACTGCGGATAATATCTGTTTCAGGAGTGTTGAGTCTATCAGCTAACTCTCTGACCGTCAAACTGTCTGACAGAATAATTGATTCAGGCAGGGTGGGCACAGCCTTGCTCTTATTCTGCCGTTCAGCTTTCGGCGCTTTCTCAGTTTTGAAAGCAGGCTTTCTGGGTCTTTTATTAGTACTAGCAACTGGTTGCTGCTGCAAAGATTTGGGCTTTGCTGGTCGCGCAGTTGACAAGCTGATGAAGGCTTGATTAACCTGAACTTCACCAGATTCAGAATCATCAAAATCATCATCGTCCAAAATAGGCTTGAAGCCTCGACGCTTTTTCGCCGCTTTGCCTTTTCCAGATTTATTCTGCTTATCGTCTTCCTCTTCATTCTCCCATTCTTTGACTTTGCGAGGGGAAGTAGGACGTTTGAGACGAGCAACTTTTTTGACCTCAACTTCATCGGTAATTAGCTCCTCGTTTTCAATCGATTCAGAAGCCTCCTTCCCAATTTCTTCTGTCTCGTCTACTTGAGTTACCGTAGTCGCTTTTACTGGTCGTTGATTAAGCTTAGGCAGGGGAGGTACTGCTTTTTTAACTTCTGTTTCCTCTGTCCCACTTGCAGGTTGATTGGCAGATTTCTCAACAGAGCGTATTTTAGGTTTACTAGGGAGCTGAATCAAAGTTTTGCTTGCCGACTTTTTCCCCTGTGATCTTGAGGGGGGAGCCGCCAGCTTTGGCGGCTGAATTAAACTTGGTTTAGCAGTGACATCAGTAGCTTGCTCAACTTCCTGAGGAGATTTTAGCTCCTTTGGCGGTGCTTTGCGACGTTCAGACTGAGCTGGCTTGGGTGCAGTTGGGGGCTTAACTCCAGAGATTCTAGCATCAGGTGCTTTGGGTCGGGCAGGAGGAGTAGCCAACCTGGGAGAGATACCGTTTGCCTGAGGTACCGAAACACCTGAACTAGAACCATTGGTTCGGTGATGAACAGCTAGGATTTGTTGTTTGCGCTTCCCTGGGGTTTTAATTGGTTTTGCTCCTTTTCGCGGGGTATTACTGCTACTTTTTGGGGCGCGAGGGGTTTTTGCCGCCACTGCTTTAACTCTTTCAGCGTCGGATGCAGTTATGGTACTGCTGTGGCTCTTAACTGCAATGTTTAGCTGCTCGCAAATCTCTTTAATATCTTTGTTGTCTAAACTCAATTCTTTTGATAGTTCGTATATTCTCACTTTGTCGTTCATCCAGTATGCCCCTCAGTAGACTGCTTAAGTTTATTTGACCATTTGTTTATCCATGTCGTCCTTCATGTGTTTAAAATGCTGGCTGTAATTTTGTATTTGTTAGGAACTCTGTAAGATAACAGAGTCTAGAATAAATGATAGAACAATTAGCGTTTGACTCCAATTGTTATCGACAGCAATTCATTCATAGCTTAATTTTAAGAAAAAATAATGAATTACTGAGCAAATATCGCGATTTTAGCTTGACGATTATCTCACTTTGCTCATATTAGCTTAAACGCTTTCGTAAATTTTGATAAATATCATCAGGCACTTTAGTTCTCAGCGCACAATTAAGGCGATTTTTGGTTTTGGCATAGAGCAAGCATTCAAGAGTAGGGCATATATATGCAGAACGCCCCATTCCTCGATCAAGCTCGATTTTATGGCTAGATGCGCTCCTCACTACTCGCCAAAAAGAATCTTTAGGAGCTTTCTTTTTGCAGCTGATACATTGACGATAATTAGTTTGATTCAAGCTAATAATTTTGGTATTTGACTAAGATATCCTTGGTCAAAATGTAGCAAATAATACTATCTTTTCTACTTTAAAATATCAAGTCAGGAATTTCTAGCGTGACCGTTCACATCACAGCAACGCCAGACTTGTCCGTTATTCATTTTCGGTTTCTGATTCAACCTCAAGAGCTGATTCCACAGAAGGGGCTTCATCGTCTTGGGTTAGATCCTCAACTGCGTCATCAGCAGCTTCCAGTTCTTCCTCTTGCCGAGCGAGCTTAGCAGCTTCAGCCTGATCTGCCCATTTAGCCATTTCCGCTGCTTCATCATATTTATTAATATCTTTGATATCAATTTTCCAACCAGTAAGACGAGCTGCCAGCCTGACGTTTTGTCCTTCTTTGCCAATTGCTAAACTTAGCTGGTCTTCAGCAACTAAAACTAATGACTGCTTTTCTTCTGTGTCTGCCAATACCACCTGATCTACTCTTGCTGGACTGAGGGAGTTAGAAATATAGGTTGCGGGATCGGGTGACCAGCGAATTACATCGATTTTTTCACCGCGTAATTCGTTAACTACGGCTTGAATTCTAGAGCCCCTAGCTCCAATACAAGAACCAACGGGATCAACATCTCTTTCTAAAGTGTCTACGGCAATTTTGGTGCGCACTCCAACATGACGGGAGGGGGGATGAGCTTCTCTAGCCACGGCTACGATACGCACAATTTCTTCTTCAATTTCGGGAACTTCATTACTAAATAGCTCCACAACCAGTCCCGCTGTTGCCCGCGAAACTAAGAGCTGCGGACCGCGATGAGGGGTATCTCTTACTTTTTTGAGATAAACCTTGAATGTTGCGTTGGAGCGATAGGTATCGTTAGCTAGCTGTTCTCGCTTGGGTAATTCTGCCTCAACTTCTGGCTGACCCAAACCGCTGGTAACAGCAACAATTGCGGATTGTCTTTCAAAGCGCACTACCCGTGCTTGTAAAATAGTTCCTTCTAAATCTTGAAATTCTTCTTGGATTAGTTTGCGCTGCTGATCCCTCAGTTTTTGCAGCAGCACTTGTTTGGTTTGAATTGCTGCCATACGACCAAAGTCTTTCTGTTCTGGAGTTACGTCAACCAGTACTGAATCCCCTACCTGTATTTCTAAATCATCAACCTGTTCTTGAACTTCACTCAGGGCTATTTGATGATCCCGATCTTCAATTTGATCTTTGCTGATATCAACAATAACTTTAGTGGTGAGGATCTGAAATCCTTCTTCTTCCGTATCTAGCTGAACATTGAAGTTTTCAAAGTATTCTTCACTAAATTCTTCATGACGCTCCTTAGAGCGACGAAATTTTTCATAACCTTTAATTAGAGCTTCTCTGAGAGCTTCTTCTACAGAGCTTCCTGGAAGATTGTATCTCTGACTGATTTCGTCGATAGTTGCCCTTAGACCAGGCAGACTGACTATGGTCATAGCACTACTCCTTAAAATAATTAAGTGGAACTAAAATTTTAAATCACTGATTGAAAATGACTCCAACACTAAACGATAGGAGCATCTCTAAAATAACTAGTGATGGTTCAGCTGGTTTTACCCGTCATCAAGCTGTACTTCTGCTACTAGTTCTCTGGGGATAGCAATTACCTTCCCCTTTTGGTTAATGTAAATAGATATTTCATCACGATCCCGCAGTCGTCCCTGCCATTGCTTTTGATTTTTATAGGGGGTGATTGTATTAATGATGACGCCAAATCCTTTAAAGACGGTAAATTCTCGTTCTGTGGTCAGAGTGGTGGAAATACCTGGACTAGATATCTCTAAAACGTAAGCTCCAGGAATCACTTCAGTTAAGTCTAGCTTTTCTTCCAGAATTCGGCTCATTTGCTCGCAATTTTCCAGGCTAGTTTCAGCAAGAGGATTTCTAATGTATATTCTCAGAATGGGAGGATTGTGATTAGTTTGAAATGCGGCATCGACCAGCTCTAAGTCAAGAGCCTGGGCTAAGGGAGTGGCTAATTCAATAATCCGAGGTATTACTGGGTGGGACATGCTTGCGTAAAGATAATGAAAAGCGAACTAAACCTTGCTGTAGATATCGATTTGTTGGGTATCAAAGTTGCTAAACTTCTATTTTCTAAATTTAATACAGACAACAAAAAAGTGGGCTATTCCCACTTGTAAGTTCCTGAAAAAGACTTTAAATAGAGAGTTTCGAGCTTGTCGGTAGCTTTAGGCTTTACTAAGCCTACCGATTATCATTCTATCAATCCCATAGTATTATTGAAAATGATTAGAAATAGTAATTAACAAAACCAAAAAACGCGGCTGGACAACATTTCGATTATCACATGGTGATTCAGTTATTGATTGCCGCGTCTCTAAAGGTAGCTGATAAACTTTAGCTGTTTTACTAATTTACTAAAATAAACCCAGTGTTAAAGATTCATCAATGGGAAAAGTTGCTCCAATTCCCAGCCAGATAGTTACTAGGGTACCAAAGAGGAAAACCGCAGTGGCAACTGGACGGCGGAAGGGATTTTGAAACTTGTTAACACTCTCTATGAAGGGAATTAACATTAATCCTAAGGGAATCGCTGTTTGAGCGGCAATCCCTAATAGTTTACTTGGAACAACCCTTAAGATTTGAAATACAGGATAGAGATACCATTCAGGTAATATCTCTAGGGGAGTTGCGAAGGGATTAGCTGGCTCACCTATCATGGCAGGATCAAGAACAGCTAGGCAGACAACTAAACCAATAGTCCCCAAGATAACTACAGGGAAGATATACAGTAGATCATTGGGCCACGCTGGTTCGCCATAGTAATTATGCCCCATTCCTTGGGCTAGCTTGGCGCGTAAAGCGGGATCGCTTAGATCGGGTTTTTTTAGTGTAGACATGAGCTTTTCTCCTGAAGCTTACCTGACTACCAGATGGTTAATTTGAACTGGAGTCTGGTATTTGTGTTTTTAAAATTTTCTGACTATATTCTGAAATTAGCTTTGACTATTGGCGATCGCATAACCGAACCACATTAAGTAGTTCTGAGAAGTTAAAGCTGCCAATAGTCGGCTTTTTTCAGCAATCTTGGCGTTGATGTTTTACAAAGGTCCTGAAATTCCCTGTTTACGAATCATGAGGAAGTGTAGCAACATAAATACCGCAATTAACCAAGGTAAAACAAAGGTATGTAAGCTATAAAAGCGCGTTAGAGTAGCTTGTCCCACGCTGGTACCTCCGCGTAAAAGTTCTACCATTTGGTCGCCAACCACAGGGATCGCAGCAGGGACACCAGAAACAATCTTTACTGCCCAGTAACCAACCTGATCCCAGGGTAAAGAATAGCCCGTAACGCCAAAACTAACGGTAATTACCGCCATTGTTACTCCAGTAATCCAGGTTAATTCCCGAGGCTTCTTAAAACCTCCTGTCAAGTAAACACGGAAAACATGTAGGATCATCATCAATACCATCATGCTAGCTGACCAGCGATGAATAGAGCGAATGAGCCAGCCGAAGCTAACCTGATTCATAATGTATTCAACGGAGGAGAAAGCTTCGGCTACGTTGGGCTTGTAGTAAAAAGTCATGCAAAACCCAGTAGCAAATTGGATGAGAAAGCAGACTAGAGTAATACCACCCAAACAATAGAAAATGTTGACGTGGGGTGGCACGTATTTGCTGGTTATATCGTCTGAAATTGCCTGAACTTCCAGACGCTCGTCAAACCATTGAAAGGCTTTGGAGTCTGTTACCTGTTTTGAAAACATGATGCCTGTAAAAAATTAGAAGAGCGAAATAATTTAGGGATGAATTTATCTTGAGATAGCTTAGATGTCTTACCTCCTATGCCCAGTTAGCACATCCATATATCCATATATTGGCTTTGGAGTTGGGCTTGGTGAGTAAAACTACTGAAAAGCTTAAGGTTGTGATTGTTTTTAACGCTGAGGACTATCTGCGTTTGAGCCAGTCTACGGAATTTCTAGCAGACTTTGCATAGTTAAGTCCCACTGAAAGCAAAAAGGACAATGATGCATTTATGCCTCAAGGGATATGTAATATTACTATTTGAGTATGATTCTTCATTTGGTTAGCTGTTATACTTTTTCGGTATTATACGTCATGTTTGAACTAGGAAGTCTGTAATCTAGCTACAATAGCTATTAAAGCTAGCTCAGTTAAGCAGAGACAAGCCACCAACGATACGTAACAATTAATTAAGAACTGCTAAATTAGAATAAATAATCGTCCAGATATTGCTCTAAAATTCCTATGCTCAAAAAAATTTTTTCCCTCGTCTTGATATTGATGCTGTGGCTAGCATCGTCTTTTTGGTACAACACATCTGCTTATGCTTTTACAGAAGAACAGAAGCTGCTGTTGCAATCTTGGCGAATTGTTAATCAGTCTTATCTGGATGACACCTTCAATCATCAAAATTGGTGGAAGTTGAGGGAAAAATATATTAAAAAGCCCCTAGGCGATCGCGAAGAGACTTACACTGCTATTGAGTCGATGCTGGGGACTTTAGGCGATCCTTTCACTAGATTGCTGAGACCAGCGCAGTATCACAGCTTACAGGTTAATACTTCAGGGGAACTTTCTGGAGTAGGCTTACAGATTAACCTTAACCCTGACACACAATTAATCGAGGTGATTTCCCCCCTAGCAGGTTCCCCCGCAGAGGAGGCAGGAATTAAACCAAAGGACAGTATTTTGGAGATTGATGGGGTGAGTACTACGGGGATTACCCTGGATCAGGCGGCGGCGATGATGAGGGGCAAGATAGGAACAACCGTATCTTTGAGGGTTAGGTCGGAACAAGAGCAGGCATCGGCTCGTAATGTTGAGATTATGCGCGATCGCATTTCATTGAATCCTGTTTACACTGCTTTAGATACCAATACAGAGCAGAAAATTGGCTATGTCAGGTTAAATCAGTTTAGTGCTAATGCTGCGGAAGAAATTGCGCGGGGAGTCAATAAGCTGGAAGAGCAAGGGGCTGAGGCATATATTCTTGACCTACGGAATAATCCTGGTGGTTTATTGCAGGCAGGAGTGGAAATTGCTCGAATGTGGCTGGAGGGGGGCACGATTGTTTATACAGTAAACCGTCAAGGCGCTTTGGATAGCTTTGATTCTAATCTTGAAGTCTTAACGAATTCTCCTTTGGTAGTGCTGGTGAATCAGGGAACCGCCAGCGCCAGCGAAATTTTAGCAGGAGCCTTACAAGATAATCAGCGAGCGATGTTGGTGGGAGAAAAAACCTTTGGCAAGGGATTAATTCAGTCTTTATTTGAACTACCTGGCGGTGCTGGGTTAGCGGTGACAGTTGCCAAGTATGAAACGCCGAATCATACGGATATTAATAAGCTGGGGATCATGCCTGATGATGTGATTGATCAACAGCCAATTACCTATACTCAGATTGCTACTGATGCTGATTTACAGTACCAGGAAGCTGTAAGATTATTAACTTCTGAGTCGAAGACTTTAGCGCAAGCGGGATAGCTTATTTTGTAAGAAGTTTTTAAAGGGGAATTTTATATTTCATCTGTCATCTTTTAAAGAATTGAATCTTGATGCTTAATTTAGTCATTGCTTTAGATATTTCCGCCTCAATAGCGAATATGAGATAATCATCACTATCTGAAACCGAGGCTTTAGCAAAATAATATAAAAATGTTTAACTTTACGGGAGAAAAACCCAATAATTTGGGCGTAAAAGATGGCAAGCTGGCTGCTTGTCCTGGGAGTCCTAACTGTGTTAGTAGCCAGAGTGAGGCACCCAAAGAAAAAATTGAACCCTTACCCGCTGTCTCAATTGCCGAAATCAAAAAGGTAGTTGAAGGAATGGAGAGGACTACTGTTATTGAGGAGAGCGATAATTATCTCTACGCTGAGTTCAAAAGTAAGTTAATGGGCTTTGTGGATGATGTAGAGTTCTATCTCGATAATGGGGCAAATGTAGTTCACGTCAGATCTGCCTCGCGGTTAGGTCAGTCCGATGCAGGAGTCAACCGTAAGCGAGTTGAAGAAATTAGAAGCAAACTCAAATAAATCAGTCAAATATTAGACAATAGATTTTGATCATGCACAGGGTTAGATTTAGTTTGACCCTGTTTTTCATGATTCTTAAAGCTGACTAATAATAAATCTTTAATATTTAACTTTCCCATGCCTACTACTGCCTCTAGTAATAAATCTCCTCTCGCCGCTAATATAATCGCCAAGCTTGATTCGGGGGAGAGTTTAGCTCATGCCGACTATAGTAATCAAGATCTATATGCGATCGCTATTAATCAGGCTAATCTCCAGCAGGTTAATTTTTCCCAGAGCATTATGACCAATGCTGATCTGGTGGGGGCTAATCTTCAGGGGGCAGATTTAACCAATACTGATCTGCGGGGAGCAAACCTGACTGGGGCTAATCTAAAAGGAGCAAACTTATCAGGAGCCTACCTAAGTCGCGCAGATCTCCGTCAGGCAGATCTCACTGATGCCAACCTTGAAGATACTCAGTTTCAGGTCACGATCTATGACCAGGCAACAATCTTTCCTGAAGGATTTAACTACAAAAGTTCTGGTGCTGTGGGACCTGGAGCAAATCTTAATGGAGCCTATCTCAACACTGCCAATTTTCGGGGAGTAGACCTCACGGGGGCAAGAATGATTGGTGCTTATCTTAGTGGAGCAGATTTTACGGGAGCCATTCTGGATGATGTTTCCTTTAGTGGGGCTAACATGCAAAAGGCAATTATGACGGGAGCCAGACTGCGTAATGCTCGCCTAGCTAATACTGAGCTGAAGGGAGTAGATTTTCGTGGGGCAGATCTTACGGGGGCACTGATCGATAATTTGCAGAATGTTGCAGGGGCAGACTTTAGCTATGTTGTAGGGTTAAGCGACCAAGGGCGATCGGCGATTCTGAAGTTTCCCGCGCCAGATTTAACGACTTGGAATGCCTATACTCGCTGCAATACTCAAGATAGTTTGAATAATCAATAATAATTACCCAAAAGCCTGGAGCATTAGAAAAGATAGCAGAGTGATTTGAATTACATCTACGATACTAAATTTTAGTTATTTTAAAAATATAAAACTATATTTAGTAATACAATTAGATTTAAAAATCACCATGACTTCAGCAGCATTAAAATTAGCCAACAGCAATTTAAAAATGGCTCTATTGCAAGCAGAAGCAGATTCATTTAGCAGTAATGAACTATATGTATGGCTATCAGACAGTGGTTTACCCACGCAGATCGCTACAAGACTACATGAATTGGTTACATACACCAAAAAAGCTGGTAAAAAAGTATTTGCTGTAGGCAAAATTATCTTGATTAAAATTATTGAATTTGTTAAAGCCCATCCTCATTTAGTTACAGGTATAGGTATCGGCTTAACTGTTGGGTTTGCGGTACAAACCTTAGTAAGTTCAATTCCTTTTATTGGTGCAGTTTTAGCTCCAGTAGCTGGGGCATTAACTTCTACGTTAGGAATTACAATTTTTGGTATAGCGGGACATCGGTTAGATAAAAGAAGTCAGGGCAGACACACATCCGATGGTTTGATCGGAGTAGCCGAAGATGTTCTTGAAATAACTAAAGAGTTTTTTGAGTTTATTGCTGATATATTTAACACTATTTTCCACCGAGTTATAACAGCCTAGATTTTAAATTAATTATTATGTCTGGGACAGAAAAATTAACTAAAGAACAAATTCTTAAAGCTATGGAGGATTTAGAAAAGAATCCTCACAATAAATTAGGTATTCTAGCTGATATTGGCATTGGAGCCGTCGGTGCAGGTGCGGCTGGTGCTGCTGTTGCTACCTTTGGTGGAACATCGATGTTATTTGGTTTAATAACAGTTGCACCTCCTGTTGGTTTGGTGGTTGGGGGTGCGGCTTTGGGTGCGGCTGCCCTGGTAGGTGCTAAAAAAATGTTATTTGATGGCACATATAATCAGGGAAAAAGAGCAGAAATGCTTCGACAGCTTAAAGATTTACTTAGGGAAATTGAAACTAAAGAACAAGCTTCTAATATTAAAGATCGCGATAAAAATAAATTCTATATTTTGTTAAAAGAGCCAATTAAACTAGACTTATTGACCCCTGAAAAAGCGCAGCAATTAATTTCAATGGTCGAAAATGGTCAAATACCTATTACCGAGGCAATCAAACTGTTAGAAGACATCATAAAATCTGCTCAATGTTAATCAATTGGTGTGTCTTGACAATTTCTCAGAATAAATAGAATAAGGATCTTTATTAAATTATTAAGAAAAGTGAAAAAGAAGATATCATAATAAAGCAAAATGCTTTTAGCAATCTAGCTAACTTGTCTGGGTCTACCACCCTTTGCTCCACTAATTCTAGAGGAAGCCTGTTTTTTTCGGATTTGGGGCGATCGCCTTTGGCAGATATTTCTTTCATCCAAGCTTTGGTGCTAAACACTCCTTGAACTAATTCGTTGACCCCAAAGTCGAGATCTACTTACTATTTAATTATTATATTTAATTACACCCACCTACTTAATGTTGTGGCAAATTCTTAATTTATTCTGTGTTCTGATCCATACAGAGTATGATCGCTTTAATCTATAAACTAATTCTGACTTTCAGGTAAAACCCCATAGAAATTAACGTTTAAATATATGAGCTATCAAATGGATCGGCGGGCATATGCGGATACTTTTGGTCCGACAGTGGGCGATCGCGTGAGGTTAGCAGATACGGAATTATTGATCGAGGTGGAGCGAGATTACACTACCTACGGTGATGAGGTTAAGTTTGGTGGAGGAAAGGTCATCCGCGACGGCATGGGACAGTCTCCCATATCGAGGGAAGCGGGGGCGGTGGATCTGGTAATTACTAATGCCCTGATCTTGGACTGGTGGGGCATTGTTAAGGCGGATATTGGGATTAAAGAGGGTAAGATTGCTCAGATTGGCAAGGCAGGCAATCCCCAGATTCAGGATAATGTTGATATTATCATCGGTGCGGCAACGGAGATTGTGGCGGGAGAAGGTCATATCATCACCGCTGGGGGCATTGATAGCCATATTCACTTTATTTGTCCTCAGCAGATTGAAACGGCGATCGCTTCAGGAATTACGACGATGATTGGTGGCGGGACGGGTCCCGCGACAGGGACTAATGCTACTACCTGTACCCCTGGAGCCTGGAATATCTGGCTTATGCTCCAAGCTGCCGACGCTTTCCCGATGAATTTGGGCTTTATGGGCAAGGGCAACAGTTCTCAGCCTGATAGCTTAGTAGAGCAAGTGAATGCGGGGGCAATGGGGCTTAAGCTTCATGAGGATTGGGGGACTACGCCAAAAGCCATTGATACCTGTTTAGGAGTTGCCGATCGCTATGATGTCCAGGTGGCGATCCATACTGATACCCTCAACGAAGCGGGATTTGTGGAAAATACTATTGCGGCATTTAAAGACCGCGTAATTCACACTTACCATACTGAGGGGGCGGGTGGCGGACACGCTCCCGATATTATTAAGGTCTGCGCTCTGAGTAACGTTCTACCCTCTTCAACTAATCCCACGCGACCGTTTACGGTTAACACTTTGGAAGAGCATCTCGATATGCTGATGGTCTGCCATCATCTGGATAAGAATATTCCTGAAGATGTGGCATTTGCAGAATCCCGCATTCGTCAAGAAACCATCGCCGCAGAGGATATTTTGCACGACCTGGGAGCCTTTAGTATGATTGCCTCCGACTCCCAAGCCATGGGACGAGTGGGAGAAACCATCATTCGTACCTGGCAAACAGCGCACAAGATGAAGGTACAGCGGGGAATCTTATCAGGAGAGCATGAGGAAGGAGCAGATAACTTCCGCGCCAAACGCTACGTGGCAAAATATACTATTAACCCCGCTATTACCCACGGCATCGCTGAGCACGTTGGCTCAATTGAAGTGGGTAAGCTGGCTGATATTTGCCTCTGGAAACCAGCCATGTTTGGAGTTAAGCCAGAAATCGTCATTAAAGGAGGGGCGATCGCCTATGCCCAAATGGGAGATCCCAACGCCAGTATTCCCACTCCTCAACCAGTTTATATGCGCCCCATGTTCGGTAACTATGGTGGTGCTAGAACAGCGACTTCCCTGTCTTTTGTTTCCCAAGCAGCGATCGCCGCAGGAATATCCGAACAAATAGGCTTACAAAAAAAGGCGATCGCCGTCAGCAATACCCGCAATCTCAGCAAAGCCGACATGAAGCTTAATGAGGCAACTCCCCAAATTGAAGTCAACCCCGAAACCTACGAAGTAAGAGCCGACGGCGAACTACTTACCTGTGAACCCGCTACGGTTTTACCCTTGGCACAGAGGTATTTTTTGTTTTAATTAATAAGGTCGTAGGCAATAAAATTAACTGGTTGAGGCGGTTAGTAGTTAGTTAATTCGAGCGTTCCCTTGCGCCTGACGGCGACGCGGGGTCTCGAATTTTAGTGGTTAGTCGTTTTTTCCTTTTCCCCTTTCCCCTTAACCTTTTACCAACCCTCACTAGTCAATAGACTGTATAACAATCAATTAAATCGACAATCCTTCTAGATTATTGGCTAAATATTCTAGTCGAGAGGCATGACGCTGTATTTTTCCGCTGGAGGTTTTAGGGAGACTGCCAGGCTTGAGTAACAAAGTGCTGAACACTTGAAGATCATGATTTTTAGCGATCTCCTTTCTAATCAGTTGCGTTAAATCCTTGACAGAAATAATGTCTTGAGGGGATTTGCCGTTAGATTTTGCCCCAGAACGGTTACTTGTCCAGTAACGACGCTCAACTTCAGCTAAGACAATTAATTTTTCTTCTCCCTGAATATCTAAGGCGAAGCTAGCAACGCAGCTAGGTCTAATCCAAGGATTAGTCTCTTCAACAGTTTTCTCAATATCTTGAGGATAGTGATTACGTCCCTTGATCACGATCATATCTTTGAGGCGACCAGTAAAAAATAGCTCTCCCTGGTCGATAAATCCTAGATCTCCAGTACGCAAAAAAGGACCTTCCTGAGTATCTTGGAAATAAGCATTAAAGGTAGCTTCGGTTATGTTGGGTTGTCGCCAGTAACCTTGAGCAATGCTTGCGCCAGATACCCAAATCTCCCCAACTTCTCCTGGCTGACACTGAACCAAAGTTTCAGGATTGGCGATCGCAATTTTCTGATCCCTGAGGCTACGACCACAGCTAACTAGGGTGCGGGAGTACGATTCGTCAACGTCCGCGCCGATAATGATATTTTGTTCTAGAGCTTTACCTTGAACTGTCTTAGTTACTACCGAAGTCGGTTGTGAGCCACCCGAAATAATTAGAGTCGCTTCCGCCATGCCATAGCAAGGATAAAATGCTGAATCATCAAAGCCATAGGGCGCAAAGGTTTGGGTGAATTTTTCTAGGGTTTCATGATTAATTGGTTCGGCACCATTAAAGGCTACTCGCCAGCTACTTAAATCCAGTCCTTGTAACTGTTCGGGCTTGAATTTACGCACACAAAGATCATAGGCAAAATTTGGTCCCCCGCTAGTAGTTGCCTGATAGCGAGAAATTGCTCTTAACCAGCGTAAAGGATTTTGCAGAAACATCAGCGGCGACATCAAGGTAACGGAAAAATTACCAAATAAAGGCTGAAGCACGCCGCCAATTAGACCCATATCGTGATAAGGAGGCAGCCAAATTACCCCCCTGCTTTGTTCTGAATGGCGAAAACAGCGGTGAATTGCCTCTAAATTATGCAGTAGATTACCGTAGGCTATCTTGACTCCTTTAGGCTCTGCGGTAGATCCAGAAGTATATTGTAAAAAAGCAATATCATTGTCCTGAAGATTGGGCTGCCGCCAGCTTTGCGACCAATTATGATCTAGGGTATCAGTACTAATCCAGCGTAAATTTTTTAATTCAGGAGAAGCTAATAGCTGCCGCTGTAGACTTTGTAGAGTTTCGCTATCGGTTAGGGCTAAGTCAGTCTGGGCATTTTCCAGAATATTTTGAATTCGGCTTAGAGAACGATTTGGTCGAGGGGGATAGGCTGGGATAGCAATTACACCAGCGTAAAGACAACCAAAAAAAGCAGTTATATAGTCCAGTCCCGCAGGAAACAGCAATAAAACTCGGTCTTGAGGCTGACAAATAGATTGAAGATATGCGGCGATCGCCTGGGCTTTAAGCTCTAGCTGTTTATAGTTCAGGCTAATTTCTTCTGTTTCTCCATCCATCAAAAAATTATAGATTGTCTGATGGGGTGCTTCTTGTGCCCGAGTCTGAAGTATCTCGACTAAGGTAGCTGCTTTTAGCTTGTTTTTTAAACCACTCATTCACTTTGGATTATTTAAATTGGTCTATACCATATCTCATTTTTGAGAATTTAATTATGGTTAAACTCAGAACATAATCATAGAGGTAGCTAATTAAAGTTCCCAACAGCTTACATCAATCACTCTCGAAACCGAGCATGATTGTGACACCTTGAGAATAGTCCTCTAAGCTGCATAATAAAAGATATAGTTTTTAGCCCCGCGTAGTTTAAAGATGAATTTGTCGGAATTCTCCAATTCTCAGAAGTTGCTGGAAATTCTTAAAGCTCAAATTAATCGTTCTCAAGATCAGCGAATTACTTTTGCTCAGTATATGGCAACAGTTTTATATGAGCCTAATTGGGGCTACTATAGTTCTGGCGTAGTTGGGATTGGTTCCCAGGGAGATTTTTTTACCTCATCTTCTTTGGGAAAAGATTTTGGGGAATTATTAGCAATCCAGCTAGCCGAAATGTGGCAGCGGTTGGGGTGTCCCCAGCGGTTTCAGGTAGTGGAAATGGGTGCTGGTACTGGGGAACTGGCTCAGGATATTTTAAGCTTTATTTATGATCATCAGTCTCAGGCTTTAATTGAGGCTCTAGAATATGCCATCGTCGAGCGATCGCCTTTATTAATTAAACAACAGCAAGAGCGGCTGGAATCTTTCACCGATTGGGGACTTACCTGGCAAAATTTAGCCGATATTCCCCTCAATAGTATTGAAGGGTGTATTATCTCCAATGAGCTATTGGATGCCTTTCCCGTGCATTTAATCACCAAACAGGACAATCAACTCCAGGAGGTTTATCTTACTCTAGAAGATGATCGCCTCACAGAGACTGTTGCTGAACTATCGACAGCTAAATTAGAGCAATATTTTAAGCTTATTGAAATTGATCTATTGCAGTCAGAGTACTCCCAAGGCTATCGTTCTGAAGTCAATCTTGAAGCTTTAGATTGGATTAAAGCGATCGCCAATAGGCTGAGACGAGGTTACCTACTAACGATCGACTATGGTTATACCGCCCAAAAATATTATCGTCCTTCCCGCAGCCAGGGCACTTTAAAATGCTACTATCAGCATCGTCATCATAACAATCCCTACGTCAATCTGGGATATCAAGATTTAACCGCCCACGTCGATTTTACCGCCATCCAACGCCAGGGAGAACTAGCTAACCTACAAACCATTGGTTTTACCCAACAAGGGCTGTTTTTGATGGCTTTAGGCTTAGGCGATCGCCTGAATGAGCTATCCAGCGGTAAATTTAGCTTCTCCGAAATCTTGAAACGTCGCAGTGCTCTCCACCAGCTTATCGATCCCACGAGTTTAGGGGGATTTGGAGTATTGATTCAAGGTAAAAACCTGACGGCATCAGAGCAATCTTTGCGAGGGTTAACAGTGCCTAATTAGGGATTAGGGAATTATTCAATAACAACTAACGACTAACGACTAACGATATGCGAAGCGGTACCATATGCGAAGCGGCTTGCCCTTATTATCCCGCCCTGACGGGACGAATGGGGGTATCCTTTAGGACAAGGGGCATAATATATCCTTTAGGACTAACCAAAACCAAATAAAAAACCATTGCCAGGAGCAAATTTGCTTACCTCAGCAATGGCTATTGTTAAAACTTAATACAGTTTGTAATGGTTTACGATTCGCTTAAATCAAGCTAAATAATAATGCTTCCATTACGACCATACTTAAAATTCTGAACTTTCAGGGCTCATGCCAACGGGAACTCCTGAACCACCAGCAGCAAGCACATCAGCCTCTTTAACAAATCCGCTGTAGGCTTCCATGCCATGTTCGCTGATATCCAAGCCAATTCTCTCTTCTTCTTCAGCAACGCGAATTCCAATGGTGAACTTGAGAATTGACCAGACAATGGCACTGAAGATTACCGTAAATGCGCCGATAGCAACCACGCCAATTAACTGGG
Organism: Cyanobacteria bacterium J06621_8; assembly: GCA_038524995.1. GTDB lineage: Bacteria > Cyanobacteriota > Cyanobacteriia > Cyanobacteriales > Xenococcaceae > Waterburya. The sequence goes on from JBCBIE010000022.1 coordinate 62,136, forward strand.
TGACAAAGTTACCGGTACCAAAGATACCGACAGCCAATGTTCCCCAAATACCGCAAACTAAGTGTACGGAAGTTGCACCAACGGGATCGTCAATCTTAATGCTGTCAAAGAAAGCAACGGAGAACACTACAATTACCCCAGCTACTAATCCGATGATCACTGCGGATAGATAGCTCACGTCAGCACAACCTGCGGTAATACCAACTAAGCCCGCCAAAATACCGTTGATAATCATCGATAAGTCTGGCTTGCCATCTTTTAACCAGGAAGTGAAGGTTGCGGCAACACCACCAGCGGCTGCCGCCAGGTTAGTAGTTACTGCAATGTAGGGAACGTTTGCTGTAGCTGCTAACTCTGAACCAGGATTGAAGCCAAACCAGCCAATCCAGAGAATTAGACAGCCTAAAGTAGCAAAGCCCATGTTATGTCCAGGAATGGCGCTGATACGACCACTTTGATACTTACCAAGTCTGGGTCCTAAAATTGCAGCACCAACCAATGCTGCCCAACCACCAACGGAGTGAACCACGGTGGAACCTGCAAAGTCGGAGAATCCCATTTCAGCTAGCCAGCCGCCATCCCATACCCAGTGTCCAGTAATGGCGTAGGAAAAAGCCACTAGTAAAGTACTGAAAATTAGGAAAGCACTAAACTTAATCCGTTCTGCAACTGCCCCAGAAACGATAGTTGCGGCTGTTGCAGCAAAAGCCACCTGGAAGAGGAAGCTAATTGCAGGAGGTACGGCAGCGGGATAGGGATCGTCGCCATAGGGCACAGGATCACCGCTGAAGAAGAATCCTTGAGTACCAATGAAGGGGCTGCCTTCACCATACATCAGGGCATAACCAACAGCCCAATATGCGAGGGTAGCAATTCCAAATACAATTAGATTCTTAGCCAGAATGTTAACCGCGTTCTTTTGGCGACAGAACCCTGCTTCCAGCATTCCGAACCCAGCATTCATAAAGATTACGAGGACGGAGCAGAATAACAGGAAGATCGAATCAAGAACTACTCTCAGCTCGTCTAGATTAGCAGGGGCATCTAATCCTTGAGCAGTGGCAGAGGTATTCCAAACAACGACGATCATCGCCGCTAGGGGAATACATAAAAACCAGGAAGGAGAGAACGATTTAAAGACTGTTCTCAGAGGTCTTGGAAGCAAGTTGCTCACTTGTGTTCCTTTATTCATAAGATTTCTACGTTTGATTATTTTTTTAGTGTCTGAGTAACCGAAATTTTTCCAAATTCCGATGTTAGATACAAAAATATAGCTAGCCTGCCATTAGATGGCAAACTTAATTCTATCCAGTCTGTGGTTTTTTATCACTTTTTGCCGTATTTGCGAACACAGTTTTTGGGGATCAAAAAATTGTATAATGATCTACTATTTGAGTAAATTAATGTTAATGAGTTAGTTGAATGTTGCGTTTGCCAGCTTTAATTAATTCTTCTCTGCGTAAGCTCTAGAAGCTTATTTTGAATGCCTATTCTAATTTTTTATTTATATTTATAACTTTTTGTTATTCTTTACAAAATATATACAATATTATGGACTCAGGATGCAATTATTTCAGTTAACCAGTAACAGTTTTGACTAGTTAGCTTGATTTAGGTACAGAGCCCTTAACACAAGACAAAAAAAGAGCCGCATAGCAGCGACTCTTAGCTTATTTATTCGATTTTAATGATAACTAAAACTACTTAATAAACAGCATTTCCTGATAGGTTGGTAGGGGCCAAAGATCATCGGCAACCTCAGCTTCGAGAGCGTCAACATCAACTCGAACATCGTCCATTAGAGGGCGTAGCTGATTAGCAGAATACTTCATGTGTTCTTCAACACTGCCAAAGTCTTCCTTAGCCAAAGCGGCACTTAACTTTGATACTTTAGACATCATCGAGTTAGTCAACTCTGCAACGGTTTTAAGATTATCCTTATCAAGGGTAATACCTAATTCCTCTAAGCCAGCCACCGTACCAGCTACATCTGCTAGATGGCGCATTGCTGCGGGATAAATTGCTGTCTTGGCGATATCAATGACTAATTTTGCCTCAACCTCGATTGAGAGGATATACTGCTCTGAATAAACTTCATAACGACTTTCCAGTTCAACAGGGGAAAGCACTCCTGTTTTCTCGAAAAGCTCTTCAATGAACTTCTCTTGCAAATAGGGAAGAGCATCAGCAGTAGTGGGTAAATTAGCTAAACCTCTTTCTTCTACAGCCATTTTATGCCACTCGGGGGAATAGCCATCACCGTCAAAAATAACTGCACCGTGATTCTGCATTACTTCCTTAAGCACGGAAAATGCCGCAGCATTTAAATCAGGGCTGGTTTTTAATGCTGCTTCTAAAAGATCCCCCACGTAATCAAGGGAGTCTGCCAACATAGTGTTTAGGGCAATCAAAGGACCAGAAACCGACTGACTAGAACCAACGGCACGAAACTCAAAACGGTTACCAGTGAAGGCAAAGGGAGAAGTTCGGTTGCGATCGCCCGCATCTTTAGCCAGAGGAGGTAAAGTATCCACCCCAATATTCATCTTGCCTTTATGGGCATAATCTTTAATCTCTCCCGAAGCAATCTGTCTGAACAAGGACTCTAGCTGAGAACCAAGATAGACCGACATAATTGCTGGAGGCGCTTCATTGGCACCCAAACGGTGATCGTTACTGGCGTTAGCAATCACTGCCCGCATTAGAGGACCATACTGATGTACTCCACGAATTACTGCGGCGCAGAAGATCAAAAACTGTACGTTTTCATGGGGATCGTCTCCAGGATCAAGTAGATTACCCTGAGTAGCATTACCAACAGACCAGTTAACGTGCTTACCAGAGCCGTTAATTCCAGCAAATGGCTTCTCATGGAGCAAACAAACAAAGCCATGCTGTTTTGCCGTCTGGCGGAGCAAAGTCATCATAAGCTGCTGGTGATCAGATGCCACGTTAGCCGCTTCAAAGGTGGGGGCGATTTCAAACTGACCAGGTGCTACTTCGTTATGTCTGGTTTTTGCGGGAATCCCCAGGCGATACATTTTCTGTTCAACGTCCTGCATAAATACCTGGACTCGTTCAGGGATTGCCCCAAAGTAGTGATCGTCAAACTGCTGACCCTTAGCAGGAGGCTTACCAAAGAGAGTTCTTCCCGCTAACAATAAGTCAGGGCGACTGTTAGCGAAATGAGCATCCACCAAAAAGTATTCCTGTTCTGGTCCACAGCTAGAATTTACAGGAGCAATATCGCTATAGCCTAATAGCTTGAGAACCCTAGTTGCTGATTTATTCATTGCGGCAATAGAGCGCAATAGGGGAGTCTTCTTATCCAGCGCCTCACCTGTCCAGGAAATAAAGACAGTAGGAATGCAGAGAGTACAGCCGTTATCAGTTTCCATGATGTAAGCAGGACTGGTCACATCCCAGGCAGTATAGCCCCTAGCTTCAAAGGTAGAGCGAATTCCTCCGTTAGGAAAAGAAGAACCATCTGGTTCCCCCTGTACCAGCAATTTACCCGCAAATTCGGCGATCGCACTACCGTCACCTTGGGTAGACATAAAAGCATCATGCTTTTCGGCAGTGGCGTTAGTCATGGGATAAAAAACGTGAGCATAATAGGCTGCTCCCTTAGAAATAGCCCAGTCTTTCATTGCTGAAGCTACAGTGTCGGCAATTGAGACATCAAGCTGTTCTCCAGTTTCAATCGTTTTTTTCAGAGATTTAAAAACTCCTTTGGGCAGACACTGCTTCATTTTACTTAAGCTAAAAACGTCTGCTGCCCAAAGCTCTTCGATTCGCCCTGGAGGAACAACTGGAATCGGTTCGCGTTCGGTTATTAAATTGATTGCTTGAGTGCGAGATTCGTATCCCATGACAGTTAGATTTTTTCCGCAAATATATTTAAGTTCAGTTGATAGTACTTGGTACTAATTGCGGAAAGTGTAACATTAGCTACAGAATAATCTTGTTTTTACATAACGTAAATTTCTGGATTTATGAGGCAATAGCCTGCTAGATTCCTGGTCAAGACAGCGGAGGCAGCAGGAGGAAAAGTTAAGCTTTGTTTTAAATTTGTCTTTCTTCCGTGTAAAGGGAAACTTAAGATGTCAAAATTTGAAGTGAATATTAGTCATAGTAACGATCCGTGAGACCATTAGGTAATGTTACTTGTGATTTAGCTCAAAAGCTTAAAGACTGTTATTTTACGGTCTAAATTCTAAAATAAATTAAATTATTTTCTGTTGGGAGAAATACAGGGAAGATGCGGGACGCTGTTACTAGCTTAATTAAAAATTATGATATTGCAGGACGTTACTTAGACCGTAACGCCATAGATAGTTTAAAGGACTATTTTGCCTCTGGTAGTGCCAGAGTAACTGTAGCTACGATGGTTAGTGGGAATGCTGCTACCATTGTGCGGGATGCGGGACTCAAGCTGTTTGAAGAAGTGCCAGAGTTAATTGCACCTGGGGGAAATGCCTACACTACTCGTCGCTATTCCGCCTGCTTGCGGGACATGGACTACTACTTACGCTATGCTAGCTATGCTCTAGTGGCAGGTAATATGGATGTGCTTGATGAGCGTGTTCTACAGGGCTTGCGGGAAACTTATAATTCTTTGGGAGTTCCCATTGGTCCTACAGTGGTGGGAATCCAAATTATGAAGGATATGCTCAAGCAGATGGCAGCTGAAGCTGGAGTGGAAGACACTAGTCTGGTTGATGAGCCTTTTGATTATATGACCCGTCAACTAAGCGAAGTTTCAGTATAGGTCTTGATTCGCAAAATTGGCTCAGGCTAAGTCTTGAATAGTGCGATCGCCCAAAAAACGCTAATTATATCCCTTATGCTATTAACAGCAAGGGGATTTTTTAACGTATTGATCACTGTAAGCTCAAAATATTCAGTAATCATTTTTAGGTTTCTAACCCCAGCAAATTTCCCAGCAATCTGTACGGTAACCCACACTATGTAAACTGTTGCCATGGGTCACCAAGTTTAGCTAAATTAGCACTCGGATGGTGAGAGTGCTAACGGCATAATGTGAACTTTAATTAAGCTCACAATCGTTGGTATGGGGCTGAACTAGCTAAGATTCGCCTCCCTCAAAGCCAAATCTTTAGTTTTTCTGGAGCATTTTTGCATGGCAGCTATTAGCATTAACGTTACAACTGTAAAACCTTTAGGCGATCGCGTATTTATTAAAGTCAGTGCCAGTGAGGAAAAAACTGCTGGAGGAATTTTATTACCTGATGCAGCTAAAGAGAAACCACAGGTCGGGGAAGTAGTAGGAGTTGGACCTGGCAAGGCAAAAGATGATGGTGGCTATACTCCCTTAGAGGTCAAGGTGGGAGATAAGGTTCTTTATTCTAAATATGCAGGTACGGATATTAAGCTTGGTGGCGAGGAATATGTCTTGCTATCAGAGAAAGATATCTTAGCGGCAGTTTCTTAAATTTGCCTGGAGAATTTGCTGGGAGAATTTTGGCTGCGTTACGTTGCGCTGAGTCCTGGTAATAATTCCACAGCATTAATGCAATCTGTTTACTGTTTATCATTCATAGAAGGCAAGTTAAGTATATGGCTAAATCAATCATTTATAACGACGAAGCGCGTCGGGCATTAGAGAAGGGGATTGACTTATTAGCCGAAGCGGTAGCTGTTACCCTCGGTCCTAAAGGTCGCAACGTTGTACTCGAAAAAAAATTTGGCGCGCCCCAAATTGTTAATGATGGGGTAACCATCGCCAAAGAAATTGAATTAGAAGATCATATCGAAAATACAGGGGTATCCTTAATTCGTCAAGCGGCTTCCAAAACTAATGATGTTGCTGGTGATGGAACTACTACGGCGACTGTCTTGGCTCACGCCATTGTTAAGGAAGGTTTGCGTAACGTGGCAGCAGGGGCTAACCCCATTGCCATCAAGCGTGGTATTGATAAAGCAGTTGAGTATCTCGTCGGTAAGATTGAAGAGCAGGCGCAGCCTGTGGGAGACTCTAAGGCGATCGCTCAGGTAGGGACAATTTCTGCTGGTAACGACGAGGAAGTCGGCAACATGATTGCCCTAGCGATGGATAAGGTGGGTAAAGAAGGGGTAATTTCCCTCGAAGAAGGTAAGTCCATGACTACTGAGCTAGAAATTACTGAAGGGATGCGCTTTGATAAAGGCTATATTTCTCCTTACTTCGTCACTGACACCGAGCGGATGGAAGCGGCGTTAGACGAGCCTGCAATTTTAATCACCGATAAGAAAATCAATCTGGTACAGGATCTTGTCCCCATTCTGGAAAAGGTGGCGCGTCAGGGTAAGCCTTTGATGATCATCGCCGAAGATATCGAAAAAGAAGCTCTGGCAACTTTAGTGGTTAACCGTCTGCGAGGTGTATTGAACGTAGCTGCTGTAAAGGCTCCTGGTTTCGGCGATCGCCGTAAAGCAATGTTAGAAGATATTGCAGTCTTAACTGGTGGTCAGGTAATTTCGGAAGATGCTGGTCTAAAATTAGAGACCGCAACTGCGGAGATGTTAGGCAGTGCTCGCCGCATCGACATCACTAAAGACAACACCACTATTGTTGCCGCAGGTAACGAAGCAGGGGTTAAGAGCCGTTGCGAACAAATTCGCCGCCAAATTGAAGCTACTGAGTCTTCCTACGACCAAGAAAAGCTCCAGGAACGTTTAGCAAAGCTTTCTGGGGGTGTAGCAGTAATTAAAGTTGGTGCCGCAACCGAAACCGAAATGAAAGACCGTAAGTTACGTCTAGAAGATGCTATCAACGCTACCAAAGCGGCGGTAGAGGAAGGCATTGTTCCTGGTGGTGGCACTACCCTTGCTCACCTAGCTCCTGGGTTAGAAGAGTGGGCAAATGCTAACCTCAAGGACGAAGGCTTAACAGGTGCAACCATCGTGGCTCGTGCTTTGACTGCTCCTTTAAAAAGGATTGCGGCTAACGCAGGTCAAAATGGTGCCGTGGTTGCAGAAAGAGTTAAGGAAAAAGACCTAAGCACTGGCTTCAATGCAGCTAAGAATGAGTACGTCAACATGTTTGAGGCTGGTATTGTTGATCCTGCTAAGGTTACTCGTTCCGCACTACAAAATGCTGGTTCCATCGCAGGAATGGTACTGACTACAGAATGTATCGTAGTTGATAAGCCAGAAAAGGATAAAGCGGCAGCAGGTGCTGGCGACTTTGATTATTAATTTTTAGCAATTAATAAAGGAAAGGTAATTAAATAGCAATTAGAGATCGTCTCATATTCAAGAGAGGCGGTCTTTTTTTTGCTTTATTTAGAAAACACAGAGATTTCGAGAAGAAGCTGCCTCCGAAAGTGTAACTAACCGCGTGATTAACTTAGCATCCTGTCCTGTTTTGGTGACTACATAAAATAAAGCTATAAGCCATAAGCTATGAGCCATTGCTGATAATTTAATAGACTTTAGTGCCTGGATTGATTGCGGAACTAAACGAAATTTTTTAGGAAGAGATATTAATATTTTTCCGAATCGCCTTTAATAAAGCCTCAATTTCTTCAGGTAGGGTTAGATAATGAACGCAGGCGCGAATACAGTCAGGATCGGCAATAGTCCTCAGTAAAAAGCCTTGGGCTTCCAGAGTATCTACTAGCTGTTTATGGTCGCTATCTGACACTTGAAAAGAGACTAAGCCTGCTTCTGGGGGTGTTACCTTAAGGCAGCTTACCCGTTCAATTTGGTTCAGCCCTGACCAAAGATATTGACTAAGTTCACAGATTTTTTGATAACGATCGCCTGTACTGCCCCACTCTTGATGAACTGCGATCGCCGTCCGTAAGCCTTCGTATTCGGAGTAAGCAGAGGTTGCCACTTCAAACTTCGCTCCGTTTGGTTTCCAGGCGATGGGCTTTCCCTGGGGGTCAAGTTCCAGACCGCGCCAGCCAATAAAGGTAGGATTTAGATCGGCAAAGGCTGACTTGCTAATATACAGTCCACCAACCCCTCCAGGTCCGCAAAGCCATTTATGTCCTGTAAAAGCATAATAGTCAATTTCTAATTCAGGCAGATTTAAGTCTAGGGAACCAACGGATTGCGCTGCATCAACCATTAACCTTACCTTGGAAGCTGCGGGGAAATTATGACAGGCTTGGGCAATTTCCTTTAAGGGTAAGACCTGTCCTGTATTCCACAGTAAGTGACTCAAAACCACTATGCGGGTATTTTCCGTCAGGCTATTGCGGATCACTTCCACAGGATCGCCGTTGTTTAAAGTATCCATGACGGGGCAAATACTGACCTCTACCCCAAAACGGCGGGAAATTTCTTCCACCGCCGCAATAATTCCTGGATGTTCGCAGTCAGTCATCAAAATGCGATCTCCCTGGTGCCAGTCAATCCCCCAGAGGGCAATATTGCAGCCTGCGGTAACGTTTTCAGTAATGGTAATGGTTTGCGGAGTAGTCCCTAACTCTGTGGAGATCGCTCTACGCAGTAAGTTAACTCGCTCCGTCAACCAAGCGTTAATTCCCCCAGAAAAAGGTCCCTTTTGCTGAATATACTGATGGGTAGCAATAATGGCATCGAGTGCTGCTTGGGGCAATACCCCCTGTCCCCCAAAGTTGAAGTAAAATTTATTTTTTAATCCTGGAAATTGCTGACGGTGTTCCTTAAGGTTTTTTTTAGATAAACTATTAGTCATAAATTAAAGTCATAAATTAGAATCTTGCTCTGTGGCGAACCATTGTTAGTATATCGGCAATTTATGATCTCAGATTCAGCGATACGCTTATGTAATTCCCCCGATGAGCAACTGGCGAACCCGAAGGGCTAACAGCTAACGGCTAATGGCTAACGGCTAAAAGCAAATGATAACAATCTCCGATCATCTTTTACTAAATTACAAACGCTGCAATCGACGCACCTTTTTGGAAATACATGGTGATGCTCAACAAAAAGACCCCGAAAAAGATTTTCTGGGCAAGCTAAAACGAGAAAATAAAGCCCACATTAATAACTATATTTGCCAGAAGTCTCTGATACCACAAAAGCCCACAGCACCCCGCAGCAATTGGCGGCTTAACTCACAACAGACTCAGGAATTGATGCAGCAGGGAGTAGACTCTATTATTGGCGGGATTTTGAGCTCAAATTATGCCCAATGGCAAGGGGCAGCACAACCAATCTGGATTGAGACTTTCTCTGACCATAGTCAAGACTGGCTAGAGCAAATTAGTTTTAATGCGGCACCAAGTTTACTGATTAGGCAGCCTGGAGAGTCTATTTTTGGCAACTGGGAGTATGTACCAATAAGTATTAAACTTGGTCGGAAAGCAAAACCTGAATATAAGCTCATTGCCACATTTCAGTCCCAAATTCTCAGTGTAATTCAGTCACAGCCTCCTTCATCTCCCCTGATTGTGCTTAAAAAACATGACGAACACCAGGTTAATTTAGCCCAATGGTTGAGCAAAATGCAAGAAACGGTGGCGGATTGCCTGTTGATGTTAGCCCAGCAGCAAGAACCAGAAGTGTTTATTTCGCGACAGCGCTGTAGTCTCTGTAATTGGCATGGTTATTGCCACGGCATAGCTAAATCGACCCAGCATCTTTCTCTAGTTCCAGGAGTAACCCCGAAACGCTATGAATATCTACAGCAGTTGGGGGTTAACAGCATTAAATCTTTAATTAACGTTTCGGAAACTATTCTCGGTGAGACTCTCGGTGTTGGTATTGCGCGCCAGCTAAAGCAGCAAATTACTTCGATCCAGAGCGATCGTGCCCTGGTACGTTCAAATTTTGATTTGATCAACACTCAGCCGATTCCCAGTGGTGCAATCGAACTTTATTTTGATATTGAAGCTGAACCTGAACGCCGTATTGATTATCTGCTGGGGGTTTTATTGGTGAATCGAGAGGCGAATACGGAGCGATTTTATGCCTTCCTAGCAGAGAGACTAGAGGATGAGGGAAAAGTTTGGCAGGAATTTCTCGATTTTATTGCTCTTTATCCTGATGCACCAATCTATCATTATTCGGAATATGAGGTGGATGCTATTAAGCGTTTATCCCGCCTTTACGGCACTCCTCAACAGCAGCGCCAAGATGTTTTAGAACGATTAGTAGACCTGCATTATTGGGTTAATTCCGCCGTTATTTTCCCTGTAGAAAGCTACTCCCTCAAGGCTTTAGCTAACTGGATTGGCTTCTATTGGCGAGAAACCACTGGTAGTGGTGATCAGTCTGTCTGCTGGTACGATCAGTGGCTCACCACCCAAGACCGTAGTCTACTTGAATTGATTCTTAGTTATAACGAAGATGATTGTCGAGCGACTCGCTATCTTAAAGATTGGCTGTTGGATTTTTTAGAGTATCAGCGTAATCAGCAGTTAGCTTTACCAATGAATAATTGACGCTTAGTATGAATTAGGAATGTCTGAACATATGTCTGTTCTATTTGAAATCCATTATTTTTTCCATATGAATTACCCAGAATAAGTTAAATATTCTATTAAAGCGATCGCCTTTAGTCACCTTCAGAGCCCATAATTTTTGGCACTCGAAAATACTCTCCCTGTTGTTGAGGTGCAGCGCTTAATAGTTCGTCTTTATAGGGAAAAGGAGTCAAGCGATCGCCACGGGTAATATTGCTGGTTTCAATTGCTCTCGTTGTGGGTGGGACATCAGTAGTATCTAATTCACTTAACTGCTCAAAATATTCCAGGATGCTGTTAAGTTGAGTGGTAAATTCTGCCTCCTCTGCTTCGGTAATATTAAGCCTGGCAAGATTAGCTACTTTCCTAACTTCTGCGCGATCAATCATAAATGCTAGCTATGTAAGATTAATAATTAAAAGAATACGTCCATCTCCGAGCGCCCTGTTATTTTGAGCCAGTTTTGAGCCTCCATGTAGTTATTGGGGGCAATTCTAATTGCCTGCTTCCAGTATTCCGCCGCCTTATCATAGTATGACTCTGCTTTTTCCACATCTCCCACTTCTTTCGCTTTTTCTCCCTCGTAATGGTAGAGTACGGCAACATTGTTAAGAGCCTGGGGCATTCGAGGATTAATTTCAATCGCCTCAGTGTAGAGGTCAATCGCCTTATCTATATCGCCATTACTGGCATAAATTAAGCCCATATTGTAGAGAATGTAGCTGCGATCGTTGGGGTCTTCTTCTAGAGTCAGCGCCTCTTCGTAGTTTTCTAAAGCTTCTGCATATTCACCATCCCCCTGAGCCGACATACCATCACGGTAATAGGCAAAAGCTTCTTTCGATTTTTTATTAGTCGGCAGAGCTTTGAGAATGATATCTGCCATGACAGTGAAAGTTTTGTCTACAAAGTTATCGTTTCTCTGGGTACGTGGCATAATAAATTCTTAAAGTTACTAACGATATGACTGCTTAAATCTTAGCTAAAGTAAATATGCTTTTAGCTATAATTCTACCATTCTATGAAGAAGCAGATGAGCGGAAAAAAGTGCCCAGTGCTTTATCAACCTAGAATCAAAAATTTTAACTACCCTTGGCACATAGGCGACGCGAACTTATTAAATTGGTAATATCTCCTGAAAATTCAACAGTCAAGGCATTTATCGCCAGCTTTTTTATTGATATTGCGATCGCCGCATCATATTCCGCTTATTTTACACATAGCGTTTAACAACAAACAAGGCGCTATATATGGTGTGTGAATAGTGAATAAATTTCTTAATTTGCTACAATTAGTACACAAGATATAGGGAGAAACCACTTACTCGCAAGATAATTCCAGTAAAGCTAAATCATAATTAAACCTGACCTGGGATAATATATGTAACTAATCTTTATTGCAAAGGTTGCTTAAAAAATCTATCATTGTCAATAAGCAGCAAGCAATCAATAAGAACCTGGTATGGTCAATTATACAGCATCTTCCTTAAAAGCCGAATTGAATTCTAGGGGTTGGCGTATGACCCCTCAAAGAGAAAAAATCCTCCATGTGTTTCAGAATTTACCCAAAGGGGATCATCTAAGCGCAGAAGAATTACATGCCCAAGTGGAAGAACAGGGCGAATCTATTAGCCTATCCACAATCTATCGTAGCGTCAAACTAATGGCTCGGATGGGAATTTTGCGAGAACTAGAGCTTGCCGAAGGTCATAAACACTACGAATTAAATCAGCCTTATCCTCATCATCATCATCACGTAGTCTGCATCCAGTGCAACAATACGATTGAATTTATTGATGACACCATTCTTAAGCATAGTTTAAAGCAATGTAGTAAGGAGGGACTCCAGCTAATTGACTGTCAGCTTACGGTAATGACCATTTGTCCAGAGGCAGTTCGTATGGGTTGGCCTTCTACTTTACCCACTGGCTGGTCTTGTACTCGCGTAATTTCTGAGCAGAAAACGAAAAGATAAGTTCCGAGCTGCTGCTAATTTTTTTAGCTGATTTAATGAGCAGCTCATAGGCAATAATTAAAAATTGCTCAATATGGAGAGTTAAACAGAAAAATTTTTTAGACTGTAATTTTAATCTAAAAAAAAGAAGGAAATAACAACTTAATTTATTAATTGATAATTACTGTTCTTTGACTGCTTGCTCCGTAATCTAAAGTCATAAAAGCTTGAATCGTTGATGGCTGCGCCTAAGGGTTAGTAGCCGTGACAAGTTAGACTAAAAATAACTTTCACGTGGCAATATGGCTGTTTCAATTATGTCTTCATCCAGCAAAAGACTCTTAGCTATTTAGCTGAGTTTTGACGCAGCTCAAGGGCTTTCTTCTGCATCATTTGAAAAATATTGAAGAATCCATTGGCGCGAGAAGGAGTAAGACTAACTTTTAATCCCGTATCCTCAATAAAATCAGGCTTGATTTTGATGATTTCTTGTGGGGAGAGACCATCCATACCCTCAATCAAAAATGCCACTAGTCCTCTAACTAGCTGGGCATCAGAATCTCCCTCATACTTAACTGTGCCATCCTCAAGACTGGCAGTAATATACACTTGGGAAACACAGCCCTTGACTTTATTCTCTTCAGTTTTGCCCGATTCTGCCATGGTCGGTAGTTTTTGAGCGTACCATAAAAGTTGCTTATACTTTTGCTTGGGGTCAGAACGTCGTTGAAAACGATCCACAATCTTGGCTAGCTTTGGGGGTAAAAACGTTTCGGTTGAAGACATATACCAGTAAAAAATAGGTTCTATTGGATCTTGGCTGATATTACATTCATCTAATACTCTAGCAAAACTGATCCTTTTCCCCACGATTTTGCTGAATCTGTCCCCCATTCAGATAAACTTTAACTTGAGAGGCACAGGCAGCTACGAGGTTTTATAGAAGTGAAAAGAGTATTAGGTATCATTTTGGGAGGCGGTGCAGGTACTCGCCTGTATCCCCTAACTAAATTAAGGGCAAAACCAGCAGTTCCCTTAGCAAGTAAGTATCGTCTGATCGATATTCCCATCAGTAACTGCATCAATTCCGAGATTCTTAAAATATATGTTTTAACACAATTTAATTCTGCATCTCTTAATCGACATCTAAATCGCAGCTATAACTTTTCTGGGTTTAGGGAAGGATTTGTAGAGGTGCTATCAGCACAGCAGACTAAGGATAATCCTGATTGGTTCCAGGGCACGGCTGATGCCGTCCGCCAATATCTGGAGTCGATTAAGTCCTGGGATGTAGACGAAGTGATCATTCTTTCTGGTGATCACCTATATCGCATGGACTATAGTAAATTTATTCTTCATCATCGTCAAACTAAGGCAGATATTACCTTGTCCGTGGTGCCAATTGACCATAAACGGGCATCTAGCTTTGGTTTAATGAAGATTGATAGTCAGGGTCGGATTATCGATTTTTCGGAAAAACCAAAGGGGGAAGATTTGAAAAAAATGGAGGTTGACACCTCTATCTTAGGTTTAACATCAGAGGAAGCGAGGAAAAGTCCTTTTATAGCTTCGATGGGGATCTATGTTTTTAAAAAAGAGGTTTTAGTCAATCTATTAGAGAAAAATATAGGGCAGCATGATTTTGGAAATCAAATTATTCCAGGAGCTGCTCAAAATCATAATCTCCAGGCTTATTTATTTAAAGGCTATTGGGAAGATATTGGAACGATTGAATCTTTTTATGAAGCAAATTTAGCCTTAACTAAACAACCTAGACCAGATTTCAGTTTTTATGATGAGACTGCCCCTATCTATACCCGTTCTCGATATTTACCGCCAACCAAGCTCCTTGATTGCCAGGTAAGCGAATCAATGATTGGCGAAGGATGTATTCTCAAGAACTGTCATATTAATCATTCTGTAATTGGCGTTAGAACTAGGGTTGAAGCTAACTGCACTATTGAGGATAGCCTAATCATGGGGGCAGACTATTACGAACCCTTTGCGGAAAGAAACTCTGGCTTGCAGAATGGAGGGATTCCAGTCGGAATTGGGGAAGGTTCAACGGTTCGCCGTGCTATTGTGGATAAAAATGCGCGCATTGGTCGCAATGTCCAGATTCTTAATAAAGACCGTGTGGAAGAATCTCAAAAAGAGGAGTTGGGCTTTTATATACGTAGTGGAATCGTAGTCATTCTCAAAAATGCCTCTATTGCTGACAATACGGTAATTTAATTTCTAATTGGTTAGTGGTTAGTAGACAGTTAACTAACAGCTAACCACTGGTCTTTAAGATAAACTTTAAATCATCGTTTTTTTTGGTGCTTCATGTACTTTTACGATGGTTTAATGTTGACCGCATTCATAGGTTAAGCAAGTAGGGCAAAATAAAGTCATATAGGTTAAGAAATACAAATTCAGTTACAGCTATTGCCACTAACGACTAACAACTAACGACTAACAGTTTTAACAAATTAATTTTATTTATACCGACCTACTTAGTTATTAATTAGCAATTATGGAGTTAAACTTGAGTTGAGCTCACTAAGCCACGATCTTTGCTGTTCGATTTAAGGAAACTAAGGTCAGCAGTACCTTGTGCTTTTGTCACGAGACTGGCGTCGACTTGGTTAGCTAACCTCACTTATGCAATAATTCTCAATGTCTTCTACTGAATTTAAAGATTACTACGCTATTTTAGGGGTTAATAAATCAGCATCGTCTGATGAAATAAAAAAGAAGTTTCGTAAGTTAGCTCTAAAATATCATCCTGACCGCAATCAGGGGAATAAAGCGGCTGAAGCAAAATTCAAAGAAATCAGCGAAGCATATGACGTACTTTCAGATGAAGATAAAAGGGCGCAATATGATCGCTTTGGTCAGTACTGGCAGCAGAGCAATAATACAGGTTACCCTAGCAATCGCTACAGTCCGAACACGAAGGTTGACTTTAACAGTACCGATTTTAGTCAGTACGGTAACTTTGAAGAATTTATCAATGAGCTTTTAGGTCGCTTTTCAGCCCCAGGCAGTAGTGGCAGTAAGACACAAAAATCGCCAAAATACAGGCAAACCAATAGTCGTAATTCTCCTGATTTTACGGGAGCTTCCTCAAAATCAGCGGCAGATAGCGAAGCTACGATTAATCTTACGTTTGCTGAGGCTTTTCGGGGAGCAGTTAAACGTTTTGTTATTAATGGAGAAACTCTGGAAGTGCGCATTCCTGCTGGGGTAAAACAGGGTTCTCGGATTCGTTTGGCAGGGAAAGGAAAAAGTAGTTCCTACAGCCAGCCGAGGGGAGATCTCTACCTTAATGTTCAATTAAGTCCTCATCCTTTCTTTGATTTTGAGGGTGATAACTTAGTTTGTGAAATAGCAATCACTCCTGATGAGGCAGTTTTAGGGGCATCAATCAATGTTCCTACTCCTGAAGGAAAAGTAAGTATGAAAGTGCCCCCAGGGATTAGATCGGGTCAGGTATTACGTCTACGCAGCAAAGGATGGTCGTCTCCTGGTGGTCAGAGAACAGATCAGTTAGTCAAGATTCTGATTGCTACGCCCAAGGAAGTTAGCCCTCAAATCAAAGAGTATTACGAAAAAATTCGTGAGCTACGCACTGATAATCCCCGTGACGGACTACAAAAAATTAATCTTTAAAGCCCTGTAAAATTACTGGTAAATCGCCTAGCTTAATCTTAATTGATCGTAAAAACACGGCATTGACTACCAAGAATAATTATTTGCTCCAGCTTATAATTGAAGACGAATATTTGGTTAATTTATAATGATTAGTCAGTGCCTTAATCCAGATTGTCTTCAGGTCAATTTAGATCATGCAGAATTATGCGAACACTGTGGAAGTCAGCTATTACTGATGAATCGTTATCGCGCGGTTGCTCTTCTTGGTCAGGGTGGTTTTGGCAGAACTTTTTTAGCTATTGATGAATTTAAGCCCTCTAAACCACGGTGCGTAATCAAACAATTTTTGCCAGAAGTCAAGGGCGCTAAAGCAATTAAAAAGGCGACTGAACTGTTTGAAAGGGAGGCTGCTCGATTAGATGAATTAGGTCAACATAAACAGATACCGGAATTATTAGCTTTTTTTGATCAGGAAGAACGCAAGTATTTAATCCAGGAGTTTGTCGATGGGCAAGACTTACTAAAAGAGTTGAAAAATACTGGTATTTTTAGCCAAGAGCAAATCAAAGAACTATTAGATGATTTATTATCAGTTCTTAAATTTGTTCACGATAATAACGTAATTCATCGAGACATTAAACCAGAAAATATTATCAGGAGAAAGCAAGATAATAAGCTAGTTCTCGTAGATTTTGGTGCTGCCAAAGAGGCGATCGCCGCTGATGTTTCTCAAACAGGGACAATCATTGGTTCAGTCTCTTATATTGCCCCCGAACAGGCTGCAGGGAAAGCTAAATTTGCCAGCGATCTCTATAGCCTGGGGGCTACCTGTCTGCATCTCCTGACGGGAATTGACCCCACAGACTTATTTGATACTGCTGAAGGAGAATGGATCTGGCGATCGCAGCTGCGGGATAATGAAGTTGACTACGAATTAAGCCATGTCCTGGATAAGCTAGTAGAAGGCGCCACCAAGCGTCGTTTCCAGTCAGCACGGGAGGTGATGCAGGCTCTTACAGGAGAAATTAGCCCAGGTATTTCTGTCCCCAAAGCAGTATCTAGAAGACCCAGTAAACCAAGCATCCCCAAGCAACCACCAAGACGGCAAGGCAACCCAGGTGGCAATAAATTATTAGATTTACAGGTCATGGAGTTTGAGTTTACTACGATCGCCGATGATCCCTGCCTAATTCTGGGGCAAACCGTCAGCATATCGACCCGTCGTCATCAAGGAAAAGCTAAGTATATAACTTTAGACTTAGGTCACAATATCACCCTTGATCTGATCGGCATTCCAGGGGGGAAGTTTATCATGGGGTCACCAGAAACCGAATCTGAGCGAGAAGTAGAAGAATCTCCGACCCATTCAGTAACGATTCGTCCTTTTATGCTCGGTAAATATCCCATTACTCAAGCTCAGTGGTGGGCTGTCATGGGTTCTAACCCCTCCCGCTTTGCTGAAGCAGACGTTATGAGCAGCAATAAGCCAGTAGAAAAAGTATCTTGGTCGGATTGTACCCATTTTTGTGAGCGGCTTTCCCAGTTAATCGGTCGGGAATTTCGACTGCCAACAGAAGCCGAGTGGGAGTACGCCTGTCGCGGTAAAACCCAGTCCCCGTTTCATTTTGGTCAGACTATCAACACTGAGTTCGCTAACTATAATGGCGAAGATGTCTATGGTTCTGGGGCTACGGGAGAAAACCGCCAGCAAACTACGGACGTGAATCGCTTTACTCCTAATCCCTTTGGACTGTACGATTTGCACGGTAATGTGGCGGAATGGTGTGCTGATACTTGGCATGGTAACTACGAAAATGCGCCAGCAGATGGCAGTGCGTGGGTTAGTAATAAGCCAAAAAATTTACGAGTCTTACGAGGTGGTTCTTGGCTGCACTTTGCTGGTTCTTGTCGCTCGGCACAGCGTCTTAAATCTGCTCCTAATTCTCGCTCAGATGCCTTTGGGTTTCGCATTGCCATCAGCGTTTAACATTTAACATTAGACCTCTTGCACGAATACGAATCTTAGCGGTTCCAGCAATTATCTGAAATTCTTTAAATAGCTTTTTAAAAATAGCTTTGACTTATTCATTAAATTATTTATGCAAGAGGTCTATTGACGAGCGACCCCCTAAAGGGTTCAGCAGTTGCTTCAAGCGGTGCACCCATTCGGGCATAAACGACCCCGCGTTATGCGAAGCGGTACCACAAGGGCATAATATATCCTTTAGGACGCCGTCAGGCGCAAGGGAACGCGCACCGAGGGGAACCCGCCCAATATGCGGAGCGGTACCATATGCGGAGCGGTATCCTTTAGGACAAGGGCATAATATATCCTTTAGGACAAGGGCATAATA